>PLDW01000067.1 GCA_003136315.1 Gemmataceae bacterium | reverse complement strand
CCCGATCGACTACAGTAGAACTACCCAGAGCCTGTTTCGGTTGGAAGCGGCGAAAACGCCGCTAGATCATGCGCAGGAGAGAGACCGCACCCCCGGTGGGGGCTTTCCCTCCGGGGTTCCGATCGTGGCTCCTGACGCGCCCTGGCGCTTGGGCGGGGCTTCTTGACCGGGGACACCACCACAGGGGTCGCCAGTGGATCTCCTGCGCGGAGACAGCGCAGCCTATGTGCTCTCAGCCCGGCCTTGAGCCATCGCTTCATCCGAATGGCGTCGGGAACGTCGGACGCAAGGGGGACGATCACCAGAACCAGGCATTGGCGGGGATCGAAGGCGTCGGCTTGGTGGTGTCCTGCTCGTCGTTCATCGCACTCGCCGCGGCTGTTGCCCGACGAGAAGGATGAGCCAGTCGCCGTTCCGCCGATCGCCGAGCCCCCAGATAAACGCCGAAGATACCCTAAACCATCAGATTCTAATATTCTGCATTGGAACCTTGGAACCTTGACGACCCATTTTCCGGTTGACCGCTTCGCGTGCGCGCAGGATCAGAATTAACCGGGAAATTGCCTCTCAAGGTTCCAAGGTTCCACTGCCGAGCTTTGGAGCTTTATTCGTCGAATCCCGCACTCAAGAGTCGAAGCCCGACGTACCAAGTCCCCCCGCTGTGTTTCCGCTCGTACTCTGCATGCGTCATCATGGTGCCAAATGATCGCGAGGACGGAATGTCCTGAATCCCGGCAAACTGGCACCAATCCTTGAACGCGCTGTATAGCGGGTCTGAACGCACCTGAAACTGTTTATCCAACTCACATCGTTCACTGATGAACCGGCCGAGGATGTTCTCCTCCGCCCGGTATTGAGAGGTCGCTTCGGCCACAATTTTCGGGAGCCCCAGCCCCTTGGCTTGCCACTCCAGGCACCCACGTACCATCCATGCGAGAATCCCTTCTCCCTCGGCCTTCAGCCGATCCTTCATGCCCTTGTCGGCCTTCAGGTGATCCGGCCGGACCTCGCCCGGTAGAGCCGGTTCATCGGGGTTCCAGAACCTTGCGAGGAACGGCACCAACCGCAGGCGTCGCCACGTCCCGTTGTCGGACCCGCGGACTTGTGGCTTGTGGTTTGTTCAGAGTATTAGCTTGTGTGTCGGAGCAAACTGAAAGAAGTCCTGCTTCATCCGCCGGGCTCGAATCGTGTCCCCCCCGGTCAGTTCCTTGAGCAGTGATTCTGCCAGCCGTCTCCCGTCTTCGGTCTCGACTGCTGCCACGAGGCGTTTACCTTGGAGGTCGGCCCGCTCGGTCGGGTGGGCTTCGTGGTCCCGGGCCATAAGCATGTTCTGCGGGGCCTTCATCGCGTAATCCGGCCCCATCACCTCCATCAGAGTTTCCAGGAGGGTTGACTTCCCGTTGCTCCCGTCGCCCCAGAAAACGGCGAGGATGTGTTCCGAAGTGGACCCGGTGATCGCATACCCGAAAAGCCGTTGGAGGAACCCGATCAACTCCCTGTCTCCATCGAACACCGCGACGAGGAACTTCTCCCACGTTGGGCAGGTAGCGGCAGGGTTGTACGCTGTTGGGCAGAGCTTGGTAAGATTGTCCTCCCGCCGATGGGGGCGGACTGTTCCGGTCTTCAGGTCCACGGTTCCGCTGGGGGTGTTCAGCGACCAGTGGTGCGTATCGAACACCTCCGGAATCTGCCGAATCCCGGGCTCCGATTTCGCCATCGCGAGCATGTCCCGGATGCCCTTGGCCTGATGGGATTTTCTCGCCCACGCGACCTTCGCCGCTGCGTGGTGTGCCCTTTGTTGTGCGGCTTTCTTCGCTGGCGAATCATCTTCCAAGTTGGTGCCAATGCTGGCGAGAGCGTCCCTCTCCTCTGCCGCGGCTTCCACGTACATCTCCGCAGCGGTGCGCTTGGCGAATTGCTCGACCAGCCGCGATCGATCCTGAGCCCATCGACACCCGTCCCAGATCAGCCAGAAGTTCCAGGCGTCAACAAATCGGACCGTCTCTAGATGATCGAGACGGAACCGGTAGGCGTTTCCGAGGTCGGACAACTTCACCGGGGGCTTGTCATCGTCCGGGCCTGGGAGCGGATCGGCTGCGTCGGGGGGAACCACGCCCCCGGCTATCGTCGGATTGGCGTCGTCGGTTTTCACCGGTGCTGAGGTTGTGCGATCTGCCGAAGTCTGGGTTCGGGCAACCGGAGGCGGACCGACGAACCCTTCCTGCTCCAACCGCAGCGCAAGAGCGCTCATGTGCCGGGTGTCGTGTCCGCCGGACTCTACTTCGGCCCTGAGTTGGGCAGGGTTCAAGCCCTGACCGGCTGGGATCATTGTGTTGGGGCTGAACCCGTAGAAAATCCACACGTCATTGAAGCGTTTCAGATTTCCGTTTTGATCATTCGCGCTGCCAACAC
Source organism: Gemmataceae bacterium (assembly GCA_003136315.1). Lineage (GTDB taxonomy): Bacteria > Planctomycetota > Planctomycetia > Gemmatales > Gemmataceae > Urbifossiella. The sequence continues at coordinate 8,029 of PLDW01000067.1, read as the reverse complement.
GCTTGAACGTCCAGACGTCTTTCCCTTCCTTGACCCGCTGCCACTTTGCCCGCTCCAGGAGGCTTGCCACATCCTCGGCCGTCTGCTCCCGGTTGAACGCATCGAAGATCGATACTCCGGGCGTTCCTGATCGTTGCTTGGGAGTCTCTTTTTTTGGGGCTGGCAGTGGGTCTGGGTCGTATTCGATAGCGGACTCCGGGATCTGGGCTGGTGAGTCTCCGGTGAGGCTCAAGACGTGCTCAACCGCAGCCTCGTCGGCCAGCCAGTTCGAGCCGTTCCATACCCTCGGCCAAAACTCCCGTTTGTGGTGCCGGCCGATCACGCGGAGCCAGTTGCCGAACTCGGTGTTGCTATCCAGCCGCCGTTGTTTGGGGAACACCTCGGGGGCGCTGGTCATCCCGTACTGGCCGTAGTCGCGCACGAGCCATTGGCCAAACGTAAAGAGAAGTGGGCCGCCGACCGGTTCATCGAACAGAGTGAGGAGGTGATACCCCCCGGTGCCGTTCGATTCGTACAGCAGTGGGCCAAACCCGAACCCGACCAGGTCGGCGTACAGGTCGAGGGCAAGCCGGCGATTCTCTTCGGGGTCGGCCGTCTCTCCCTCGTGGGCGTCAATGTCGATCCCCAACCATCGCCCGGTGCTGTCGGTGCCGAGCGCGTGAAGGCCGATGACATCTGCGGTTACCGTCGCCCGAAAGTGTCGCGCAAGCAACTGGAGGCTCACATAGCCCGGTTGAGCACCTTTACTCGGCCGTGTCGTCCGCTTGGTTAGCCCGTCTTCCTTGTCCACGTAGGAGCCACCGCAGCGATCGTTACGATTGACCATGCGGGCCATCGTCCACCCAGCCAGTTCCTCGGCCCGGGTGCGCCATGCCCCCCCAATCGCTGGTGTCTTGCCCTGTGGGGAATTGTGGGTAATCATCTCGGTGTTTGTGGTTGATACTTACCGTCGATGCTCGTTCACGACCCTGTTCCGGCGGCAACAGGGCAAGGTTTTTCAGGCCTCCACCACTTCTCGCTTCGCCTTCCGTCGTCGCGGCTTCAGCTTCTCCAGCCAATGATCAAGATCTCGTTTGAGCCAACGCGGGCCGGACCCCGGTACGTCCCGCGGATCGGGGAGCTTGCCCGAGGAGCGGAGCCGGAACCATGTTGACCGTGGGATACCGACGTAGGCAATCGCGCCGGCCTGGTCGAAAGACTGAGGCGTGGGGCCGAGTTGACCCTTCAAGGCGAGGACCACGGCAGCGACCAGCGCGGCCATCTGCTGGTCGTTGAGGGCAACCTGCGGCTCGATCGATGATTCAGGAGACATGAAGCCACCTCCCGCTGTTGTGTGGGAGGAGACGCGGTGGCGAGAATTGGCGGGGCCGTTTGGGGGCGGCGAGCCTCGATCCGGAATACGGTTGTCAGGAGTTGGCGGAGGAGTTTCCGCTCATAATCGAGTTCGTCGATTCTGGCCCGGATCGCGTTCGCGTCGGGGAGAACGATGGGCAGGCTCGTAGCCTTCATGGTGTCAGCTCGCGCGGCCTGTGATGCCGACGAAACTGTACACCCCCTAGGTGTGACCGTGTGTGACGGTCACGTGACCGTCAGGCGGGAATTGCCCCTTCCCGAGCCAGCCAATAGCCTTCGCCACTGACCCGTTTCAGATAGCCGTTACGAACCATCCAGGGGAGTTGGGCGGAGAATTTTCCGCCGAAATTCCTTGGCTTCTTGAGCCGCTTCCAAAACTCTTCCCGGAGTTCTGGCACGGTCAAAGGTATCCCCACCAGTTTGAACATGGTCAGGATATCCTCCAGCAATGCAGGCGATGGGGCGCTGGGGTGTCGTCGGGGTTTTTTACCGGTGGGCACCACGATCGGCTGGATTTGCCCTTGCCTCGAATCCTGCAACTTGAGCCGAGCCGCCTCGGACTCAACCTGGGACAGCCAGTGACCAAGATTGAACTCACCCCGCGCCTGGACACTCTCCCATAGCAGTGGGCGGGCCTCTGGCACCCACGCAAGGGGGACCAGACTACACCTTGGGCCGTTGCCCCATCGCGAGTCGGCTGCCGTATACGCCGCATCGCGAAATAACTGCTCAACAATCTGCACAAGCTTGATGACCGCCTGGTGACCACAGCAGGCCGAGACCCCGAAAGCCTGAAACGCATTGGGGGGTAGACAGGCTCCCACCCCCGGCCAGGGATTGTCCCCGCCGCATCTCGCAACAGTTGGAAGTGGTAGAAGAGAATCCCATCCGCGTGCGGGTCCGTTTCCGGGCGCTGGCTTAAGTCTTCGATTAGGTGGTGAACGAGCATCAGCGTGTTACCCGCGACCCGCTGCGCTCGGTCGGCAGTCGCCCCGGTAACCGGTTCGGTGCTCCGCGGGGGCCACGGCCACTGAACGGTGGCCTTTTTCGTCAGCGCCGTTCCCGCAGCCCGCATTTGCTCGGCCATGAGTTGCGGGATCGCCGGTGGCGACCCGGACGGTTTCTCCAGGTGCGGCCCACTCCCCAACGGCAAGGTGCCGATTCCGCCGACCGACCATTGGGACTCACCCGTGATCTTCTCCAACCCCCACCACCGGAGGATTGTGTCCACCCCCACGGCGAGCCCAGCGATCGGATAAGATGCCGCCTGCTCACGGTCGACCAATTCTGCATCCTGCTCACATCTCACATCATTCTCAAGCCTCACCGTTTCCGCAGCCCATGCCAGAATCTGCCCGACACGGTTACGATCATCGTAGGGTCGGCGTTCTGGGTTCAATGCGGATTCGAGGTCGAAGAATGATTCACGGAGTTCCTCCTCTGGCCAGTCCTCGGACGGATCTTGCCAGTCCTCAAGGCGACGCACGGGCTTGGATATCCGGCCGGATCTTTCCAGGAGGTCGACAAATTTGAGCATGGCGGCAGCGACCTGCTCCGGCTCGACCGGGCACTTGGACATGATCAAACCTCGCATCTGCAACGAGCCGACTCCGGGGTCGGGTGAGGGGATGCGAGAACCCTCGCCGTTCCCCGGAGCCTTGGGCGGTTAGCAAGACCGCTGGCTCGAAGTTGTGGGGAAGTTTACCGCTTACCCCGAGAGAGATCGCTCCAGTTGACGAACGCGAAGATAACTCAGACCTCACGCAACCCCTACCCTCGGCTTGACCGGTCCAGACGGTCACAATCATGCGGGTGGGGTGTCGGCGACCGGTGCGGGCGGCTTGAGTTGGTCCCCGACCTGGAAGCCCCGATGGGTGTTAGAAAGAGGCGGAGTTCCACACGAAGCGGATCGAGATGGCAAATCGGACCCTGATGAGCGCTGCCCGGACCCTTGCGAAGGTGAAGAAGTCGAAGCTTCCGGATGTGTTGGCGCTGGTGATCCTGAACCCGCCGACCGCTGGCCTGGCCTGACCACTCGACCGGAGCTCCTCGGCAATTCGCTTGACGGCGGGGTAGTTGTCCCATCACAATCATCTACGCGGTGGGGTCGGTCGAGTAGATGCCCCGCAGACACTCGCCGTGATTGCTTCCGGGGAGTGCGGACGCGTTTCGAGCGCACAGGGGCGGACCCTTTACTGGTCCGCGCGTCGCTGAACTTCGCTGTTCGGGAGAAGGAGACACTATGAACAATCTGGTCCCCACTTTTTCGGGCTGGGTCGTCAATACGAAGTATTGGGCACCCGATCTTGTCGATTACTTTGAAGTCACTTTTGAGGTGCCACCAGAGCCTTCGCTCCAAGAGAATCAGCAAATTATGTTGTGGCCGGGACTTGAATTCTGGCCTGACCCTCAGACAGAGGGCAATGGCGGCCTTCTTCAGCCAGTGTTAACATGGGGCAAATCGCATTCCGGTGGTGGACCCTTGTGGTCTATTTCGAGTTGGTATTACCAGCATGGAGACCAGGACCCGACACAGCCCCAGAGCGTATGTATGGAGTCAGGCCTTCTATGCTACCCCATCCGGATTTCAAACACCGGCCATCCCGGTACGTGCCGGGGACATCTTGACTGCCGTAATGTTTCGCAATTATGACACGGAAATGTCTCCTACTCCAGAAACGGATATTTACTACGATTACCAGTGCGAATTCCGGCAGCACGGTAAAGTTATACCAGGCACATCGCTTCACCTTAGCAGAATTAACTTGAAGTTTAACACTTGTTTTCTAACGTTGGAAGTTGCGGATTGGAGCAACTGTGGGCACTATCCCAAAGCGCCCCCAAATGGACCGAACAAAATGAGGTGGAGCAACATCATCATTAAATCACTGGTGGGACGAACACGCAACTCTCAACAGACAGTAGTATGGCAGGAGGAGAATCCGTCTCCGGGGCAACTCGCTCTCTCACCTCTGTCTTGTGGCGAACATGTCCAAGTGGTGGATAATATGGCGGACGTCACCACTGTGGATCTGTACTTCAACTGAAATGAATGATAGAAATGGCTGCGGTTTTCACAGGTCGCGGTGTGGTAACATCTGCAATAAGGAGTCGATAATGGCTGAGGTTATGATCACCATCCAAGGTAACCAATATATACCGCATAGCCAATCTGTTAGGGGAGGGGGATATTGTGGTGTGGAAGAACCTGACGGGAGAACTTCTGACGGCCACCGCTACCGGCGGTGACCCGGATTTGAATTTCGACACGGCGATATCCCACCAGGGCAAATTTCCCGACAGATTCCTGTGCCAATCAATGCGACATGGATAGTGTCATACTCCTCCAAGTACAGCAAAGACCTTCACGGCGTATTGGATATTACAGCGTGAAAGGAGAGATTCAAGGTAGCAGCTGGTTGAAAAAGCCCGCTGAAGGGCAGTTCGATCACCGATGTCAAGCGATTTTTCGCATGCGACAGCGGACTGAGTCAACTTTATCAACGAGCTGTTAGGCTGCGAGCTCTAGTTCAAGTTCGCCCCTGGAGATCCTGATGTCATTCATGATTACTGCCGAGAATATCGAGCACAATCTGGACCAAGTGAACCACTACCGTAGCTTGGTCGGTGCATCGCCCTTGCAGCTCGATCCGCAGCTCTCTGCCTACGCTGGCCAGGGTAGCCAGGAATTGCTGGCGAACCACACGCAGCACAGCCACAACCGGAAAAACCCCATCCCCAGCGTCTATGAGAACCAGAGCTACATCTATGGCTGGCCGCTCGGCCAAGTGTTTAACGGACAGCCACCTGCCATGAACGTGAACGAGCAGATCGACCGGATTCTCGCGCTAATGTTCATGGAGGGTCCTCCACCTGCGGGGACTTACAATCACTACTCTATTATGACGGACCCTAACGCCAAACGGCTCGGGGTGGGTTTGGTCATCAACCCCAACAACCTCCTCGACCCGAACAATCCCGACACCCCAGCCACTTTCTGGCGCGGTAGCCTCTACCTGACTAACGACTTCTTTCCGGAGGAGGGCGCGTAGGTCCGACCCAGTTGCTTCAGCAGACTGGCCACTCCGCCAGTGGCGCGTGCCCAGCCTCTCCTGACAGGCTGCTGCGTGTGTTGTTCGGCAACGACCCCTTGCTCGGCACAGGCAAGAACCAAGGAGCCGTACATGCTTTCGCCGTCCCCTGACTTTTACCACGTTCTGAGTTGGGACGAGTACAAGAAGGTTCCCTCCATCTCCAACGGCCGTGGCGGGAGTTGGACCGCTACAACCGAGTTCCCAACGACCGACGCGTGGGACTGGCCGCCAACCGGACTCGTGATGGACTTGGACATCGACCATGATCGGTCGGAGGTTCTCAGTGCCTGGGTTCAGGCGGGCCACGAACCCGACCTTGTGCTCCAGCACGAGCAGGGCCACTTCAACATCCACGCTCTCGTTTACCGCGAGTTCTGGGACCGGGCTCCCGCGATGGGCTATACCACGGCACGGGCTTGGTGGTTCGACACCTTGCTGCCCCGTCTGCGAGCCCTGGAAGGACAAGGTGGCGCCTACGAAATCTCCACCGAGTTCGGCAACAACTCGACGAACCAGGCTCTCTGGAACAGCCAGTTCGACGACCTGCTGACACGCGGCGGCGGGAACTCCGAGGATCTGAATAATTGGGTAAACGACACCCCGTTCACCGACGGCGACGGACACCAGATCGTTGTCCCGCAGGTTCCCTAACGGACGCCGTCTCGTGCCAGATTCGCGGGAACCTGCTGGTGGAGCTTCGGCGGGTGTGCGCCGAGGCGGTGGCGGGTCGCCGGAGGGCTCCGCAGGTTCGGGACGACCCCAGGAAATGCCATGATCCCATGATCCCCCCGACGACCTCGGCCCGGGGGAGCGTTCCCCCAGGCGGTTGGGTTGCTCAGAAGGGAACCGGCTCAATCATCATCATTCCGAACTCCTCAACCTCCCGAACCGTCACCTTCGACCCGTGTTTCTTCAGAAGCTTCCGGGCAACCTTCTTCGAGACGATCACGAACCCGAGGATGTCCCCCGCGTAGACGTTCACCTCATCCACCCTATTCAGCATGGCCCGCCGGATGCCACGCTCCCGCCGTGTCGTCTTGGCCGTCCATTGTTCCAGGGTTAAAACTGCCATCGCTCATCCCTCAGACCAGGGTTGGGAAGTGGCCCGGGCAGTGTTACCAGCACTCCCGGGCCGCGTCGTTGGGGTGGTCCCACCAATCGACAGAATCAGTATAGGGCTCCCCTAGGGAATCTTCAATAGGGATTCCCTAGGATTTCCCTAGGATTTCCCCAGCTTCTCAGATATACTCTGGGAGGGAGGGAAACGAACATGCCAGCGAATCCAGCGAAGGGGACCGCCCAGCTTGGGGCGGAACTCGATGCCACGTTGCTTGAGGAGTTCCGGGCGTTCTGCCGGGAGCGGAAAGAATCAGTCCGGACTCACCTGGAAATTGCCATTCGGAGACACCTGAACAACCCGCCCCCGCCGCTTCGGCCGGAGGTTCCACCGTTGCCACCGGTTTCAACGCCTCATCCGTCTCCGGTCGCTCCGCCGATCGCAGGGGCCGAGGTCGAACCCGAGCGAAGCCCAGCGCCCACGGGGAAGGGCCGATGGGCAGGACGTAAGGGCGGGGAAAGCAAGGGAGCGGTGAAGAAGTGACGATGGTAACACGCCCGGAACTCCTGGCGGGTTGTCGCTGGTGTGTTCAGGCCGAGGGTGTGGATGGTGAATACTTTTGGAGTCGTCTCGATGGCTCATCTTGTTCGTCAGTCGAAAACCTACTTTGTCGATGCCTCGGGTGCGCGTGTCCCGAAGGGAACCCCTGGGGCAAAGAAGGTCCGGGAGAAGTCGGCGAAGTGGTACGGGGCCGGTATCCCGGGCCAGGGGAAGAAGCGGTTCCCACTGGCGAGCGACAAGCGGGTGGCAGAGAAGATGCTCGCTGACTTGGTCACAAAGGCCGAGCGTGGGCAAGCCCTGATGCCAGAGAAGGGGGAAGCCAGCCGATCCCTCGACCCCCTGGTAGTCGAGTTCGAGGCGACGATCGGCCGGAAGGCGACGGAGAAGCACACCCGGACTGTCGGCGGCCACGTCCGGCGGGTACTGACCGGTTGCAAGATCGCGACCCTCGCCGACCTCAACGCGAATGATCTCGAGGCCCGGGTCGAGGTGTTCGTGTGGTCCCTGGTCGGTGCCGAGGATGGGGTGGTCCCTGGTCGGTGCCGAGGATGGGGTGGGGGCGGCGACCGCAGCATACATCGGGAAGCACGCCCGGAGTTTCACCCGCTGGCTCTGGCGGAAGCGGCAGTTACTCGACTTTGACTCACTGGCCGGGATGGATCTCCCGAGTCAGGAAACCGAACACCACCGGCGGGCGTTATCGGTCGAAGAACTCGCCCTCCTCGTCGAGACGGCCGACATGAGCGCGAAGTCCTTCCGCTACCTCACTGGTCCCGACCGGGCCGTCCTGTACCTCGTGGCGGTCTCCACCGGTTACCGCTCCGGCGAACTGGCCAAACTCACCCCCGCTCACTTCGACCTGGATGCCGATGTCCCCCTCGTGCGGATGAAAGGGAAACACACAAAAAACAAGAAACCGGCCGAGCAACCCCTCCCCCCTGGGGCATTGGTCTCTACAGGCTTC
>PLDW01000343.1 GCA_003136315.1 Gemmataceae bacterium | reverse complement strand
AAACGGGGTCGACGTGGCTGGCGACGAACTTGCGTCACCATCCTCAGATCTTCATACCGCAGGTGAAGGAGGTCAGATATTTCAGTTCGCTCTACAAGTGGTTGGATTACCGCTGGTACTGCGACCACTTCTCAGAAGCCGGACCGCGCCTGGCCGGTGAGGCGTCACCGTCCTACGCAGCGATCCCGCTCGACCGTATCCGACTCATCCGCCAGCTCCTTCCCGATCTGAAGCTCGTCTTCCTGATGCGGGATCCGCTCTCCCGGGCGTGGTCGCACGCACGCCACAGCCATCAGTTTTGCGAAGCCAACTTCGCGACCTCCGATCCCACCCACGCAGCGCCGTCTGAGGAACAATGGCAGGCCAACTTCGCACACGATTGGTCACTGGTCAGCGGGGACTACCTGGGTCAGCTTCGACGGTGGTCGAGCGTATTCCCAGCTGAGCAACTCTTCGTCGGCTTCTACGAATCGATCGCCACCCGCCCGGCTGAGTTGCTCCGCGAGGTGTTCGACTTCCTTGGAGTTGACCCAGACGTGGATCTGTCGGATTCCCCGGTTCGAGAGCGGATCCTCGTCGGCCCAACGGGGGATCTCACACCCACGTTGGCCGCGAACCTCCGGGGGCTCCTTCGGGATCGAACCGTGGAATTGATTGCGTTTCTTCGCGAGCACTATGAGCTGCGCCCGCCCCCCGAGTGGGACTCGACCCTCAACCCGTCCGACGCTGTGTTAGCAGTGCCCGTCCCTGGAGCCTTCTTGCGGGAAAAGGATGATCGGTTCCTGGCCGACGTGGCCGCTCTTGAAGACACATTCCCCACAGCTCACCGGCCGATCAGGGGAGAATTCCGGGGCTACGACATGGTGTGCTATCGAGGGAATCTCTACGCTTTCTCGCGTGTGCTCGGTCCGATCTCGCTGGCCGATCTCGATCAGTCGACCTTGAACCGGCTCCAGGTCGAGGGAACCTGTGTGACGGCTCTGACCATCCCCGAACTCAAAGAAAAAATCTCCACACGACTTGTGGCCCAGGCTGACGCACGGTTTCACACAGTTGAGCACGAACTCCGCGAATCACGTGAGGAAACGGCCCGTCTGGCGGCGGAGTTGGCTGGGGTGATCGCAGCGCTTCGCCGGCCCTCTCGGGCCAAACGCATTGTCCGGGCGCTTCTGGGATCAGCCCAACGTGAAGGGCGAAAGCCCCGCTGAAGGATGAGACTTGCTCAACAGCAAGACAAACCGAGAATCTCGACGAGCTTATCACGAGGCCACTGCATGGCGTCATGCTCAGTCAGGTAGATCTCCCTGCTGAAGACGGAGTGAAGATGACCGTGTTTGAGATGGCTGCCATCCTGATCGTGCTGGCGGCCGTGTTTAGTTACCTGAATTACACCCTGCTCAAGTTCCCGACCGCGATCGGGGCCACGGCCCTCACCCTGGGCTCATCCCTTCTTCTCATCCTCACCGGGCTTGCCGTCCCCTCAATTGCGCAACATGCCCGTAGCCTGGTCGACCAGATCAATCTGCAACAGACGTTTCTCCAGGGCATGCTTGGGTTCATGCTGTTTGCTGGTGCCCTCCACATCAACCTGTCCGATTTGGCCGCGCGGAAATGGCCGGTTGCAATCCTGTCAACTTTCGGTGTCATCCTTTCCACGATGATTGTCGGGTTGTTAACCTGGATTCTGCTTGATGTGGCTGGCTTCCCAGCCCGGCCGATCGACTGCCTGTTGTTCGGATCGCTCATCTCCCCGACCGACCCGATCGCAGTCATGGCGATCCTCCGCCAGGCTGGAGTGCCGAAGGAGATGGAGGTTACAGTCGCCGGTGAGTCGCTCTTCAACGACGGGGTTGGGATGGTCGTGTTCCTCGGGCTATTGGAGGTCGCCACCGGGCAAGCCGGTTTCGACATAGGACACCTGGTCGAGCTGTTCTTGTGGGAGGCGGTCTGTGGAGCTGTCCTCGGATTCGCACTCGGGTGGGTGACTTACCGGCTGCTCCGCACAGTGGAGAACTACCAGGTCGAAATTCTCCTCACGCTCGGTTTGGTGGCTGGCGGGTACGCCCTGACCAATGCCTTGCACATGTCAGGTCCGATCGCGATGGTGGTGGCCGGGCTGTTGATCGGCAACCAAGGCCGGACTTATGCCATGTCTGAGACCACGGTTGAGCACCTGGACGATTTTTGGGAACTGATCGACGAAATGCTTAATACCGTCCTCTTCGTTTTGATTGGTCTGGAAGTACTGGTACTGACCGGACGATATTTACTGATCAGCCTCCTCGCTATCCCAATAGTGATGTTCGCGCGGTTGGTGTCGGTAGCCGGCCCGCTTGCGGTCATGAATCGGCGTGGAGTGTTCCCCCGCGCCACGACCTGGGTGCTGACATGGGGCGGGCTGAGGGGAGGTATCTCAGTAGCCCTGGCCCTTTCAATTCCGTCACAAATCCAAGGCCAGCCGAACCAGGAGCAGGAAGCCATTCTGACGCTCACCTACGTGGTCGTGGTGTTCTCGATCCTGGTCCAGGGCCTCAGCATCGGCCCGCTCACCCGGTATTGGCTCGCTGTCAGGTCGAAACCCGCGCCAGCAACACGAACGGAGACCCTGGACGGGAACTGATCCCACGAATCGGCATCCGCCTTCACTCTCGATCAGAACCACCGACTGAACCACTTCCGCTCCGGTGGGTGCGGGGGAGGGACATCCACCGTTTCACCACGAAGAATGGCAGTGCCCCAGGTTGACCCGATCCGCGCGGCAGCCGATCGACCTACGAGCTTAGCCAGTCGGCGGTATCCAGCAGCCAAGAGCGGTTGGCGACGGTCGATCCCGTGACCGTCCGAGCCCAACAGATGAATCAACCCGCCTCGTGCCCACGCCTCGATCCCTTTTGCCATCTCATCGTCCCACGGCTCCGCGATTGTGCGTGCGGTCACCTGGATCAGGCACCCGGCCGCGATCCACTGCGAGACCATCGTGTGATCATATAGTAACGGCAAATACCGTTCCGCATGCGCGATGATGAGCCTCAACCCGCGAGGCCGCAGTTCCTCGGCGAGGGGCAGGACATCCACGAATTCGCCATGCGGCATCTCCACCAGAAGCCATTGCCGGTGGTTCCCCACGGAGAGCAGGCGGCCAGCGTCCCAATCGGCCACGAGGTTGGGCGAAAGCATCACCTCCGCCGTCGGGAAGACCGCGAGCGGGATCTTCTTGGCCGCGAGCGTCGCCGAAAGGGCTGCCGCAGCCGCGAGCATCCGGGCCGGGGTGTTGTCGGGGTAGTTGGGGTTCTGGTGGGCGAGGGCGGTGGCAGCCCCCACACCTTCAGAAACGAGCATTCGGCACATGGCCAGCGCGACATCCTCCGTCGGCGGGCCGTCGTCAAGGCCAGCAAGGAGATGCACGTGGGTGTCGGCAAGCAGGGGCATGGCGGTTCAGGGATGGGTTCGGGCCATTATCAGAATGACTCGCAGATGACGCATCAGAATGGCCCGAAGATGACGCAGACTTCGACGCAGATGAAATCCAGATAAGACCAAATTCGTTTTGATCAAGATTTTATCTGCATTAGCAGATCTGCGTCATCTGCGGGCCATTCAGGTGCGTCATCTCTGGCCGATGAACCCGGACAACAGGAACGGGAGGGCGATCAAAACCGGGATTCCGAGGACTGTGAAGAGAACGAATGCCATGTGGCGGAGGAACTTCGGCATGGTGGGGCCTCGGTGGGATGCCGACACGATACGACCCGCAGGGCAGGTGAGAAAGGGGGCATCAAAATGCGGAAATGGGCCGTCATCCGTATGACAACCCTGAGTCCACCGACCCCCTCGACACGAGGCCCCGACCATGTCCGCCGATCCGACTCCCCCGGACCCCTCCATCGTCCTGGACTTGCTCGCAGCGTTCCGACGATCGAAGACGATGTTCGCGGCCGTCTCACTCGGGGTCTTCGACGCCCTGGAGGCCGGGCCAAAACCTGCCGACGCTCTGGCCCCCACACTCGCAGCCAACCCCGACGCCCTCGCCCGCCTCCTGGATGCGTGCGTCGGACTCGGGTTGCTCCGCCGCGACCCCGCTGGCTACGCCAACACCCCCGCAGCCTCGGCCTACCTGACCGCGACCAGTCCCCGACGCCTGACAGGCTACTTGCGATTCACTAACGAAATCCTCTGGAAACTCTGGGGCGACCTCGAATCGGGCATCCGGGAGGGCTCACCCGGCTGGAAACGAACGTTCGGCTGGGAGGGTTCGATCTTCGCGAACCTCTTCCACACCGATGAACTCCGCAAAGAGTTTCTGATGGGGATGCATGGATACGGCGTGATCTCGTCGCCAGAAGTGGTGGCCGCGTTCGATCTGTCCCGATTCCGCCGACTTGTCGATCTCGGTGGGGCGACCGGGCACCTGGCGGTCGCGGCGTGTCGCCGCTACCCGGACTTGCGAGCGGTCGTGTTCGATTTGCCCGGGGTGATCCCACTGGCCCGGGAGATTGTCAGCGAGACGGAGGTGGCCAATCGGATCGAGTTCACGGGTGGGGATTTCTTCACCGACTCACTCCCGGAGGCCGATCTGGTCGCCCTCGGCCGCATCTTGCACGACTGGTCCGAGGAACAGTGTCTGGCACTCTTACAGCGAATTTATGCCCGACTTCCGGTAGGTGGGGCGGTCCTTGTTGCGGAGAAGTTGATCGCCGATGATCGGTCCGGGCCGTCCTGGGCGCAGATGCAGGATCTGAACATGCTCCTCGTTACAGAAGGACGAGAGCGGACTCTGGGCGAGTACACCGAGTTGTTGAAGCGGGCCGGGTTCGCGTCTGTCGACGGTCAGAGGACAGACGCCCCGGTTGATGCCATCCTGGCGGTGAAAGCGTCCGGATGAGCAGGTTTACCCCGTGAACGATTACCCATCAAGACCTGGCGAGCGGGCGAGCAAGGAGAGTCATTTCTTTTGCGGCGCCGTTTCTATGAGGGTTAACAGGTAGATAGCGAGCCCGCGATGGAGGGCGAGGTAGGCATCCTCGTGCCCCTTTTGGACTGGGCCGAAACGAATTGAGTACTTCGTCATGTACTTGACGAGATCGGCCACGTCCGTGCCCTCGGTCCGCCACTTCGGGTCGATCAGGTCGGTCGTCCCCGGCTTTTTCAGCAGTGCCGCCGTCGCGTCCAGTTGGTTCAGGATCTGCCGGACTGAGGTTGCGTCCTCGAAGTCCAGATTCTTGATCGCTGGCTCCACAACACTTCGGGCCGCTGTTACGGTAGTCGCCAAGGTCTCAACCATTCCGGCTTCGGCCGGCTTCCCGGCCAGAACCGGGGTGACGGCCCCAGCGAAGGATCGCTTCAGGTCTGCAACAGCAGTGGCGACCGCGGGGGCCTGGAACGTAGTGGGGAGGTCCAGTGCCGTGCGATGGTGGAGTAGATTGAGGGCCTCGGCGCTGGGCGATCCAGCAAACCGGACGGCATCGAGCAAATCGGGGGGAAGGTACGCCGGCTCGCCTTTTCCCCCCATTCCTTCGGCCGCGATTGCCGCCGCAAGGATGAGATTCAGCGATTCGCCCGAAGCCACGGCCGATGCATCGGTTGCCGCCAGCGCCTTGGCGAGCTCTGGTGCATCCTGCGCGGGGTGGCCTTGTGAATCGATGGCTCGCTCGTTGCCACCGGGTCGGGAACCGGGCGGGTTCGTCTCCATCGCCCCCGCTCGCTGCGCCCGACCGAGGGCATTGTACGTCGCCTGGGCACCAGGGCCGTAAGAACTGCCTGCAGCGTACCCCGACATCCCGCCGTAGAGCGATGGAAACGGAGCGGAATAGCCGCCGTTGAACGAAGGATACGAAGCGGAATAGCCGAGCTGGCTGTATCTGTTCAGGGAGTAGGGGTTCAGTGGGTTGAACGAGTTAACTCCCGGGAGTGGGCTGAGGGGTCGGAGCGGCGGTAGCCCTCCAAAGAAGGACGAGTAACCCCACGGGAGTGGGCTGAGGGGTCGGAACGGCGGCAGCCCCCCAGAGAGGGACGATGGGATCGACTGGAAGGGGCGGGTGCCGAACCCCCCGTTCAGGGGCCTCGGGGCGTTCAAGGGCCTCGGGGCGTTCAGGGGCCTCGGGGCGTTCAAGAACGGAGGAAAGCTCCTGAATGTCGGCGACAGGAACCCCATAACGCGGCCGCCCCTGAACTGGGCCGTGGCGGGTGACGATACCGCCAGAACGCCGATCATGGAAAGACCGGAGATGACACAGAGTCTGATAATGAGTGGCATAGAAACCTCACATTGGTTTAGGCGAATTGAGGGGCGATTCCTGTGGTCCAGTAGAATAATTACCTCCACCGGCCTCACATCTTACTCCTGCTATACAACGCATTGGAAATCATCATGACAGACCTATCATTTTCAATATAAATCTTGTATATCTTTATGACAAGCGGATAGAATCAGCGTGCACTCGTTGTTGGAGTGGGCACACTGGTGCCAGCAAGGTCGACACTCACAAGAGGGTGGACCGGGATCGGTCGGTCCGACGGAACTACCACGAACATCAGGACAGCTTTCCTGAAGATGGAGAAAGCTCGGGCGGGAGCCCAAGGGTGTGGGCATATCTCTCTCCGCCCAACCGCCCGGGCGCATACAGAATAATCCACGACGGACGCCGGTCTGATTGTTCCCGACCGACTGCCCGCCGTCACTCGGAGAGCGGCGGCTTTGGCGGGGCCGTAGGGAATCGCTGTCTGGTTCACGAATAGATCGAAATCGGCTTGAATTTCGTGCGTTTGTCCTGGGTGCCGTCTTCCTCGAGTCCGCTGCCCTGGTTGCTTGCATGGTTGTCGCTGACCGTGGTCGTGTTGAGGGTGAGCGCCCAGGGCGTATCGAAGAGGCCTGCCATCGAGACAGCGCCTCCGTCCGCGGTTGCGGAGTTGTTGGTCATGACCATGTTGGTCAACGTCAGGCTGGCGTTAGCGTTGTCGTGGATGCCGCCACCGGCACCGGCCGGAACGTCGCCCCCGCTGGCATTGCCGTTCTCGATGGTGAAGCTGCTCAGGGTCACGGCGCTCTTCGGCGAGGCGAGGATGGCGGTTGCGGCCGCTCCCTGGCCACCCCCGGCTGTGAAGGGAACGGGAGGCGCCGAGGTCAAGTCGCTGCCGGGGTTGGTGCTGGTCATGCCGGTGACCTGGCCGTTGGCGATGGGAGCGGTTGGCGGCGGGGTGAAGCCCTGGCCACCGGTGGTCACGATGACGCTGCCGGTCGTGACGTTCGAATTGATGCCGAAGACGCGGGTGAGAGGGTTGCCATTGACGCTCACCGGGCTGCCGTTGGTGTTCTGGATGGTCAGGTTGCCACTTGCAGCCGAGAGGGCGAACTCGGTGGCGGAGTTATCGACCTCGCCTGGCGTCCCAGGCAAACTGATCGAGTTGGTGCCGGGGACGGTCAGGTTGATGGTGTTGTCGTTGGGGGTGGCATTGGGGGCCTCGAAGGCCGGAGGCAACGTGACGACGCTGGCCGGAGGGTTGAGGATGTCGACCACGCTGTTGACGTTGAAAACCGCCGGTGCGAAGCGGTCATCAAGAATTTCCAACTGGGGCCGGAATTGAGGCTTACGGACTTGGGCGGTGATCTCCCGTACCCGCGACGAACCGATGAACCACCGATGCAGGAACTCCAGCATTTGCGGACTCCTGAGAAGTTAAGAAGTGACGTATAGTCTGATCAACTCACCCGCGATCCGTTCCGAAAGGTGAAGCGAAGGATTGTTGCTGTGGGCACTGTTCTCTCTCTTCCTGACCGAGCGAATACAAAAAAAATTCCACCGGTTCGATTTGAAGCGAACCGTCGCTCTCCCGATATCGGTCCGCGAGTGTGGGGCTAGGCATCGGGGACGACGTCTCGGATCGCCGATCACGCATCGGGTCCGTTCAGGCAATGACGCTGAGCGTCGAAAACGGCATTCCCACGCGGAGCGTGGGAACGAGGAAGATCGGGATCGATCTGAGGGACCGGGAGATGCTGTCGCGTCGAGCGAGAAGTCTCAAATCCGCAGCGGTGACTTGAGATAAGAGAATCGATATTAAATAGATATAATAATTTATATTAAAATATACTATCAATAATCAATCTATTATAATCTAATTAAAATACAAATATATATCACTTTGATCAGTTCATGTGATTTACTCTAATCAGTGATCGGCAGGAATCAATCGACCCAGTGGGACCGGCGTCCCGCNNGCGGGACGCCGGTCCCACTGGGTGACAATTGACCTGACCAACGCCGTACAGGTTCACGGCTGGAGCGATCGACAAGTCTGCCCCTGGGTGAATCCGCCAGGAGAACTCGCGTCAGCATGTGGACCCGCGCCCAGTGGCGTGTGATCATCTCTCAGTTCGGGTGGCAACCCCCGGTGGTGGGGCCGACGACCGGAGCGGCAGTGAGGACGGCCACGCTTTGCCACCCAACCACGGACAGGAGGACTGCGAGCAGGGCTGCGAACAGGAGCCGCCCCCGGCGTGCCGCTGAGTCACGAGCAAGGGAGTCGGCCAGGACAGTCGCCGGGTGCCCCACCTCTCCATTGGGTTTGGCGACCACGATGACTGTCGAGGTCACCAGGGTATCCGATGGGGTTGCGGCCGCAGCTGGCAAGACCGGACCACCCAGCATGATCACTGGCAAAATCAGCCCGCGTCGCCTGGAGAGTCGGCGGCGAAGCAGATCCCGGCCACGGGAGAGCCGCCCGGCGACAGTCCCCTTCGGCCAACCGAGTTCCCGCGCGGCCTCGTCGAGTGTCCGCTCCTCAAGTTCGCAGAGCACGATCGGGAGGCGGTATTTCTCCGGCAGGCGGTCGAGTTCCTCATCCAACACCCGGCGGAGGTCGCTGGTGTCATCCGGCGGTGGCGGGGCTGGAGTGTCGATGAACATGGACTCCTCCCTTTGCCGTCGCCGCGCACGGTCGGCCCTCACCCTCCGGGCAATCCGGAAGGCGACCCCGTAGAGCCAGCCGGCCACCTGGCCCGGTTGCATCAGTGTCTTGGCTTTTCGGACGAGTACGAGGAAGGTCGCCTGGAACGCATCGTCGGCGTCTGCTGAGTGGCCGAGAATCCGGAGGCACACCCCGAACACCATTCCCCCGTGCCTGCGGACCAACTGTTCGAGGATCGCGGGATCCGGGTGGATTGTCCAGCGGGCGAGCAATTCCGCGTCGGTCGGTGCCCCATCGGGGAGTGAGTCCACTGCACCCAGCCGGGCCGGCCCGCAGAGTGTGGGTCTGGTCATCTTCGCGGTCTCCGATTGAGGCGAACAGAGTTTCAGTACTCACACGCACCCATTCATACTCACGACGGGCCGCGACCTAACCTCGATTCTTTCAATTGAATTGATCGGAAACGACGATGAATCGGGTGGGCGGTGCGGGGGCGTTGGTGCCGGCCCCACCGCCAGGCGGTGAAGGGCTGGGCCGCCCCGNNCCGGGGCGGCCCAGCCCTTCACCTTCCGTGATCACCGTACGCTGACCCCTCAGGAACAGCGCATCAATGAGTGTCAGGTTGATTGATATCGTCAATTCACCCCCCCAGCCCCCCCTTCGAAAGGGGGGGAGAAAACAAGCCATTGCTCGACTCGGTTCAGGATTGGGGCCTGTTCATCCCTTCTACCGCTCGCCTTCTGTCTCCCCCCCTTTCGAAGGGGGGGCTGGGAGGGTAGATCGGCCAATGCAGCAGAATTACGACACTTGTTGATGCACCATTCCTTAGCGCCATCCGCCTCCAGCGGTGTTGGTTGGGGAGCACGGGGTGTCCACCTTGGCCTGGGCCGTCACGTTGACTGACCCGGTGTTCGAGGCGGTGTTCGGATTGGCGTCGGGACTGGTCACGGAGGCGCTGACCGTCGCCGTGCCTGTGGCTTTGGCCGTTGCGGTGAGCATAAATACCACCTCACCCCCCGCGCCCAGGGCACCCAGAAGGAAGGTAATCGTGTTACCGCTGACCATCGCCCCCGCTGGGCTCGCGGTGAGGGTCAAGTTCGGCGGTAGCGTCACGGTCACCAACGAACTATCAGCAGGCAGGGCATTGGCGCTGGTGTTAGTGACGGTCACTTTGAATGTCACACTGCCATTGACTGCGACTGTTGCGGCAGACTGCACCACGCTCACGCTGAGGCTCGAATTCTCGAACTCAAACGCCCCAATGTCCGGCGCCGAGCCGGTGGCGGCGTCATCACGGACGAAGCTGCGCTCGTCCACGGTGGGAGCACCAGCCACGCCCTTGTCGATGGCCGGGCTGCCGACCTGGAGGGCTTCGGTCTGAAGCGTCATCGAGACGCTCGCAGCGCCGACGGTCGGCCCGCCATTGTCCTCCAAGGGATCGAGCAACGGATTGAGCGGATTGGCGGCAGTGCCGGTCTTTGTCGTGGAGGCAGTGAAGCCGCTGTTGCCGCCGCCGGGGCCGCTGATGCCGATCAGGTTGCCGCCGAGGTCCGTGAAGGTGCCGAAGGGGTTGTCGGCATCCGCTCCTGTGACGCCGTTGTTGCCGAAGTTAGTGGCGATGATCGTGTTTTGAACGATCACTGTACCGCTTGTCCCGGCGAAGAACACGCCGCCGCCGTTGACAGCGGAGTTGCTGTTGATGGTATCGTTGAGCAGCTCCAGATCGCCGGTGAACTGGGCCGAGACGTCGATGCCGCCGCCATTGTTGCCGCCGGCATTGAACAGGGCCGTGTTACCGGTGATGGTCGTGTTGGTGATGGTCGAGCCGAAGGCCAGCCCGGTGCCGCTCGTCTCCAGTTCGATGCCGCCGCCATTGCCGGAAGCGAAGTTGTCGGCGATCGTGCTGGCCTGAATGGTTAGCTTGGTGCCGGAATCGAAGATGGCGCCGCCGTTGCCGCCGCTGCTGTTGCCGTCGATCTCGCTGTTGGTGATCGTCGCCGTGGGGCCACCCACGAAGATGGCGCCGCCGTTGCTGGCCGCCGCGTTGTTGAGGAAGAGGCTGTTGTTGAGAACCAGGGTTCCCTGGTTGTTTTCGTCGGAGAAACCGCCGCCCGTCGTCCCGGCGAAGTTGTTCTCGATGGTGCTGCCGGAGATGGTGACGACGCCATTGCCGGAGTTGGCAATGCCGCCGCCGATTGAGTTGGTGGAAACGTTGCCCGAAACCAGGGACCCGACCACGTTCAGGGTGCCGCTCTCGGACGTCAAGGTAGCAGTCGCGGTCGCACCCGAACCGCCGCCACCAACAAACGTGATCGTTGGGGCCGCGATGAACCCGGAACCCAGGTTGGTTATGGTCACGGCGGTGACCATGCCGTGGGCGATGCTGGCCGTAGCCGTGGCTCCGGTGCCGCCGCCGCCGGTGAGTTTGACGGTCGGCGCCGAGGTAAAGCCGCTTCCGCCGTCGGTCACGGCAATGCTCAGGACGCCGCCTTCGTGAATGCCGTTCTCGTAGATGCCCCCACCCTCGTTGGCCGAGGTGTTGCCTGTGATCACCGTTCCGGCGTTAATCTGCGTCAGACCGGTGCCATCCTCATCGATGCCGCCGCCCTGGTCGCCTGCGCGGTTGGCGGTGATTGTGGTGTTGTTAAGGATCAGCGCCCACGGCGTATTGAGGACGTTGGACATCGAGACGCCACCGCCGTTGGAGGTGGCGAGGTTATGCGTGATAATGTCGTTGGTCAGCACCAGGCTGGCGTTGCCCGTGTCGCGGATGCCGCCGCCTTCGCCGGCAGCGCCGTCGCCCGGCTGGGCGACGCCATTCTCGATGGTCAGGCCCTCGATGGTCACGGTGATTTTCGGCGAGGCCAGGATGGCAGTGGCGGCGGCTCCCTGGCCACCACCGCCCGTGAAGGTAATGGTCGGCGTCGAGGTATAGCCGCTGCCGGGGTTGGTGATGGTCACGCTGGTGACCTGGTCGTTGGCGATGGTGGCGGTCGCGGTGGCCCCAGTGCCGCCGCCGCCGGTGAGGGTGACAGTTGGTGCCGAGGTGAAACCCTGGCCGCCGTCGGTAACGATGGCGCTGCCGACGGTGAAGCTCGTGTTGACGTCGAAAACCCGGCTGACGTGGTTGCCGTTGATGGCCACGGCCCCACCGCTGGTGTTGTCGATGGTCAGGTTGCCGCCGGCGGCCGAGATGGCGAACTCGCCGGCGGCGTTATCGACCTCGCCCGGTGTTCCAGGCAATGTGATCGAGTAGGTACCGGGGAGGGTCAGGTTGATGGTGTTGCCGCCCGGCGTGGCGTTGGCGGCCTCAATGGCCGAGCGCAGGGTGACGACGCCGGCCGACGGATGGAGGATGTCGGCCGTGCTGTTGACGTTGAAAACCGCAGGTGCGATGCGGTCATCAAGAGTTTCCAGCCGAAGCCGGGATTGATGCTTACGGATTTGGGTGGTGATGTTCCGCACCTGGGACGAACCACTGCACCACCGACGCAGGAACTCCAGCATTTGCATACTCCTGTGAAATGAAGAGGCACCGTACAGTCTGGTCAACTCACATAGAATCCGTTCCGAACGGTGCAGCGAAGCATTTCCGCTGTGGGCACTGTTCTCTCCCTGTTCCTGACCGTGCGCATACAAAAAAATTCCACCGGTTCGATTTGAAGCGAACCGACGCTCTCCCTGTACCGGCGCTCTAAGTCTGTAAGTTTATTGATCGTTATTAAGTTTAATATGCTATTATATAATATTGTGGCGTGAGATGGCTTTCGATTGGCAGTCGGGCGCCTCGCTCTGAGACATGAACATTTTAATAAATGTCATATGCCAGGCGAAAAAGTAGGTCACTCGCTCCGCGAGTGACCGTTTCTCAATCGCAGACGCCCTCGACAAGCGTGTGGGGGACTCGATTGGCATCGGTTGAGCAGAAACGGCGACTCGCGGAGCGAGTCGTCTGCTTTCACCGACTCCGACCGCAAATGGGACAACCTTTCCGGGCTCATGAATGAGCCCATCGACCGCTCGACACGAGGCCCCGACCATGTCCGCCGATCCGACTCCCCCGGACCCCTCCATCGTCCTGGACTTGCTCGCAGCGTTCCGGCGATCGAAGACGATGTTCGCGGCCGTCTCCCTTGGGATCTTTGACGCCCTGGAGGCCGGGCCGAAACCTGCCGACGCCCTCGCCCCCACACTCGCCGCCAACCCCGACGCCCTCGCCCGCCTCCTGGATGCGTGCGTCGGGCTCGGGTTGCTCCGCCGCGACCCCGCTGGCTACGCCAACACCTCCGCCGCCTCGGCCTACCTGACCGCAACCAGTCCCCGCCGACTGACCGGCTACCTGCGGTTCACCAACGACATCCTCTGGAAACTCTGGGGCGACCTCGAATCGGGCATCCGGGAGGGCTCTCCCGGATGGAAACGAACATTCGGCTGGGAGGGTTCGATCTTCGCAAACCTCTTCCACACCGACGAACTCCGCAAAGAGTTTCTGATGGGAATGCATGGATACGGCGTGATCTCGTCGCCAGAGGTGGTGGCCGCGTTCGATCTGTCCCGATTCCGCCGACTCGTCGATCTCGGTGGGGCGACCGGGCACCTGGCGGTCGCGGCATGTCGCCACTACCCCGACTTGCGAGCAGTCGTGTTCGATTTGCCTGGGGTGATCCCGCTGGCCCGAGAGATCGTGACCGAGACGGAGGTGGCCAATCGGATCGAGTTCACGGGTGGTGATTTCTTCACCGACCCACTCCCGGAGGCCGATCTGGTCGCCCTCGGCCGCATCTTGCACGACTGGTCCGAGGAACAGTGTCTGGCACTCTTACAGCGGATTTATGACCGACTTCCAGTGGGTGGAGCGGTCCTTGTTGCGGAGAAGTTGATCGCCGATGATCGGTCCGGGCCGTCCTGGGCGCAGATGCAGGATCTGAACATGCTCCTCGTCACGGAAGGACGAGAGCGGACTCTGGGCGAGTACACCGAGTTGTTGAAGCGGGCCGGTTTCGCGTCTGTCGACGGTCAGAGGACAGACGCCCCGGTTGATGCCATCCTGGCGGTGAAAGGGTCAGGTTGAGGCCGGTTGCAGAATTGATGAGGTCAAGTAAGACAGATATAAACTATCAAATTGGCGATTCTGAGCACATTTCATCGCACGGGTGTCCTCAATGGGGCGGGTGCATCGGCCTCGTCCGACCCCGTGGTCTTCAGCTCAGGGACGGAGTTGACAACGGCCACCGTATCGGGATCGAGGACACATCTTGACCTTGACGACCTGGCGGGGAAATACTGAGGTGTCGAAGGAGGTGTGGGGATGCCGCAGGGAGTGTACGACCAGGCCAGCCGGTACGCTGCCCGGATCGACCCGCCCGGCTTTCTCGGGTGGCTCCTCGGGCTTCCCGCCGACGCAATCGCCTTCCGCGGATGGCTCGACACTCGAGCCGTCCCGTTCCCAGGCGACCTGGACCGCATCAACGACACCGTCGCCCGACTCGATGACCCAGCCACGCACGGGATACCCTGGGCGGTCGCGATCGAGTGGCAGACAAGACCGGACCCGGACATGTTCGGCCGGCTCGCTGGCTACCTGTCCGGGTTGTGGCTCGGCCTGCGGCCAGACGACGAGCGGGGCAGCCGGTTCCAGGTTGGGGCCGCGGTCGTCAATTTGACCGGCACTGGGACATCGTCGCGGGAGATGCGGTGGCCTGTGGCCGGGTTGGTCACGCACCTGGGAGTTGTGGAGCGGAACCTGGAGCGGGAGTCGGCTGCGGACCTGCTGGCCGGGGTCGAGTCGGGCCGGTGGTCACGGTGCATGCTACCGTGGGTGCCCCTGATGACTGGTGGGGACAGACTGGAGGCTGTGGACCACTGGGTCCAGTTGGCCAGTGTTGAGCCAGATCCGCGGCGGCGTGCCGACCTGGCATCCCTGGCGCAATTGTTTGCGGAGCGTGTGGGTCGGAAGAACCTCTGGCATGAGAAACTCACGAGGTGGAACGTGGAAGAATCGGCTCTGATGAACGAATGGATGGCCCAGTTCGAAGCACGGGGCGAAGCACGGGGCGAAGCACGGGGGCTGGTTCTGGGTGAATCTCGCGGTGCAGCCGAAGAGGCCCGGAAGCTCGTGTTACGGCTTGGGGCGAAGCGATTCGGCCCTGCCCCGGAGGAGGTCGAGGCCGCCATCCGGGGAGTCCCAGACCGCGACCGCCTGGAACGGTTCGCCGAACGTATACTCGACGCTGCCGGTTGGGACGACCTGCTGTCTACCGCGTAAGCAGGGCAACTGTCCACCGCGTAAGCAGGGCAACGCCCTGGGGCGAGGGCTGAGGCTCACTTCCTCCCGGACACAGTCATGTCGAACATGTGAAATGTCTCCCGGCCGGTGCTGTCTGTGACGTTCAGAATCACCGCGGCCGTGACGCCCGGGTAGTTGGACGGCACATCCCACATCAAGGCCCCACCGTCGACCCACATCCCGGTCGGACCGGCGTCGAGTCGGAGTTTCACCCCACCCCGGTTCGACCACACTTCCGGCGCGTAGCGATACGGCTTGCCCTTGATCGCGGTGGGTGGGCGGCTCACCACGGCCAGGTAATCGGCCGTGGATTTCGCAATCTCGGCCTTCACATCAATCGTTCGAACCCACACCCGGTCTCGCGCTGACGGAAAAACCGTCAATCGATTCACCTCCGGGAAGTAGAAGACGTGCTGGTCGAAGGGTTTCACCTGACCACTGAGCCAGTCGACCAGACCAGCCGTCTCGGGCAGTTCCGGGAGAGTGACGAGTGGCCGCTGGTCCCGTCCGGCGTGGATCCCGGTCAGGAGATATTTCTGCTCGTTCGGCCAGTCCCCGGATGCTCGCTCGCTGAACGAAAGGAAGAACGGCCCAATGGTCGCCGGGGTGTACCACACTCCCTTCCCATGTCCCCCAACCTTCTCCCCAACTGTCTGCCCAGCCGGTGTCGCGATCTCTCCCTTGCCGAACACCAGATCTCCCTCCGGCCCGATCACCGGGGGATCGCACGGGCTCGGGGAGCAAACCCACCCATCCGGACGAGCCTGGAAGGCACTTGGCCGACTCAGCCCGCCAGCCTTGGTCGTGAAGACGCGGCCCTCGTGCGACGCCCAGATCCGCATTCCTTTCTCCGGGATTACCCCACTGTTGCGGATCTCCGTCCCCGGCACTCGCCGCAGGGTGAGGACATTGACCAGGAACAGATCCTCGCCGAACGGGAAGTTCGCCGTGGCGACCAGGAGTGGGCCGTTTGACCCCGCCCCCATTCCCAGTCCGTGAAGTGGGAACTTGGATTCGACTGTGTTCGTTGCATCCTTCTCAAACGTCGCAAGCGAGTAACGGACGATCGCATTCTGCTTGGGGTAGCCGAGGATCAGGTGATTCAACCCTGCAGCAAGGAGAACTTCATCATCAGCAACAGGGATGTAACGGATAATCTTTTCCGTCGCCGGGTCGAACACAGCCACCTGCCGTGCGACTTTGAGGTGGATGAACAGATACCGCCCACCTCCCCCGACACGAACCTCGCCGGCCGGTTCGGGAAGGGCGATCACGCGGGCGGGTGGGGCGGCTGGAGGACGGGATGGGTCGGGGGGCGAAGTCGGTTTGACCGGGGCTGGCACTCGGACCGGGGGCTGTGGGTTGACTTCGACTGGCCGCGATGCGGTTGGTTGGACTGGGCCAGCGGCGACTTTCTGGGGTTCTGTTGCCGGGCCTGGCCTGGAAAAAATCAAGTAGGCGACCACTACGAACCCCGCAACCACGAACAACAACCCCGCCCCACCGAGGACGATCAGCCCAACGGCTGCCCCACCGGTCCCCCGCTCTTTGGCTTGCCGACCATCGTCATCGTCATCATCGTCATCATCACGGCCTGGTCGGCGGCGTGCCGGCTCGGGCGTTTTCGCTGCGGAGACAGGAGGTGCGGAGCGGTTAGGGGCTTTCGGCGCTGGCGCGGTGGCCGCGGCAGCCGGGACGGTGAACCGCTGACCACACCCCGCACAGGTGGTAGGTTGAGGCCGGTCAGTGGCAATGATCGTGGAAGGGGTCGCACATGACGGGCATTTGATTCCGGTTGCTCGCGGAGCATGAGCGACGAACCGTTTGCCGCAGTTCGGACAGTCGAGCGCCTGGTTACCCGGTGCTTCCGTCACCGGGAACACATCCCGACAGGATGGACATCGGATGTCGATTGGCATGATTGCCCCTCTGCGGCCCCTGGATCGCGGACAACTCTCCCCGTCATTCCTCCCGATCCCACAAACCCGACGACACGTCACCAACTCAGCAGGTCACCGCAACGGGTCCATCACGGTGATTTCGAATTTCTGTTCGGCCAGAATTTGCCCGCTCGGTTTGCTGGCCTGAAGTCGGACTTTGGTCGGGGTCTTGCTGGTGAGTGGGTTGGGCCAGATCAGCTCCTGACCTTTTATCTGCATCCCCGTGGGACCGTCTGCCACTACCCAAGTGAAGTGCACAGGAGGGTTGATCCAAAGTTCCGGGGTGTACCGCCATTCGCTACCGACGATTGCCGAGCGGGGTGGGTCCGATCCGAAGATCGTGTACGTCTTCCCGGATGCTTTCAGGGTCGCTCCCACGTCGAGTTTGACGAGATCGATCCGCTTGTTGGAGGGGGGGAGAATGGCCAGGAGTCCGGCAGCCGGCCACAAGTGGATGCGCTGGTCTGGGGGCAGACTCCCCACGGCGTCAGCCCGGAGACCGGTTGGAAACGGAACTGCGCCCTCAGCCGCGAGGTCAGGCGTCGCGAGGGGCAATCGAGAATCGCTCACATACAATCGTAAGGGCAAACCGAGGATGTTTCCCGACGTGACCCCCAGGCTCAGGTACAAGTTCCCGTGAGCAGCTGGAAACGTATAGAAATAATCGTCCTCCAACGGCTTGCGAAAATGAGTTCCATCGGCCTTGAAGACTCCACGCGGGGTGTAGATGAATTCGCCGTCCGGAGACGGGGATGCCAGCCTGGGCCGGGGGTCTGCGTTCAGTTGATCGACAACGAACGTGTCACCGATTTCGCGACGAAGGACGAGAGTGTCCTGATTCCCCGTCAGAGCGAGAACGTTGCCATCGTC
Organism: Gemmataceae bacterium; assembly: GCA_003136315.1. Taxonomy (GTDB): domain Bacteria; phylum Planctomycetota; class Planctomycetia; order Gemmatales; family Gemmataceae; genus Urbifossiella. The sequence continues at coordinate 6,120 of PLDW01000343.1, read as the reverse complement.
CGAAGCGCGGGCGTGTTCCCACGAGCCCCCCTGGGCCACCTTGATCGGGAAAAATGCTTTTGTGCTCAACTCGATCGGATCCAGAATCCGGATCACCCGCGTGGAAATCATGTAGAGCGGACCATCCGACCCAGGTCCAATCGCGATCGCTTCGACGGTTGCGGACTCTGGCGTCAGAGTGTTGGTGTGTTCGCGATTCTTCGATTCCAGATCCCACCGCTCCACGGTCCTGCTTTTTGGCTTGTAGAGGAACAACTTCGACGCACCGGCAGCAAATAGAGTGTTTGAATCAATCGGCGAGAAAGAGTGAATCACTTCGCCGACGTTCGGATCGAATACGACGAGTTTCTGTTGACTCGGAATGCGCAGAAACAGATACCGCCCGCCCGCCCCTCGCCCAACCGTATCGACCTCGCCAGAAAGTGCGATTTGCTTGTGGTGTCCCACCAACTGGGTCGTGGTGATCGGACCCGGACGCCCCCCTCCGGAGAAACCCTTCTGAGTCGCCTCACGCTGGGTGGCTTGGTTCCCGATGTGATTGAGAATCAGGATCGCAGCATACACCATAAACCCGAACGCGACCAGCAGAGCCACACAAACGCACCCCATCACGCTGCAGGCAACGAGAACCCGGGGCCGCGACCGCTCGGATTCCGGCATGTCTGCCCCCGGCCGGCCAAGCACAAACGACTGCGCAGGCGGGGCTGGCACTCCACCTTTGGCGGGCCTACCGCTGGCCGGTTTACGCTCCCGGGGTGGGTCGATGGGCTCCGCCGATGCCCAGGGACCCCCTCGTGTCCTCGACGGGGTAACCGGTAGTGTTGGAACGGGGCCGCTTGGGAGTTGAGTACCTGCGAGTCGGGCGACCGGCAGTGCCTCCACTACCGGATCGATCACCTCGGCAGTCACCGGTCCGTCGCCGGGCGATAGCGGCGACTTCCCAGCCGCAGGAACGTGACCCCCGGCCGATGATCCGACCGGTCCCTCCAGTTGGATCTCAAGTCCGCGGGGTGATGCCGACGGTCTGCTGAGGGGCAGATCTGGCACGGGCTTGGGGTCGACCAAGTCGGCGAAGAGCGGATCGTCGAGGAGCGGATCGCGGGCCGCCGGAGTGTCTGCCAGGGACGGCCCCGGGTCGCGTCCGGATGGGGTAGGATCGGCGGGTCCACCGGACCCGAGCGGCGTGGGGTCAGGCAGACCCGCTCCATCGCGGGGTGACAGGGGATCGTCTTCGGACCGTCGAGGCGGCGGGTTCATACGCACTCCAGGGGCGCGGGTGGTGAGGTGATTCTACCCAACTCGTCCGCTGACCGGGAGTACCGAATCAAATCGCGTGGTTGCGCCAGTCAGAAGAGCGAGTCGGAACCAGTCCAGGGGGTTCTGTGTCGCCGGGGTCTGTGACCCCGGACCGGCATCACAAAGGCCATCAACGGAAAGACTCCAAGGCGAGCGGCAGATGGAGGAATACCATCCGTCCGGGACAGCCGGGCCGCCACGGAGGGCGTCCCCTACACAGCATTCGTAGGCGGCCGCCCTCCGGGCGGCCCGGCGTGGGCAAGTCCCAAAGACGGGTCCGCGTTCTTCTGCCGTTCGCCCAACTGCGCCCTTGCACCCTCGAAGTCCCTTCGGGTGACTCTGCCAGCGAAAAGCTCCGACCCGAATATAATGATCCCTGACCGACCCCGCCTGGGTCGGACAGGAGATCACCATGCCCGCGCCCGAAACCCCGTCCGGTGAAACTACCGAACCTCCGAGTAGTCCCGAGCCCCCAAGTCCGGCCGGGGTTGCCCCCCCGGTCGAATCCCCCGTCGATCCCACCCGAAGTGGCCCACCAGGCCGTCCAACGCTCCAGGTCGCGTGGCCGTGGGTGTTGTGCATTATCGGGCTCGACTACCTGAGCACTCTGGCCTACCAGCCGTCGATCGCGTTTGGGGCGGCTGGCCGGTTGGCCCCGCTGGTCACTGTCCTTGTCGCTGCGGTCACCCTATTCCTCGCTCTCCCAGTGTACTGGTACATCGCTGGACGGTCGCCACACGGAGGCGGATCAACCGCACTTCTGGAGCGAGTCATCCCCGGCTGGTTCGGGAAACTCCTCATCCTGTTTCTTCTGTCGTTCGGGGCGGTCGACCTGGTGTTCACTCGGACCTTCTCGGCCGCAGACGCCGCCGAACACCTCACCCACAGTCCGTACCCCGCCTGGCAGGCCACGCTCGACAGCGCCACCCGGGAGGGTGAGACATTCCGGCAATCGCTCTCCCCGACCGCACTCGCCTGGACAGAGGGGTTGTGGAACCGACAGATGGTCGTCACCCTCATCGTCCTCACCATCAGTACAGTGACGGGTCTGCTGTTCTTCCGCGGGTACACTCCTGGGTTCGTCCGGCTCGCAGTCGTGGTCGTCGGGGTGTACCTGGCGATGACGATCCTGGTGGTGGGGAGCGGTGCCGTGTACCTGGCCAGGAACCACCACCTGCTGGTGAACTGGTGGGCGGACGTTTGGGCCGGGAACTGGCAACCGGACCGCAACCCGACCCCGGTTGGCGGGTGGGCCGGTCTCATCGTCGTGTGCATCGGGTTGGTCCCGTATCTCGCGCTCGGGCTGAGCGGTTTCGAGTTCACCCTGATGGCAATGCCACTTGTCCGGGGCCGACCGGACGACGACCCCGCCCAACCCCGGGGCCGCATCCGCAAGACCCGGATGCTGCTGGTCGTGGCCGCGGGGACGATGTCCGCGTATCTGCTCGCATCCACGCTCATGACAACTGTCCTGATCCCTCCGACTGCCCTGACGACCGGAGAGGCCAAGTATCGGGCACTGGCGTACCTGGCGCATGGCGGATCGCTCGCCGACAACACCCCGGCGGGCGACATCAACCCGGCATTCGGGCTGGCGTTCGGGACGGCGTACGATGTGGCCACGATCGCCATCCTGTCCCTTGCGGGGCTGAGTTTCGCACTGACTCTGTCCCAGTGGATCCCGCCCTACCTCCAACGACTCGGGATGGAGTTCAAGTGGTCGGTACGGCTCGGGCTGCTGGTCTACCTGTTCACGGGGATGAAATTCGCCGTCACGGTGTATTACGGAGCCGACGTGGACGCCCACCGCGCTGCGTACCTGACGGCCGTCCTGGCGGTATTTGGGTTTGCTGCTCTGGCTGCGGCTGTGGATGTGTGGCAGAAGCGGAAACGACTCGGATGGCGGAAGTCGTTACGACTGCCACCCCTGTTTGTGCTCGCTGGGTTGGTGTTCGCAGCCAGCGGTTTGCTGGTTGCGTATGAGCGGACCGTGGGTGCAATTCTGGCAGGCGGGTTTATCGTCGTTGTGCTGGCGGTCTCGATTGTCAGCCGGGCATGGCGGTGTACCGAATTCCGCTTTGATGGGTTCGCATTCGCCGACAAGGCCACGGCTTACGAGTGGGCCAAACTGAAGTCTACCGACTTCCCGATCCTGGTCCCGGTACGGTCCAGGATGGACACGCTTGCCCACAAGGAGGTCGAGGTCCGCTGCCGCCACCGCATCCCGGGGACGGTCCCGATTGTGTTCGTTCAGGCCGAGTTGGGCGACCCAAGCGACTTCGCCCAGTTGCCGCTGTTGCGGATCGCCCGGGAGAACGGCCGGGTGGTGGTGCATATCACCCGGTGCGCATCGATCGCACATGCGATCGCTGCAGCGGCCCTGGAACTCTCGTCGGACGGGGCAGTCCCGGAGGTTCACTTCGGCTGGTCGACCGAGAACCCCGTGACCGCCAACTTACACTTTGTCCTGTTTGGGCACGGGAATGTGCCGTGGATGGTACAGACCCTGATCCAGCGGGCGAAAGCCCCCGAGGACCGCAAACCCCGGGTGATCGTCGGGTGATCGATTTCAGGATGGCCCGCAGATGACAGCGGAGGTAAGAATGGCCTGCAGATGACGCATGAGCTAAGAATGGGCCGCAGATGACGCAGACCTTCGGACGCAGATAAAATCGGATCTGACAAAATCTTGGATTGATCGGATTTTATCTGCGGTGGTATCTGCGTCATCTGCGGGCCATTCTTAGCTCATGCATTATCCGCTGGCCATTCCAAGTGAATGATATTTTACGCGATAGTTCGCATGATTGCGCAATCTGAATCAGGAGTGCAGGCCACCGGAGCTAGAGTAGGATACAGGCATGGCCGCGGGAGGAGGACCACCCTTCGCCCCGCACTCCGCGCTCCGGGCTCAGCACTCGAACATGTCCATCCGCGTTTCGAACTTGAGGCTCCCGGTCGAGGAGCCGGAAGCCAACTTGCCGACCCATCTCGCCCGGGCGCTGGGGGTGACCCCGCCAGACATCGGCCCGTGGCGCGTCGTTCGCAAGGCTCTCGATGTCCGCGACAAGCGGCATCTCCGATTCGTCTACAACTTCGAGGTCGATCTCCCCGGAGACGCTCAGCAAACAGTGGCGCTGGCCGCTGCCCGACCGCACGCGCTGGCCCAGATCGAATGGCACGACGAGCCCCCCTTCGCAATGCCACAGGCTGGTGTGTCTCCGCTCCCAGAGCGGCCGGTCGTGGTCGGGTCCGGACCGGGTGGGCTCGTGTGTGCGTACTTCCTGGCCAAGCACGGTTATCGGCCGATCGTGCTGGAGCGCGGAACTCGCGTCAACGACCGCATCCGTGATGTCCAGCGGTTCGACACGGGTGGGGCCTTCCACCCGGAGAGTAACTACCTGTTCGGAGAGGGTGGGGCGGGGACATTCTCCGACGGGAAACTCACCTGCCGCAGCACCGGCCCGGACGTGATGCGGGTTCTCGAACTGTTTGCCGAGTGCAAGGGCCAGCAAGCGGGAAAGCCAAGCATCCTGTACTACCACCGCCCGCACCTGGGGAGCAATCGCCTCCCGGCGGTCGTGAAAGCGATCCGCCAGAAGATCGAACACTATGGGGGTGAGGTCCGATTCCTCACCCGGGTGGAAGACCTGATTCTGGAGGGTTCACAACTCAAGGGGGTGATGACGTCGTCCGGATTCTTGCCCACCTCCGTCGTCGTACTTGCAACCGGCCACAGCGCCCGGGACACATTCGCGATGTTGGCTGATCGCCGTGTGCCGATGACTCCCAAGCCGTTCCAGTTCGGAGTCCGGGTCGAGCACCCGCAAGCGGTGGTGAACGAGGTTCAGTTCGGCCCAGGGCACGAAGCTTACGAGGAGATTCTCGGGAATGCCGACTACTCGCTCATCGCGCGCGGCTCGCACGATTTGTTCACGTTCTGCATGTGCGCGGGGGGGCACGTCATCCCGAGCGTATCGGCCGAAGGGTACTTCTGCACGAACGGGATGAGCCTGAGCAAGCGGGACTCACCCTTCGCCAACAGCGGACTCGTGGTAACGATTCCGGTCGAGGCGTTCGAGGGCACCGACATCCTGGCCGGAGTGCGGCTCCAGGAGCGGTATGAACGAAAGGCGTTCGAGCTGGGCCGTAGCGAATACCGGGCTCCGGTGCAGCGAGCGCGGGATTTCCTGGGGGGGCGGGTGTCGACGGGTGTTCCGGCCTCCAGTTACCCCCGCGGCGTGGTCTCGTGCGACCTGCGGGAGGTTCTCCCGGCGGTGGTGGTGGAGGCGTTGCGAAGGGGGTTGCCGCAGATGGATCGCCGCTGGCACGGGCGGTTCCTGTCCGACGCCGTGCTCGCGGGGCCGGAGACACGGGGCAGTTCACCGATCCGGATCGACCGCGATTCGGAATCGCGTGAGTCGCCGGGTGTGCCGGGCCTGTACCCGGTCGGTGAGGGGGCTGGCTACGCAGGCGGGATCGTGTCCGCGGCGGTCGACGGGCTGCGAACAGCAAAAGCCGTGGTGGCGAAATACGCTCCGATTCGGGGGTAGAAATGACCCTGGAGGGGTCGAAGCGATTAGCCGGTGGTCGAGCAAAGCTCGATCACCGATGGCGGGTCTGCAAACATTGGATCGACGGCATAATATCTCGAAACGACCCCGGAGGGGTCGAAGCGATTAGCCGGTGGTCGAGCGAAGCTCTACCACCGGAGGCAGCGCGGATGGCTACGACCCGAACACGAATTGACCTCCTGGCCGTAAGGGAGAAGGTCGGAAATGACCTACCACGATACTGGGGTGATAGGGGTAGGGAGAGCCGGTT
>PLDW01000425.1:4148-49912 GCA_003136315.1 Gemmataceae bacterium | reverse complement strand
ATGCTTGCTTCGGGAATGAGACAGCTTCTGCGGGTTCCTGTATGAGGCGACCCTCGCTCGGCGACGCTTTGCTGACTCCTGGGGCTCCCACATCTCGCATCGTCCTGCTCACTCGAAGGCCGGTCGGCGGACAAACCGGCTCAGCCCGATCGCTCCCGCCAGCAGACCACCGGACAGGTAGAACGCTATATCCCGGCTCCCGGTCGCGTCCTTGATCATGCCGGCACCCAGTGGGATGAAAAACGCGATCCCCCATCCGAGAAAGACGAGGCCGTAGTTCAGGCCGAGGTTCTTCGCCCCGTAGAAGTCGGCCGTCCACGCGGGCATCAGCGACAGCGTTCCGCCGTACTGCCAGTAGACGACTCCGACCGTCAGGAACAGGAGCCAGACATTCCCCGACTCGATGACAGCAGGCAGCGCGAACAAGGCGGCCGTCGCGGCCAACCCGTTCAGGGCGAAGGCGTTGGTCCGCCCGATTCTGTCGGAATACGTTCCGGTCCCGACTCGCCCACTCGCATTGATCAACCCGCCATAGGAGGCCAGGAGCCAGGCGTTCGCCGCGAAAAATGCGACCGTCTTCGCCGTGTTGTTCAGGATCGAGGTCGCGTTCGCAATCACGAGCAGTCCCGCCTGGGCAGAGCCAACAAACAGGAACAACAGCGCGAAGAATTGCCACGTCCCGAGCATTTCCTGGGCTGTGCGGTCGGTGGCCGTTTGGGACAGGTGGGCTTTTGCTGTTGGAGGTGCCGCGGGCGCAGTGTAACCCGGTGGCGGCATCCGCAGAAACTGCCCAGCCGCAACGATCACTACCGCGAAGAAGACACCGAGCGCGACGAAACTCCCGGTCAGGCCCTGTTCGGAGATCAGATACTTTGCCAGGGGTGAAATGTACACCGCCGCCCCTCCATACCCCCCAACCACCAACCCGACGATCAGCCCGCGGCGATGCGGTCCGAACCACCGGACGGCCGCCGGGGTCGCTGCTGCGTATCCCAATCCCATTCCGATTCCGCCAAGCACACCGAACCCCAACACCAGCCCCAGGTAACTCTGCATCAGCCCCGCGAGGATGCACCCGGCCCCAAGGCAGAGCCCTGCGAGCGTTGCCCCGACCCGCGGCCCGTAGCGATCCTGGATCCGGCCGCCGGGGATCATGAACAGGGCGAACGTGAACCCGCAGATCGCATAGGCCCAGGTCGCCCGCTCATCAGAGAGGTAGGTCCAGCCCTCGTCCCGGCCGGTCATCGGTGTACCGGGCTCGACTCCCTTCGGCGCGAGAAGGTTCGCCTTCCAGACGCTCCAGCCGTAGAGAATGCCAAGGCACATATTGACTGCCATTCCGGCACCGGTGACCACCCAAGCCCGGACGGGGGCAGAAGAGAGCGGGCCCATGAAACGACTTCTGTTGAAGGCCAGCGAGACGAATCGGAAGAAGACGTTGTACCAGCCCAACCATGTGGGCCATCTGGGAAATTGCTCGGGTTCGAGCCGTTGGTGCGCGGGGGAAAACCGCAGGTGAGACGTAAAGGCCGGCAGAGACGTCAATTACGGACTATTCCGGATCACCTGTTCCATTGAGCGACGCTGACTCTTGCGGCTCCTCACCTCGGATCTCCGGTGCAACCGGGCCAGAATTTTTCAAAGAACATCACGGAAAGGAGCAGGTGCTACCCGAAAGGTGGGGCGGCCGGTATCATCTGGCGGGGTGGACGCTCGGCGAATGTACGACCGGGTATCGCTCACTGCCGTCCGTCTCGGGAACCCCCGCCGTGACCTCCGACGCCCGTGACCGCCTGATCAACCCACTCGTTGCGTTCGACAACCCAGCCACACCGATCCTTCTGGCGGTCGCGCTCGCCCCCCTCCTGATCGCTCCGATTGTCCTCCGCTTGGGCCGCAGGTCCATTCCCCCGGAGACCCTCAAAGATGCCTGGCTGCGATACTGGGGGTGGGTGGTTCTCGTTCCTGTGATGGCCGCAACCGTCCTTCTGGGGGCGGGGTGGGTGATGGTAGGAGCTGCCGGGGTGAGCATCCTCTGCTTCCGGGAATACGCCCGGGCGACCGGGTTATTCCGGGAGAAGTTCATCTGCTATCTGGTGGTTCTGGGGGTTGTGATCATCCACCTGGCGGCCCTGGATAACTGGTATCGGCTGTTCGTTGCTTCGTTCCCTCTTGGGGTCGCGTGCATCGCCGGGCTGTCGGCCGCTCAGGACCGGCCAAAGGGTTACATCCAACGAGTCGCGCTCGCAGTCGTCGCGTTCTGCCTGTTCGGGAGCGGGTTGGGCCACATTAGCTTTCTGGCGAACGACACCGACTACCGGCCCCGGCTGGCAATTGTGCTCATTGCGGTCGGGTTCTGGGATGTCACCCGGTATGTGATTGGGAAGGCAATTCGAGGGCCACGGCTGGCCCCCATGACGAACCCGGATCGGACCATCTACGGCTCGGTCGGAGCTGGGCTGGTCGTGATCGGATTCGTCGTTGCAGCCGGGGGATTCGTATTCGCCGGAACGGCTCTTGAGGATCCCGCCCGGCTGGCCGTGGTTGGGCTCCTGATCGCGGTCGCGGCCCAACTTGGCGACCTGATGCTCGCAGCGATCAAGCGAGACGCTGGAGTCGAGACCCTGGACCTCTTGATCCCCGGGCATGGTGGCTTGCTCGATCGTTTCGATAGCCTGATCCTGGTCGCCCCGGTCGCATTCCACGCGATCTACTTTTTCGCCGGGCAAGCGGTGGACGCGCCGGCCCGGGTTTTCACGAGCGGATAAGATAAAGCCGAACTCTCCCCATAACTCCCAGGGACGAGGAGCGGACAAACCACTCCCACTCGGGAGGGTCAGTGGGAAGGGACTGCGCCGAAATGGACGACTTCGACATTCGACCGGCAAGGGATCTGGGGCTCTACCCCTGGGAGCGACTGTCGAGCGTTCGCCGGGAGAGCGGCCCGTTTTTAACGGTCGTTCACACCGCCTGGGCTCTCGCCAGCCGGGCCTACTTCTCCCTCTGGCACCGGCTCCGTGTCGTGGGTCAGGAGTACCTGCCGACAGAGCCCCCATTTGTCCTGTGCTCAAATCACTCCAGTCACCTCGATGCCCTGGCCCTGGCAGTTCCGTTGCGTGTCGACCTGCGAGCTCGGGTGTTCGCCCTGGCCGCCGGGGATGTGTTCTTCGAGAGCGCGTTTGCCACGGCTTTCGCTGCCGGGTTTATCAACGCCCTGCCGGTCTGGCGGAAGAAGCGAACGCCAAAAGCACTCCTCCAACTCCGGGAGAAGTTGCTTGGCAATCCGTGCGGGTTCATCCTGTTCCCGGAAGGAGCCCGATCCCGCGACGGGAGCATGCTCCCCTTCAAACCTGGAGTCGGGATGCTCGTGGCCGGGACGAACGTGCCGGTCATCCCGTGTCACCTCTCAGGATCGTTCGCAGCAATGCCGGCGGGGGTTCGCCTCCCACGCCCGGCCCGGATCACGATCCGGGTCGGCCCGCCGGTCCGATTCGCCAACGTGCACAACGACAAGAGCGGGTGGGAGCAGGTCGTCCGGACGGTGGAAGGGCGGGTCCGATCACTCCGGGAAGATCAGGATCGAGCGCTCCAGCGGGAACATGAGCAGCCGTGATGTTTTGTGCGACTCCGGGCTGGTGGCTGGGAGCCAAATGCGCGAAGGTGGGGCGTGGTTTGTATTCAGCCTGAAAGGCTGAGATTCCCCAGCCCAGGGCAGCGCCCTGGGGAGACGTCCACCCACCCACTTCCAGCCTGAAAGGCTGGGATAATGTCGCTGGCGGTCGCTCTCAAGGAAACCCAGGGCGTTGCCCTGGGCTGAGGGATCTCACCCCTTCAGGGTGAAGAATGGCAACCATCGATACTGAGAACTTCGACTAACAACCACTCTCGCCAACTTCCGAAAGACTTGCCGCGCCCAGAAGGTGAACGGCCGTGATTTTTTGTGCCACTGTGACTGTCTGCGAGAGTATGTTGAGGCAAAGCCCCACTCCACGGAGTTCCCCGATGACTCTCTCGCGTCGCGATTTCCTCCGCACCGCCGCTGTCACCGCGGTCGCACCGACCCTCCCCAGTCTGTCTTCCGCCATCGATCCGATCAAGCGGCCATCCAGTACACCGGACCTCAAGCTGAGTCTCGCCGCGTATAGCTTCCGCCAGTTCCTGGATCTGAAGAAGCCGTCGATGACCCTGTTCGACTTCATCGATCTGGGTGCCGGGTTGCCACTGGATGCGGTCGAACTCACCTCCTACTATTTCGCCGAGACCAACGACGCCTACCTGGACAAACTCAAGGCGTATGCTGCGGGGAAGAAACTGGCGATCTCCGGGGTGCCGGTCGGAAACAACTTCTGCCTGGCCGACGATGGCAAGCGGCAAGAAGAGGTCGAAAAAGTGAAGCAGTGGATCGGGCGGGCCGCTCGGCTGGGTGCGCAAACGGTTCGGATTTTCGCCGGGGATCTGCCGAAGGGAGACACCCTCGCAACCGCGCAGAAACGGGTGGTGGACGCGATGAATGAGTGCTGTGCGGTCGCCGAGAAAGCTGGCGTGCTCTTGGCCCTGGAGAATCACGGTGGGATCACCGATACCGCTGAACACCTTCTCGAACTGGTGAAGCCGATCAAGAGCCCGGCTCTGGGGGTGAACATCGATACCGGGAACTTCCACACCCCCGATCCGTATGCGGACATTGCCAAAATCGCCCCCTACGGCGTGGTCTCCCAGGTGAAGACGGAGGTCTACCCGGGCAACAAGAAGCAGGAGGCCGACCTCGGCCGGGTGGTGAAGATCCTGAAGGATGCCAACTTCCACGGTTACGTGGCCCTGGAATACGAAGCCGCCGAAGATCCGAAGGTGGCCGTCCCCCGACACATCCGGGAGCTGCGAAAACTCATCGGGTGAGAGTGGGAAGAGAGTTTCATTCTATTCCACGTCATTACGACCCCGGGGGGATCTTGCCACCCGCCTGATTGTCGCGATCACGGACCTTTCTGAACCCCCGCCTTGTCGCTCTCGCGCGGGCGGGCCAGTTTGACCACCAACCGCTCGACCTGGATTCGCTCGGGAAGCGGGTTCCCACCCTTGAGCCCGTAGTTGATCTCGACCAGCCAGCCAGTCAGCTTGTCGAGTCGACGGCGGCCAAGCCAGCGGACCTGCCGCTCGAAGCTCTGACGAGCCTTCTCCCAGGTCGGCACCCTGGCCGCATCCATCGCCTGGCGAAGATCTTGCCCCTGGGCAATTAGCCGGCCAACCGCCGCTAGCTTCCGAAGTTGGGCCGTCAACGGACCGAGGATGGCCATCGGGTCTTCTCCCTCGGTGAACAGTGATTCCAGGATGCCCAGCGCCACCCCAGGCTTCCCGTCACCGATTGCGTCCATGATCTGGAAGACATTCGACGCTTTGCTCCGCCCGACAAGGCGATCCACATCGTCGGCATCGATCACCGTCTTCTTGCCGGCCGCCACCGCGAGTTTCTCGATCTCCTGGTCGAGTAGCCCCATCGCTGAGCCGACCAGTTCGACCAGCAATTCCGCCGCGTCCGAGGTGAGTTTCCGCTTGTGTTGCACCTTCGCCCATCCCACACACCAGGCCGGGAGCCTGAAGGCTGGCGGAGCCTTGCACACGATCTTGGCGTCGTCGGGAAGGCACCGGGCGAGCCGTGTCGTCTCGGTGAAAATGCTCACTTCCAGGATCAGGATTCCGGCCCCGGATGGCTTCCCGGCGTATTGCTCCAGTGCGGGACGGTTGTTGCTCACGAATGTGTCGGCATCGGTGACCACCACGATCCGACATGGGCTCAGGAACGGGAGGGTGTCGAGGTCGTTGCGGATGGTGGAAAAATCAAGTTTGTCGCCTGGGTAGACGGAAACCGCGAACGCCGGATCAGCGTCGCCGATGGCGGTTGTGATAATCTGATCGCGGACCCGTCGGCGGAGGAAACCTTCATCGCCAACAAGTGCATAGAACGGTCGGCGATTTGCCTTGGCGGCTGTGTCGAGGAAAAGCAGTGCGTCCATCTATGGCTCCGCCGATCCGGTCCCGATTCCCGGGTGGTCACTCACCCACGTAATCGCGTCCACCAAGGCAGTTGCCAGGAAATGACCTACCACGATCAAGGGGGGGTGCCACGGGCGGCTNNCGCCCGTGGCACCCGATCCCAATGGTAGATTTTCTCTCAGCAACTGCCCAATTGCCGAGTTCGACCGGGGTTGGAACCTCGCGTATCCCGGTTGGGGCAGTGTACCGGTCCGGAATGTCGAACACCACCCCGGCTCTGCCGAGGGATGCAAACCCGTGGTTGCCGCTCGTTATGTCAGGGCCTTTTTCTCGGGACGCCCGTATTCGCAGACCGATGGAGCCTCGTCCCCTCGCTGGTGATCGGAATTGTCACAATCGGCATACCGACTTCTCGTTGGTTACCAGTGGCCGGCGTGCGCTCCGCCGTCGATGTGCAGCGTCTCGCCAGTCACGAACGCAGCCGACTCCAGGTACAGCACCGCCTCGACGACCTCGCTCACCTCGCCCATCCGCCCCAGCGGGTGCAGCCCGGCCAGGGCAGCGTGGGTGTCGGGGGGGTGCATCGGCGTCTTGATGACCCCCGGAGCAACCGCGTTGACCCGGATGCCCCTGTCCGCGTACTCGATCGCCAGCGACTTGGTGACCGCGGCCAGCCCGCCCTTGGTGAGGGACGCCAGCGCCGACGGCACGCCCTTCACGGGCTGGTTCACCAGCGTCGTCGTGAGGTTGACGACGTGCCCGCCGCCCTGCTTGAGCATCTGCCGGATGGCCCGCTGGGTGACGTGGAAGAAACCGGCCAGGTTCACCGACAAGATGTGGGCGAAGTCGGCCTCGGTGTACTCCGTGAACGGCTTGGAGAGGAACACCCCAGCGTTGTTGACCAGCGTATCGACCCTGCCGAACTTCCCGATAGCGTCGCCGATCACCCGCTCGGCGACGGACGGATCAGTGATGTCCCCAGCTATGGCCAGAACGTCTGGGGAAGCGTCCGGCGTGATCGACCGGGAGTTTGCGACGATCCGATACCCGCGGTCGAGGAACCCGCGGACCAGGCCCGCGCCGATCCCCTGTGATGCGCCGGTGATGACGGCGACCTTGCGTTCGGTACTCACGACGAGCCTCCTGGTGACATTCCAACCCCTCTGAACGGTGACTGCTGCACCAGATCGGATCGAGATGGCCTGCACGATCAACACGACCAGACCGCTTCGGCTCAGATCAGGTTAATCACAACTTCGATGTTGCCGCGGGTCGCGTTGGAATAGGGACACAGTTGGTGGGCGGCGTCCACCAGGGCTTGGGCGACTTCACGGTCCAACCCCGGTAGGCTGACGTTGAGGCGCGCCCGGAGGACGTAAGCCCCTTCGGTCGTGCCCAGGTCCACCTCGGCATCGATGGCCCGGTCGGCTGGGAGGGCGACCTTCTTCTTGCTGGCCGCCAGCCCGATCGCACTGAGGAAGCAGGCCGACCAACCGGCGGCGAAGAGCTGCTCCGGGTTGGTGCCGGTACCTGCGGTGCCAGGTGACGACAGCTTGACCTCGAGTCGGCCGTCGGAACTGCGGGAGGCGCCGTCCCGGCCGCCGGTGGTGTGTGTCTTGGCGGTGTAGAGCACCTTTTCGATCTGGGTCATGACAGGCTCCTTGTCGAGTGGGATTGATACGGGTTTCTTCGATCTCGAAAAATCCGGTGACTCGATCTTGAGCGATCGATTCACCGGAAAGTGGGTGTTGGGATTAGGCGACTGGCAGATGGAGGGATACCACCCGTCAGGGACAGCCGGGCCGCCACGGAGNNCCCTCCGTGGCGGCCCGGCGTCGGCAAGCCCCAAAATCGGGCAATTTTTTTCCTGCCGAACGCCTTAGTGGAGGCCACCGCTGGCGAGGAACTGCTCACCCGTGAGCCAGCCCGAGTCGTCCGAGGCCAGGAACACGGCGATCGATGCGATGTCACCGACCTTGCCAGCACGGCCAAGCGGAACCTCCTTGACGTGTTCCCTCTCGAAGTCCGAGCCGACGAACCCCGCGCTCACTGTCCCTTCGGTCTCGATTAGCCCGGGGTTGATGGTATTGACCCGGATCTTCCTTGCCCCGAGTTCCTTCGCCAGTACGCCGGTAATCGCATCCACCGCCCCCTTGGTGCCGGTGTACACCGCGCTATTCGGTGGCGTGATGCGGCTGACGACGGAGCCGATGTTGATGATACTCGCCCCCTCGCCAAGGTGCTTGACGGCGGCCTGGGTGGTCAGCAGCAGGCCGAGGACGTTAATGTTGAATTGCCGGTGGAACGCTTCCTCGGTGACGGCCTCGATCGGTGCGAACTCGTACACCCCGGAGTTGTTGACCAGGATATCCAGCCGACCGTAGGTCTTCACGGCCTTGTCGATAATCCCCTGCGCTTCGGCAGCCTTGGACACGTCACCCCCGACGGCCACGGCCTTCCCGCCCTTGTCGGTGATGTCGGCGACCACCTTGTCGGCCCCGGCCTTGCTGGAGGCGTAGTTGACCACGACAGACGCACCCGCGGCCGCCAGTTGCCGGGCGATCTCGGCCCCGATGCCCTTCGAGGCCCCAGTTACCACTGCCACCTTGCCTTCAAGTTTCTTCGACATGACTATCTCCCATTTAAGGTACGAACCGTATCGAACAGCGGGCCGCCGGAGTGACGGCCCGGGGGGAACTACGCTGCGCGGGACACTGCGAGGAACCACTGCACCCCGGCCTCGAACGCTCGTTCCGCATCCTGCTTCCGAGTCTGGCGGCAGGGCACTTCAGGTCGGAGCGGCCATGCGGGCTGCCGGACAGGGTCGTTTGGCTTTGCGTTGGCGGGGGATGTCTGATTCTGTGTGAAGGCGGTCATCTCTCGGTCCTCGTGGTTGTTGTTTGCAACTGATCTGGTATACTATGGGTACCAGTTGCATCTTGCAACCAAATTGGAAAATGCTCTCCATGTGGTCCCCTTCAGTGGAGCCAAACCCATGAAACGTAGGAGTTTAGAGAAAGATACGTGCCCGGTTGCTCGGTCTCTTGAGGCGATCGGCGACACCTGGTCGGTGCTGATCGTCCGCGAGGCATTTGCCGGGAAGCGGCGATTCTGCGAGTTTGAGAAGAGCCTTGGCGTGGCCAAGAACATCCTGACCGTGCGACTGCGGAAGCTGGTCGCCCTGGGTGTGTTGGAACAGGTTCCGGCACCTGGCGGGGGGGTTCACCACGAGTACGTGCTGACGGAGAAAGGCCGCGGGCTGTACGTGGTCCTGATGGCGATCCGCCAGTGGGGCGAAGGGTGTGGCGGGGAGGCGAAGTACGTCCTGGTCGATCGTCGGGACCGCCGGCCCGTCAAGCCGCTGGCGTTTCACGCTCACGACGGGCGGGAACTGGGTGCGGGGGACATGGAACTGGTCCCCGTGTCGGAAGCGTGACGGCCTCGGGATGGGTGAGTTTTCCGGGTCGCCTGGATGCACACTGAGGATGACGAATTGCCGACCGGTGAAGGGATCGACTTGGCGGGTTCATAGATAAGGCCGAAGGGAACGAATCTGCCGCCTGTCGGGGTCCTGACGGGAAATAGTCACAGTTAGATGTGAACTCCCTAAGACTACTTACATTGGAGAGGCGGACTTTCAGGGTAATTTGCAAAGGTGAAGGCTGGGTACGGTTGTTCAGCGCGGGACGGCACAGAGTTTGCGCGGGAGCGAAAGTTGAGTCAGGATGGCCCAGTGCCAACATCCGATGACCCCTCCTGGCTTTCCCGTATCTTACGCAATCCTTTCTGGCGACGGAATAGCCGCACCGCCGGAACCCTTTGGCTGACATAACGATGCAGATTACCCGCCGTTTCACCCGCGAAGGCCAAGACCCATTCACCAGCATCCCGTTCGCCCCCCGGACGTCGCGGATCGTCAATCCGAACGGGTCCGTGGTGTTCGAGATGAAGGACGTGATGGTTCCGGCTGGGTGGTCGCAGGTGGCGGCCGACATCCTGGCCCAGAAGTACTTCCGGCGGGCCGGGGTGCCCACCCGCACGATCCGGGTGCATGAGGAAGGCGTTCCCGGGTGGCTCCAGAGGGGCCGGGCCGAGACTCCGGAGACCCCATTCATCGGCGAGACCGACTCCCGTCAGGTATTTCACCGGCTGGCCGGATGCTGGACCTACTGGGGCTGGAAGGGCGGGTACTTCGGTAGCCAGCGTGACGCAAGAGCGTTCTACGACGAGGTTTGCTTCATGCTGGCCGCCCAGATGGCGGCCCCGAATAGCCCGCAGTGGTTCAACACCGGGTTGCACTGGGCCTACGGGATCGAAGGCCCGCCCCAGGGGCACTCTTACGTTGATCCTGCTACGAACGAGATTGCCCGTTCGTCTTCCGCGTATGAACGCCCATCACCTCATGCTTGCTTTATCCAGCAAGTAACAGATGACTTGGTCAACGATGGCGGGATCATGGATCTCTGGGTCCGTGAAGCTCGTATCTTTAAATATGGTTCTGGTACGGGTTCAAATTTCTCCGCTTTACGCGGGGAAGGTGAGCCGCTCAGTGGTGGCGGAAAATCGTCTGGTCTTATGAGCTTTTTAAAAATTGGTGATAGGGCCGCTGGAGCAATTAAGAGCGGTGGGACCACGCGCAGAGCGGCCAAGATGGTCGTCCTCGATCTCGATCATCCGGACATTGAAGAGTTCGTAAACTGGAAAGTGGTCGAAGAACAGAAAGTCGCCGATCTCGTGACCGGCTCCCGGTTGATGAACAAGCACCTCAACGCCGTCCTCCGGGCGATCCACACGCACCCTACGGCCGAGGAGAAGTTCGACCCGACCCGCAACCCGAACCTTCGTAAAACGCTCCTGGATGCCCGCAATGCCCTGCTCCCGGAGAACTACATCGCCCGGGTGATTCAACTCGCTCGCCAGGGGTTCACCCATCTGGATATCGAGGAGTACGACACCGACTGGACATCAAAGGCGTACTACACCGTCTCAGGACAGAACAGCAACAACTCGGTCCGGATCACCAACGAGTTCATGAAGGCCGTGGAGACCAACGGCCCGTGGTCCCTGTTCTGGCGGACCGAACTGGCCAAGGCCAAGGCCGAGGGACGTGCGCCGAAGCCGAAGAAGACCTTTCCGGCCCGCGACCTGTGGGAGCAGATCGCCCTGGCCGCGTGGAGCTGTGCAGACCCGGGTGTCCAGTTCGACACCACCTTCAACGATTGGCATACATGTCCTGAAGATGGCAGGATCAATGCAACAAACCCTTGCTCGGAATACAGTTTTTTAGACGATACCGCGTGCAATCTGGCGTCCCTGAATTTGCTCACATACTATGACGTCAAGACGGCGAAGTTCGATGTCGAAGCGTACCGACACGCGGTCCGGATCTGGACGCTGATTCTCGAAATCAGCGTTCACATGGCCCAGTTCCCCAGCCAGCCGGTCGCCCGGAAATCGTATGACTTCCGCACCCTCGGGCTCGGCTATGCCAACCTCGGGGCTCTACTCATGGTGCAGGGCATCCCCTACGACTCGACCGAGGGACGGGCTCAGTGCGGCGCCTTGACCGCCATCATGCACTCGGGGGCCTACGCCACGTCGGCCGAGATCGCTGCCGAGATCGGGCCGTTCGCCCGCTACGAAGCGAATGCCGGGCACATGCTCAGGGTCATCCGCAACCACCGCCGTGCCGCTTACAACGCAGCACCAGCCGAGTACGAAGGGCTGAGCATCTTCCCGGTCGGGATTGATGCGCGATACTGCCCGGCCGAGTTGCTCGCTGCCGCTCGGTTCGAGGCCGACCGGATGCTCGAACTCGGGGAACGGCACGGATACAGGAACGCTCAGGTTACGGTTATTGCGCCAACCGGCACTATCGGCTTGATTATGGATTGTGACACCACTGGGATCGAGCCGGATTTCTCCCTGGTGAAGTTCAAGAAGCTGGCCGGTGGTGGTTACTTCAAGATCATCAACCAGTCGGTCCCGCCGGCGCTGGCGAAGCTCGGTTACGCTCCGTGGCAGATCGATGATGTGGTCCGCTATTGCCGCGGGGCAGCGACCCTTCAGGGGTGTCCGCACATCAATCCGGCCAGCCTGAAGGCGAAGGGGTTCACCGACGAGGTTCTGCTCAAGGTCGAAGAGGCCCTCCCCGGTGCGTTCGAGTTGCCGTTCGTGTTCAACCGGTGGACCCTGGGCGAGACCTTCGTCCGGGACGTTTTGAAGATCCCGCAGGCGGTGGCCGATGCTCCCGGGTTTGATTTACTCGTCCACATCGGCTTCACTCGCAAGCAGATCGAGGAGGCCAGCACCTACGTCTGCGGAACCATGACGATCGAGGGCGCTCCGCACCTCAAGCCCGAGCACTACCCGGTCTTCGACTGCGCGAACAAGTGCGGCAAGCTCGGGAAGCGGTTCCTGTCGTGGGAGTCGCACATTCGGATGATGGCTGCGGCTCAACCCTTTATCAGTGGCGCGATCTCGAAAACGATCAATATGCCCCACGATGCGACTGTCGAGGACGTGAAGAAGGCGTACTGGCTGTCGTGGCAACTGATGACCAAGGCAAACGCCCTGTACCGCGACGGATCCAAGCTGAGCCAGCCACTCAATTCGGTGGCGGATTCGTCGGAGGCCGCGATCCTGGCGGCAGCCGTAGCCGAGCCAGAGCCGAAGGAAGAGCCGAAATCGGCTCCAGTCCAGGCCGCCGAGAAGATCACCGAGCGGGTGATTCACCGGTACATCGCCCGACGCCGTCGGCTCCCGGACCGCCGGGCCGGGTACACCCAGAAGGCCCGGATCGGCAACCACAAGATGTACATCCGGACCGGCGAGTACGAGGACGGCACCCTTGGAGAAATCTTCATCGACATGCACAAGGAGGGTGCCGCCTTCCGGAGCATGACCAACTGCTTCGCCATCGCCGTGTCGCTGGGGATGCAGCACGGGGTGCCGCTGGAAGAGTACGTGGATGCGTTCCTGTTCACCCGGTTCGAGCCGAACGGTGTCGTCCAGGGGAATCCGTACATCAAGATGTCGACCTCGATCATCGACTACATCTTCCGGGAACTGGCGATCACGTATCTGGACCGGAAGGATCTGGCGCATGTCCTTCCCGAAGACCTCCGGGGTGATTCGCTGCACGACGAAGCGGACGATCCGGACTTCGAGTCCGAGGAACTGATCAGCGAACGGATGGTCGATGCGAAGACCGCAGGACAGCCGAAGACGTCCCTCGCTCCGCCGCGATCAACCCACCTGAAGCCCGGCGCCCCGCCAGTCACGCCACCGCCACCCTCGCGGGACGGGAATGGGCACTCAAACGGGAATGGCAACGGGCATGGGAAGGTGAACGGCAACGGAACCCCAGCAGTTGCGACGGCACCGGCTCGCGGGGGCTACGCTCCGGCGGTCGGAACGCGGGAGGAGAAGATTCGGCAAGCCCGTCAAAAGGGCTACGAGGGCGACCCGTGCTCGAATTGCGGCGCACTCACGCTGGTCCGCAGTGGGGCCTGCATGAGGTGCGACACCTGCGGAGCAACGACAGGGTGCGGTTAAATTGATCGATAGATCGGGATTTAGAGAAGAGGATTGAACCACAGAGTCACTGAGGACACAGAGAGAAAACAACACAGAGAAAGCGGAGTGTGTAGGTCGGGTCGAGGTTTTGAGGGGGTGCGATCTCCTCAATGAGCCCAAATCGCGAGAAAACACCTACGATTCTCGAGGAAGGTGGATCGTTGTTTGTCTTTACCTCGAAGAGGTTGAATAACAAAGCCCAGGGTCGCGTTTCGCGCACCCTGGGTACACGGTTGCACACACCACCGTTTTACCGCGAAGCGCTTAGACAAGGCGGCCGCTTCTTGACAAATACAATATCGAATACGACGAACGCGACGATTGGGATGAGTTTATCTTGTCGAACCGCTTCGCGGTAAAAAGACAAAGACGCACTGGAGGTTACCCAGAGTGCGCGAAACGCGACTCTGGGCTCTATTATGAAACCTCTTCGAGGTAAAGACAACCCACTTTACGATCTTCACCAGTGAAATGCGAGTGGTTTGCTATTGGTGCTCGCGCACTGGAGTGATCACATCCAAAAAGCGATCGTTCGCTATTTATCGGTCGCATAATCCGAATAGCGTGTCACGTTGAAGTATTTGGCCTTCGGATGGTGCATCACAATCGCGGTGGTCGATTGCTCCGGCTCCAACTGGAACTGCTCGCTGAGCGTGATCCCGATCCGCTCCGGCTCGATGAGCTGGAACAGTTGGGTCTGATCCTCCAGACTTGGGCAGGCTGGATACCCGAAGCTGTACCGGCAACCGCGGTAGTGCCCCTTGAAGAGCTTCTCGATCCGGTGCGAGTCGTCGCCGCCGATTCCCCACTCCAGACGCAGTTGGCGGTGCATGTACTCGGCCAGCGCTTCGGCCGACTCCACCCCCAGACCGTGCAGGAACAGGTAATCCGTGTACTTCCCCGCCGTGTACCAGTCGTGAGCGATTGCTGTTACCTCCCGGCCCATCGTGACGGCCATCATCGCCACGTAGTCCACAGCTTTGCCGTCTTGGGTCGGCTCGATGTAGTCAGCCAGGCAGAGATAACTCCCGTGATCCTGACGGGGGAAGGTAAAACTCGTCCGTGGAGTGCGGTGGTCGTCGTGGTAGATCGTCACCACACCCCCGTCGCTCGCTGCCGGGAAGAATCCGTAGACCGCCGCTGGGCGGAGGATGTGCTCGTCGAGACTGAGCTTTTTGAGGCGATCGAGGGCCGGGCGGGCGACCTCAGCGATCTGCCGGGCGTGGTCGGCTGGCTTCACGCCACCCTTGCGGAATTGCCACTGTGTCCCGAACAGGGTGATCTCATTCAGATACTTGAACACATCGATCATATCGAAGTCGGTCCGAACCCGCGATCCGAGGAATGGCGGGATCGGAAGATCCGCCACTCGCGGCAGGCCCGGGGAGCGAGTCGGGATCGCATGGCCGTTGGTGCCGTTCTTGCCCACCGCGGGGAGCTTGGGCTTCCCCGGCCCGGCTTCGCTCGCACCATCTCCCGCGGGAGGCTTGCTCGGGCTGGCCGATTGAGGCGCGTCCGTCGCATCCACCACCAGCTTCATCGCCGGACTGACACTCCCGAGCTTCTTGCGGGAGACGAGTTGGTCCATGATCCGCAGTCCATCGAACGCATCCTCGCCGTAGAACAACTGTCCCTTGTACAACGCGCGCAGATCCTGCTCGACGTATCGGCGGTTGAGCGCGGCCCCCCCCAGGATGACTGGCGGGGACAGCTTTCGCTCATTCAGGGTCAGCAGATCCTCCTTCATTATGACCGTCGACTTCACGAGGAGGCCGCTCATCCCGATCGCGTCGGCGTCCCACTTCTGCAACTCTGCGATCATGTTCTCGATGGGCTGCTTGATCCCCAGGTTGAACACCTTGTAGCCGTTATTTGTCAGGATGATGTCGACTAGATTCTTGCCGATATCGTGAACATCTCCCTTGACCGTGGCCAGGACGATCTTTCCTTTCTCCGATCCGGCCACTTTCTTCATGAATTTTTCCAGGTAGGCCACCGCGGCCTTCATCACTTCAGCCGATTGGAGAACGAACGGGAGTTGCATCTGGCCCGAGCCGAACAGGTCGCCGACCACCTTCATCCCATCCAGGAGAATCCGGTTGATGATGTCGAGCGGCGAGTATCGCTCCCGGGCAGCATCGAGGTCAGCGACAAGCGACTCGCGCCGGCCCTGGATGATCGCTTGCCGCAACCGCTCCTCGACCGAGTCGCCCAGCGATTGCCCCTTCTTCGACTCGGATTTCTTGTCGGCGTAATGCTCGATCAGCATCTGGAGGGGATCTTCCGTGCAGTTCCCCGCAGCGTCGAAGGTCCGCTCATCGAACAGGAGACGTCGGCAGAGTTCCTTACCCCGCTCGTCGATGGCGTTCAGCGGCATGATCTTGGCCGCGTGGAGGATGGCCGAATCGAGCCCGTACTCCAGGGCGTAGTGCAAGTAGACGCTGTTAAGTACCTGTCGGGTGTAGGGGTTGAGCCCGAAGGAGCAGTTGGAGAGCCCGACGTGGGTGAGTGCGCCGGGCAGGTTCTTCTTGATGAGTTTGATCGCTTCAAATGTCGCAATCGCGCTTTTGCGGGTCTGCTCCTGCCCGGTGGAGACCGGGAACACGAGTGGGTCGAAGAGCAAGTCGGACGGTGGGATACCGTACTCGTGGACGACGATGTCGTAGATGCGCTGCGCGACCTCGAATTTCCACTCGGCGGTGTCAGCCTGGCCCTTTTCGTCGATGGTCAGGGCGACAAGGGCGGCTCCGTACTTCTTGGCGAGGATCGTCTTCGGGTCGAGCGTCTTGCGGCCATCTTCGAGGTTGATCGAGTTAATGATCGATTTGCCGCTGCACAGTCGTAGTGCAGCCTCGATCACTGGCACCTCGGTGCTGTCGAACATCATCGGTTTCGTGAGCACTTCGTTGTAGCGCTTGACCACTTCCTTCATGTCGCGGACGCCATCCCGGCCAACGTAATCCACGCACACATCCAGAACGTGGACCCCCTCTCGTTCCTGCTCCTTGGCCATCTCGACGAGCCCGTGCCAGTCGTCTTTTTCGAGGTGTTGCTTGAATTTCCGCGAACCATTCGTGTTCGTTCGCTCCCCGACCAAAAGCGGTCGTGGCTCCTGGAGCAGATCCATTGCGCTTTGCAGGCTCGATACAGCCGGCAGGTAGACCGGAACTCGCGCGGCTGCCTTCTTGCCGCCAATCCGATCCACAACCGCCTGGAGGTGGGCGTGGGTGGTGCCGCAGCAACCGCCGACGATGTTCGCACCATATTCGGTGACGAACCGTTCGAGCCAGTCCGCCAGCCCGGTGGGGTCCAGGGGGAAGTGCGCTTCGTCCCCGCGAGTCACCGGGAGGCCGGCATTTGGGAGGACGCTCAGCAGTTTGCGGCTGTGCCGACTGAGGTGGCGGATGTCATCGTTCATCAGATCCGGGCCGACGCCGCAGTTCATCCCGAGTACGTCGATCTCGTCGATGGGGTCGAGAGTGACAAGGCCCGCTGGGATGTCGGTCCCTGGCAGCATCTTCTTGTTTTCGTTGATGATCGTGAGTTGCGTCATGAGCGGCAGGCGCACTCCGGCCCGTTTCATCTCCTCGATCGCGGTGATCGCCACGCACTTGGCCTGGAGGATGTCGAAGCACGTTTCGATCAGGAGAGCATCGACCCCCTCCTCGATCAGGATTCGCAGTTGCGGGCGATACGCTTCGGCGAGGCGGTCGAAATCGATGTAGATCGACGGGTCCGTCAGGGAGGGCATCTTCGTCCCGGGGCCGACCGAGCCCACGACGAACCGCGGCCGGGCCGGTGTGGCGAACTCCGCAGCCACTTCCTTCGCGATCCGGATGTTGATCCGGTTGATCTCCTGGAGTTTGTCGGCCATCCCGAATTCACCAAGCCCGATCGCGTTGGCGTTGAAGGTATTGGTCTCAATCCCGTCGCAGCCGACGGCAAGGAAGCCGCGGTGGATCTCCTTGATCCACTCCGGGTGGGTGTAGACCAGCGCATCAGACAGGTTCAGCAACGATTTGCCATTGGGGGCGTGCCCCCAATCCAGCTCGGTGGGTTTGTACTTGTGGAGGCTAGTGCCCATCCCACCGTCGAGGATCAGGACACGCTCGCGGGCAATCTGGAGGAATCGGGACTCGGTGGGCATGTGCGTAGATCCATCTCGAACAATCGTTGCAACCGATCAGGTGGGCAATATCGAAAATAGGGGTGATCGGAATTGGATTCTATCCCAACGTGAAAGGTTCACAGCCGGAAGTCGAGCCGCGTGGTGGTGGCCGGGTGTACGACACGGTTTGCGCNNCCGGCCACACCATCTGTGATTCTATAACTTGAATAATGGCAGCAAGTTGTCACATTCTGACTGCTGGCGAATGGTCGCCTGGGGCAAACCGTGTCGTACACTCGGGGTTGCCGACCCTTTGAGCCTGGAAATGAAACCGGCCGGCCCCACACCATCCTTGGGAGGGACCGGCCGAGGCCTCTGTGGGCATTCCCTGCCCCAGGCCGACCACGGCCCGAGATCACGTGCAGTCGACCCGCAGCGGGGCGGAGGAAGCGATTTCCGTCCCGGATATGTCTTCCCTGACACAATTGCCCAGCGCATCAATGCGGCGGGTGCGGGTCGGGCACTGACGTCCCCGGCACCGTGTATCGTGTCGACATCCTCCGACCGCCCAGATGTGAGGGTGTCGTGGAGGCGTCGGTGGTCGTTGGCAAGATCCCCGCTCAAAGGGCGGGGTGGGGGTCCGGGGTCGGGGAGCTCGGAGCGGTGAGAGTGGAAAGGCAGCTCAGAATTCCCCTAACATCGCTCAACTGGCGATGTCTCCGAGGCTGGTTGAGGACAGCGTGGCAGGCCTTCTGCGGGCATTCCTGAGCGGGTTCATCCGATCTCCTCATGGGCTGCATCGCGTCGACCAGTTGGGGGGAAAGTTACCGTCTTCGGCCAGGATGTCAACCACGATTTCGCTGGCACCGGGGTGTCATTGCGGATTTCACCGAATCTCCCGATGAGTCGGGTTTTATGACTTTTCTGGCCAGTGCATATCGCCATGTCAAGTGGGTAAACTGGGGCAATTTTAGCGACTCGCGAGTTCTCAAGACAGCGTTGCAACTCGTTATGTAATCGTGAATTAAGCGATATCACGGCGATTAGATGAAGAGGCGAAGAAGAAAAAATTTGGAACCCCGAAAAATCCTCTGTGAACCGACATTTGAGGTGTGTACGAACTCCTGGATTTTTAGGGGATCGCGAGGGATTAAGAGGGTTCATCGACCGAAATGAGACTTTTGACAGGTGAGGCCACGGAATGAGGATGGGTGGTCGTCTGTGCGGCTGTCGGTCCCGGCTCGGGCGCGCAAGGCGATTTCTCAGACTGGGAATGACAACTCACCTATCATTCCTTGACGCATGAAAGTGGTCGAATGGGGATACAAACAAGAACCTCATCGCCAAATCGCCGATGATCGGATCGGCAAACTGACCCGATATCGGATCCGAGTTCTGGGTGAGGGAAAAGCCTCCACCTGTGCCGTGTAAGTCGTCTTTCAGGAACCCGCTAGTTGAAAAGGGTGCCTCACGGATGGATTTCGGATCCCGTCTTCAGTTCTTCGGCCAAGGCCAAAGAGCTGGCGGGCTTGCGGCACCACCCGTATTAAGTAAAGGCTCCCAAAGCAGGTTAATGTAGGTTCGCCAAAAGCACACGACCTATCACGAACACCGCAGAGGCACCAAAGTATACCCCCGACGAGCCCAATGAACAACAGCCTCCGCCCAGAAATCCGGAGGGTTTCGGATTTCTGCCACCCCGCCGGCCGATAACAACCTCATGGCTGCGATCTGAACCCGGTGAGGGACTTCATGGACTGGTCATTCTCTCGCCGCGGATTGCTCCAGGGGGTTGCTGCCGTCGGTGGGGTTATCGCTGCGGACACGGTGGGTTCCGCTGGACCGCTGGACCGGCTCCGGGCGGCCCACCACCCCGGCTGGGTGTTCGGCCGGATGACCGGGGCCGAAGCCCTCACTGAGGCCCTTCTGCTTGAAGGGACCGGATGTGTTTACGGCATTCCCGGAGCACAAGAGAACGAACTCTGGGACACGTTCAAGCAGAAAAACCTCCCTTATCTGCTCGTGACTCACGAGTTCAGCGCGGCCGTGATGGCCGACGCCTACGCCCGGACGACTGGCCGGCCCGGGGTGTTGTGCGTTGTCCCGGGTCCAGGGGTGACGAACTCGCTCACCGGGCTGGGAGAGGCCCTGCTCGACTCGTCCCCCGTGGTTGCCATCGTGGGGGACGTGGCGAACGGGGAGAAGGCACGCCCCTTCCAGGTTCACGCTTTGCCGAATGTCGACCTCCTCAAGCCGGTCTGTAAGTGCGTCTACCCGGTTCAGACAGTCGACCAAATCCCCGCCGCGGTCCGCCAGGCGTTCGTGGCCGCGCTGAGCGGCGAACCTGGCCCGGTCGCTGTCGTGGTGCCGTACAACCTGCTCATTGAGGTCGCGGACTTTCGCTGCCCGCCCCCGGCCCCACAGGGTCTACCATTCGACGAGAAAGCGTTCCAGTCTGCGATCGGTTTGCTGGGCGATCCGACACAGCGGATCGGAATCTACGCAGGAGCGGGGTGCCAGGATCACTCCGCCGCCCTCGCAGCCGTCGCCGAGTTGCTGCAAGCCCCTGTTGCGACAAGCGTTTCGGGCCGGGGCGCAATTGGCGACGGACACCCACTGGCAGTCGGCTGGGGGTTCGGACCACATGCGTCCGAGGTGGCGGAAGTGGTTTTTGCGGGGGAACGGACCCACCCCCTCAAGTCTGGTGTCACCACGCTACTCGCGATTGGGGTGAAATTCAGCGAGGTCTCGACCGGCTACTACGGGAACCCGAAACCGAAACACGTGATCCACGTCGATGCGAATCCGTGCAACCTCGGGCAGGTGATCCCAACGGACGTGTGTGTTCATGCCGATGCCGGGGTGTTTCTGGGCCGTCTGCTCGCCTGCGGCGACGCGGTGCGGCGGTCGCCCGACACGAAACTCGTCGCCCGTATCAAACAACTCAAGGCCGAGACGGATCGGGAAGTTTGTAGCGTTCCGCCGGCCAAGTGTGGGATTGACCCACTGGCCCTGGTTGGGGCTCTGCGTCGGCATCTCCCGGAGGACGCCCTGCTGTTCACGGATGTCACCGTGAGCGAACACCTCGCGGCCGAGTATTTTCGGGTTTACGGACCGCGGACCTTCGTTAACCCGGTCGACAACCAGGCGATGGGCTGGTCGGTCCCGGCAGCGATCGGGGCTCAGCGGGTCCACCACGGCCGGGCCGTGGCCACCCTGACAGGAGACGGATGCTTGTTGATGAGTGCGGTCGAAATTTCGACCGCCGCACGGGAATCGTTGCCGGTCAAGTTTTTCATCCTGGACGACCAGGCGTACCACTACATGCAGATGCTTCAGAAGCCCGCCTACCTGAGAACGACCGCAACCCACCTGGCACGGCTCGACTACCAGGCCCTCGCCCAGGCGTTCGGGGTGGCTTACCAGGAAATTGGCTCACACGCCGAGCTGGATGCAAAGGTCCAGGGAGCGATATGCCACCCCGGGCCAGTCCTGGTGCGGGTGGTCACCGATTACGGGAATCGGAAGATCCGCTGGATCGAAGCGGTGCGGAAACGATACACAAGCGAGTTGTCGGCTGCCCAGAAGGCCCGATTCCTGGCACGAATTGGCGGGCGGGTGATCAAGGGGGAAAGATCTAACGATTAGCTTGAGTTTAAAGTTTAAAGAGTTTAAAGTTTAAGGAAGAGCGGAAAGAACCTAACCCCCCAACCCCCTTCCCTAAGAAGGAAGGGGGAGCCGGAGGGCGGTTGGACTTGCCTCCGCCTTCCTGTCGAGGGTTTTGTCCGCTGGTGCTAAAAGGTAATGAAGCGGTTCGGGGTTCAGGAAATGGCTTCCACCATTGCTGGATTCAACTTTAAACTCTTAAACTGTAAACTCTTTAAAAGTCTACCCGAATAACAGAAGCACATTCCACGGCGGGGTCTTCTCGAACTCGCAACCGACCTCGAAGTGATCTCCGTTTTTGCGGCAACTGCGGACGATCACACAGACAAACCCGATCGTGTCTGGGGCGTTCGCTGCCCGGACTTGAAGTGTGCTCCCCGGTGGCACCCCCGCCTGCATGACGATCCGCAACCCGCCGGTTGATCGGTCGACGACGAACCCATCGTTCACCCCATTCCGGAAGGCCGGCGACGAGAGTGCCACCCGGACCGGAGCTCCTTCCCGCCGGACCGACCCGCGTCGGTCCGCGTACGACTGCTCGGGCGGTGCCCAGTTCAAGGCGTTGTCTTTGCTCGACGCGCTGGTGGTGCCAGTGGCGAAATTGGCCGGATCGAGTCGCCGCTTCCGACGGACGCGCTGGATGAACAGGAAGATGAGGACGAGTGCGGCCACCACCCCGCCAACCGTGATCGGCAGGTTGTTTCGGAGGATGGGCACCACGGATTCCAGCCACTGGTCGATTGCCATCGACGAACCCCTAACCCGCTGCGGCCTCACCGTACCGGTATTCCGAGCAGCGATCCCGCGCGGACTTGCGCGGCCAAATCCCGACCGGTGGCCGGAAATCTGACGGCACGACACCGAACCCTAGCACACCCGCGGGAAGTTGGGGAAAAACCGCACGACTGGGCCGCTTGTGTATTGCTGCCGCGAAATTGCCACGTGGCCACCTGAACGGAGCGTAAATCGACTGAAACTGCGACTTGATCTGGACTTACGACAGGAAACACGTTCGGAAGACTGAATCGTGGAATGGGTCGGTGGAGTCGAGGTGTCGTGGAAGGTAGCCGCAGGCTAAAGCCTGCGACTACAAGGATTTATGTCTTGCGATATGTCTGAGATATGCCGGCGCACAAGAAGCGATAGACGTGGCGGTGGGTTACTTCTCCTTCTTCCGCAACAGTTTGAGCACCGCAACTTCATCTCCTTCGCCCTTGAAATCTTTTGGCCGTACGGCTTTCCCGATCCCACCCTTGGCGAACGCGATGGTCAACTCGAATCCCTTCTCTGTTTCCTTGGTTTGGTAGATTCCAAGCACCTTGTCCTCATCCCCACCCGGGGGGATAATATCGATCTCGGCTGGTGTCTTCGACGGATCGACAGTGAATGACGCCTTCTCGTCCCGCTTCGCGCTGATTGTGATGGTCCCGTCCTTGATCGTGACGGACTTGACCTCGTCCCCCTTCTTGCCTGGCTTGCCCTCAAAAATGACTTCGACGACTGTGTAGGTTCCTTCCAGCTTCTTGGCTTCGGCCACCGGATCGGTCTTGGGTCCGTCGGCTGACGCGGGAGCACTGACCACGCGAGCGGGGGACGAGACCCCCACCAGCAGGCCGGCAATTGCCAGGATCGTTGTTGGAGCGAGTAACTTCCGCACGAATCACCTCGTTCGGGGTTAATTGTTCGGGTCCGGTTTCAAGCGAGTGAACGCTACGCGCCTCGTCCAGTATATCACTCGGAAGGGTTACTTCTTCTCCCGCAGCAGTTTGAGCACCGCAGCTTTACCTCCTTCGCCCTTGAAATCTTTCGGCCGCTCGCCTTTCCCATTCGCGCTCTTGCTGAATGCGATGGTCAGCTCGAACCCCTTGTCTGACTCCTTAGTTTGGTAGATTCCAAGTACCTTGTCGTCATTCTTACCCGGGAGGAGAATATCAATCTCAGCAGGTGTCTTCGACGGGTCGACGGTGAATGACGCTTTCTCGTCCCCCTTCGCGCTGATTGTGATGGTCCCGTCCTTGATCGTGACGGACTTGACCTCGTCCCCCTCCTTGTCCGGCTTCCCGTTGACAACGAGTGCGACGACTGTGTAGCTCCCTTCCAACCTCTTCGCCTCCGTGGCCGGGTCTGCCTTGGCAGCGCCGGCGGGAAGGGGAGCACTGACCACGCGAGCGGGGAAACAGACCCCCGCTAGCAGGGTCGCAACTGCCAGGATCGTCGTCGGAGCGAGCAACTTACGCACGAATGACCTCCTTCGTGGGTTACTTCTTCGAGTCGGGTTTCAAGCGGATAAGCCGGACATCGCCCTCGCCCTTGAACTCGGTCGGCCGGTCGCCCTTCTCGGTGAATGCGAGGATCAATTCCCCCTTCTCGATCTTGTATATCCCCAGGAACGTCTTGCCCTTTTCCGTCCCATCGGATGGAGACAGGTCGATGTGCGCGGGCTTGGCCTTCGTGTCGATCTTGAACTTGGCCGGGTGATTCTTGTCACTGACTGTGAAGGTGATCTCGTCGCCTGCGATACGGGCTGTTATGCTGGAAACCACGTCATCGGGAGCCTCTTTCCCGTCTTTGGTCAGAGCCACAGCTTTGTATGTCCCTTCCAGTTCCGCGATTGCCTTGTCGTCGGCAAGCACCCCGCCGAGGCCGAGAGCCACAACGAGGCCAGCCACTGCGAACCGTTTCATGGGTTATCTCCTTCAGTGGAACGAACCCCGGTGGGGGGGGAAGAAATCGGTGGAAAGTGTATCGCTGTTGGTCGGGTCGGAACAGCGGGTTTCCAGGTCGAGATCGGTCAATTCGCTGCCACCTTTTCGAAACCTGCGAAAATCTCCGGCAGTGCCTCCCGGACGATCACCAGGTGTTCTACAGAGGGATATTCCTTGTAGGTCAGACGTTTCGCTCCCGCCGTGGCAAGGGCCTTGTTCAACCCACGAGCACCCATGAGGGCAAAGTCCTTTTCCCCGGCCGAAACGAACAGCGGTAACTCAGCCATCGCCTTGGGGACAGTCACGGAGCCACCCCCCGCGATCGCAGCAACCCCGGCGAACCGGCCCGGGGAGTTCTGGGCCAATCGGATCACCTGGGCGGCCCCCATCGAGTGTCCGATCAAGAACACTCGCTTCGGATCCAGTGGGTAGCGAGTCGCGAGCTGGTCCAGAATGGCCGGGACTGGCGGGCTGGAGGTGAAGTCAAGCCCGCTGCGCGTGGCGACGAAGATCCAGCCGCGCTGCTCGCATTCCGCAATGGCCCGGCCGGCCCCATATGCTTCAAAAAAGACGTTCTCGCTCCCTCCGGCTCCGTGGAGCCCGACCACGACCGGGACAGGCTTCTTGGGATCCAATCCCTTGGGGACGAAGACCCGGGTTGGGGCTGTCTTCCGTCCGCCCAGCGGGACCGACATCCAGAACTGCCCTGATCGCTCGGCTGTGTAGAACGGCTTTCCATCCAGCATCCTCTCGGCGTTAGCGAGTAGCTCGGCGGCCGGGGCATCCGTTTCTGGGACCGCCCCGTCGGCCAGTTCCGTGAGCAGAGTGATTCGGTCGCGGACGGTTGCCTTTTCGATCGTGTCGAGGGCTGGCCAGCCGTCCGCCGCGGCTTTCAACGCAGCGATGCGGTCGGCGAGTTTGTCGGCCTGCGACACACCGATCGGAACCCGGCGGACACTCCGACCGGCTTCGGCCATGAAGTACAGTTTGCGGTCGAGCCCGCGGAACTCACCGAGCGGGGGGAGTGGAACTTTCATGATGAGCGGGAACGCCTCTGGCTTTGCCGTAATCACCTGTTTGTCGCTGAACCAGAGCTGAATCTCCAGGTTCTTGGGGACCGCGCTGGTGAGGGGGTAGAGTGGTCGGATCGTGACGGTCAGTTCGCGCATTGCTCCGTCGACGAATCGAGATTCGGGCGCAGCGCAGAGGCTCGCGACCCACTCTTCATTCCGCCCGGGGGTGGCCTCGTTGGCGAGGGCCGCGATGGTCCGATCGAGCGTCCGGCCGGCAGCGGAGAATTGAAGGGAGAGAAACTGCGGGTGGACTTCGGCGAGTCTTGTGATCGCCCGCGTCCGGGCGGTTGGATCGGTGATCTTCTCCCACTCGGCCTCGAACGTCTTGAGCCTGCGGCCGAGTTCGTACCGAGCCAGGAACAGGTCGGTGACCGGTTTCCCCTCGTCGGCATGGGCGGGCCGCTCGGGAAGGAGGACAATCGCCGCAAGGCTCACACCGATAACCCAACGGTACATCACATCCCCCGAGTCAATAGTTGCACCTTCTGGACCTGACGATTGGACATGTTGTATGAAGAAAGAACAACGGCCCGGGGAAAAGCTCAATCACTGTCAGTGGTGTGGCAGACAATCATTCTTGCTCTCCGGAGTCGGGATGATGCGGAAGCTGGCCACGGTTGGGAACTCGGGATCACATACAGGAACCCACAGAGGTTGTCTCATCTAAGGAAAGACGATTGGACGCATATACGGGAGGGCGAGGCTCCTGCCGAGCTGGACCACCCTCACGCTCGGCAGGAGCCTCGCCCTCCCGTTAGAGCGATGCTGACTCTTGGAACGGGACAGCCTCCGCGGGTTCCTGTAACAGAGACCGGGGGTTGATCGAGGATCGAATTTCCTGCCTCTGGTGTTCGGCTCTACTCCTTGCTGCCCCAGACCTGGATTCCGAATCCGTTCAGATCGATGTCCTCGCCCTTCTCGGATTCACCGGGTCCGCCCCGGTCGAGGGAGAGCCGGACATAGGCCCACAGGCTCGCCCGCTCTCCCTGCATGTCGTAGCCGCTGGCGTCCACATCGCCCTCGATCAGCCACCGCCACGCCCGTCGCTCCTCACGCCCGGTGTCCGATGCCTCCTCCTGCCATCCCTTCAACACGCGCGATAGGTGTTGGAGGGCCGCTTTCCAGCTTTTCTGTTCGGCGATGTGGAGGCGAACCTCGTCCGGGGCGGGTTCGACAGTGGCATTTGGGACCGTCTTGAGGGCATCGAACAGCTTGTGTTCGAGAGCCGAACACCGCCAGGGTGACCACAGGTAAAAAGTCACCCCCGGGGCTTCCATCGTCAGCCCGAACAGGTCCACGCGCATGGCACCACTCCACTTTCCGGGCCGCAGCCCGCCCGTACTCTGCATGGGCGCAGGCACCCGCCCACGGCTCGCGGCAGGTCCAACCCTGTGGACCAGCGGAGGGAACCTAAACCCTCCAATCCCCATTCCTGGGAGGGAAGGGGGAGCAGAGAGGGAACCTACCCCCCCAACCCCTGCACTGGGAAGGCAGGGGAGCCGGAACCGAAGAACCTAACCCCCCAACCCCCTTCCCTAAAAAGTAAGGGGGAGCCGGAAGGCGGTTTGACTCCCCTCTCCCTCCGTGGAGGGGTTGGGGGAGGGGTTCCATCCAGTGGTCCTTAACGAACTTTACCCGCCAGGGGCCGGCGGGGAAAGGTCGCCCTGTTGCGGCAATTAGGGGTAGGATGCCTGGGTCGTGCCGGGTGGGAAGAATGTGCCGAACGCAAAGGGGTACACAGTAAACGACTGCCTGCTGAAGCAGGCAGCTTTGCAGCCAGGTTGCCCCGCTGCTTTTGGGGCCGGTTTACAGGCGGCCCAAGCCTGGTTTCCCAGGCAGCGTTTCGATGTCGTCCCGTGCTTTTACGCTTGGTCTAAACTGTTATCCCTGCAAGCAGGGTGCCTTGCGACCTGAACCACACCGCCCACGGACTTTTACCACCCCAGCGGGATTGGCTGGGTAACCGATGTCTATTTGGAGTCTACGAGAGTTGCGCGATACACCAAGGTGCGTTGCGAAACTTGGGAGGGGCACCGCCCCTCTCCCTTCCTCTGCTGGCTGAAGACAGCAGTCTCCGGGAGAGAAATTTATGAACCTTCCGACGAGCGTTGAGTACCCGGTCATCGCCATCGGTGATCTCCACGGTCGGGTGGAGTGGCTCGACCGTCTCGTCGCGAAACTCTGCCGGTTGCCCGAATGGCCGACCGCCCGGATTGTCTTCCTGGGCGATCTGGTCGACCGGTCCGATACCGTCCGGGCGCTGGTGTCCCGAGTGATGGAGTTGATCGCCGAGAAACCCGGCAGCACCTGTGTGATGGGGAACCATGATATGGCCCTGGTCGGGGCGGCAGGGCTCGATGACCGCCCGCCCCGGCCATACTGGGTCCGGCGATACGCCGATGGGTATGACCACAAATACACGTTCCAGAGCTATCTCGGCCGGACACCGGATTACTTCAGTTTTGACGACTGGGTGAAGGATCTAGCAGAATTGAAGGCTGCGATTCCCGCGGAACAGCGACAGTTCCTCGCCGGCCTGCCGTGGGTAGTGGAGGCCGCGGGGCATGTGTTCTTGCATAACGGGCTATCGCCGGAGCTCGATTGTCCGGCCGAGGTCCAGCTTCACTGCCTGCGGAACAAGATCTGGGACCAGGCGGTGGTCAGCCCACGGTTCGGGACCAACACTGACCGGATGTTCAAGCCTGACTATCCGGTTTGGATCGGGGCGGACAAGAACCTCTCCGAACACCCACTCCCGATCCTGGGAAAAGTCCAGGTGAGCGGACACATCCGGATTGATGTCCCGGATGCGAACCGTGTCCGCATCCGGATCGACACCAGTGGCGGAGCGCAGGAACCACTCACTGGGTGTCTGCTCCGCGGCCCGATGACCGATCCGGTGTTCGTGTTCAGTGACCGGTGAGGGGGCTCATCGTGGGGGGCAGGCGAATTCGGACCGCACCATAGAACATCCCCGGGAGGCGGGATGGAGTCGGGAATGATCACTCTCCCAGCCCCACCCACGGAACGGAGTTGCCATGCCGAGGCTGGTGCGGACACGGCTGTCCGCGATGATGTTCATGTTCTACTTCGGGCTCGGATCGTGGGTGGTCACCCTCTCCACCTACCTGATGACCGCCCCAATCAAGGGCGGGTTGAACTTCACCACCGTGGAAGTCGGGCTGATCTACTCTGCATTCGCATTCGGCGGGATGCTCGCTCCACTGATGATTGGATTACTCACTGACCGGCTCTTCCGTGGGGAAATGGTCCTCGGAGCGGCCAGCCTGGTCGCCGCTGTCCTCCTGTTCGTTGCCGGGTTGTGGTGCGACGCGAATTTCCCCGGTATGGACACGGTCTACCGGCTCGCAGCCGGACGGGAATGGGTGGATGGCCAGCCGGCCCTCGAACTCCTCGCCCGTTTGAACGTGACAGACCTCAAAGGTGAGGAAGACGATGCCATCCGGGACCGAATCCGACACGCTCTGGATCGGGTCAACGAAGATCCGAACGTCCGACAAACCGCGGCCAACACGTTCCGGCCGCTGTTTGGACTCATGATGGCCTATTGCGTCTTCATGCAACTGGCCCTCACACTGACCACGGTTGTCAGCCTCCGGAACCTGCCCGACCCGGTCCAGGATTTCTCGCGGGTCAGGCTGTTTGGGACGGTGGGTTGGATCGCTGCCGGGAACGTCGTGGGATGGGTTCTCCGGCCGGCTTCGTCGGATATCCTGTACCTCTCGGCGGCCGGTTCGGCTGCGGTCGGGGTGTACGCCTTCACACTCCCACGAACACCGCCGAAAGGGACGGGCAGGTCGGTGGCCGAGGCGTTCGGGCTGCCTGCCCTGCGGCTCTTCAAGGACGGATCGTTCGTGGTGTTTGTGGTGGTCGCCTTCTTCAACACCGCGCTGAACCAGTTCTACGTGGTTTACGGTCACCGATATCTGACCGACATGGGAGTACCCGCTCCCGTCCAGGTGATGACCATTGCCCAGGTCGTCGAAGTCGCGTGCATGTTCGTTCTGCCGCTGTTAGGGCCGAAGCACCGGATGAAGTGTCTGATGGCGGTCGGGTTAGCTGGCTACGCTGTCCGGGGAGTGGTGATGACCATTGGCTGGGTGCCAGCGGTCGTCGCAATCGGGGTGCCGATGCATGGTTGGGGGTATGCGTTCTTCCTGCTTGTGGCCTCGACCTACCTTGATCGAGAGGCTCCGCCCCACCTGCGGGCCAGTGCCCAGGGGATCATCACATTCGTGTCTGGCGGGATCGGGGTGTGGGCGGGGAACCTGTTCGCCAGCGAAGTGGTCGATGCCTACCGGATCGGGACTGTGATCGACTGGCGAGCGGTCTGGCAAATCCCACTTGTCGCTTCCACTGGCCTGCTTGTCGCATTCCTGGTGTTCTTCCGACCCCCACCACCCCGCGACGAAACCGCGGCGTAAGGACCACCAGAACACCCCTCCCCAAACCCTTTGCCGAGGGAAGAGGGGCTCCGAACCCTCTGGGGATCTTCTCCCCCTTCCTTTCCAGGGAAGGGGGTTGGGGGGTTAGGTTCTTCTCACCACAGAACCCTTTGCTGAGGGAAGAGGGTTTTGCTCCGCTGGTCCCTGATGCCTATCGGTAATCCGACCGAGACAGTCGCAGTGTCATGGATCAAGCCGCTTTCCGATCCACAGCTTGGGTTGTGGACAGCCCAACCTCCGGCGACGGGTCGGCCGGGATGATCCGGAGCCGCTCCGATAGCCTCCGGCCAACCTCCGTCAATGGCCGCTCTACCACCCGATACACCAGTTCGACCAGCGGAATCAGCACCGCCGCAGAAATCGCAGCGTGGAGAACGCAATACCCGATCGACCGGATCGGGAGGGACGTTCCGAGCAGCGCCACAGCCGGCAGCATGGCCGGCACATGGAAGAGGTAAATCGTGTAACTGCGGTCGCCCAGGTACGTCAATACACGGCAACCCCAGCCGCGTCCGGGGGGTATGGCCTTTTCGTGGGCAGCGATCAACACCAGGAGCCCAAAGCACCACCCAGCAACGGGCAGAACCAGCCCATGTCTGAGCCGCAGCGACAGCCCACACAGAGCCGCCAGACCGAGGGGCAATCCCAGGAGAATCGGGGTCCAGAACGGCCCCCAGTTGTTGACGCTCGCGCCCATCCGATGATGGAATCGCGGACCGATGAACCCAAGGATTACCCCGAGTGCCAATAAGTCGAATCGAAATGCTTGCAAATAGAAGAGTGGGGGCGACGACGTTCCCTTGAAGTGCCCTGTGAACAAAAGCGACAACCGCATCCAGGTGATGGTGAGGTAGAGCCCGGCCGCCAGAACGAAAAGGAGGCCAGGAATCGCTTGTGGGGCTCGTCGTCGCAGTGCAAGGGCACCGACTGCACAGACAACGGCGAGCGCGGCATAGAACTGATCCTCGACCGAGAGGCTCCACGCAACGGCCAGGATGCCGCCGTCCCACGGTGCGCGGAATGTGGCGTAGCCGCACAGAACAGATGCCAGGGCTAACCAGAACTTGGCCGGATCTGGCACCCAGTCCGAGGGTTTCAGCCCCGGGATGTCGCCCTGACTCAGGGCCAGCGAGACTCCGCCGACCAGGCCGACCAGAAGCAGCAAGGCAGGGGTTAGCCGAAACAGTCGCCGGATCAGGAACGAAAGCGGCTCGAACCGATCCCGAACCAGCGATCGGGTAATGACATATCCGCTGATGACAAAGAACAGATCGACCCCGAGCCACCCCGGAACGGCAATCGGGTGCGGGAACAAGGAGAGGATAATCTCGGCCTGGGGAGCGTGTTCGAGAAGCACGACCAGAATCGCAATCCCGCGGAACACCTGAAGATCGTTGATCTTGTGAGCCTGAAGGCGGGAAGGGCCAATCATCTTCACCTCAGAAACCTAACCCCCCAACCCCCTTCCCTGGAAAGGAAGGCGGAGATGAGGCCATCCAGACAGAGCCCCTCTCTCTCCGAGGGTGGGATTCCCTCAGTCCTAAGAACTCGTCGGGTTGCCCACCCGGCCAACATCCTGAACTCCTCATGTCCCACCAACCTCTCGAAGCAGATCCGATACAACCGGCACGACTTACCCCTTCTCCCGGTCCCTCCTTATAATTCTCCCGTTGCATTCCCCAGCCGGAGCGTGGTGCCCGCCGGCATGTTGAAGGAGTCATTCCCGATGCTCATGTCCCGTTGGGCCGCGGCCCTGGTGGCTGCGTCTCTGGTTGTCGTGTTCGTGTCCGCTCAGGAGGCCAAGTTGAAGTACCCCGTCACGAAAACGGGCGACGTGGTGGAAGACTACCACGGGACCAAGGTGCCCGATCCGTACCGCTGGCTCGAAGACGATGTCCGCAAGTCGAAGGATGTGGCCGACTGGGTCGAGGCCGAGAACAAGGTGACCACCGCGTTCCTCGATTCCATCCCCGAACGCGCAGCGATCAAGAAGCGGATCACCGAACTGTGGGATTACGAGAAGTTCTCCGCCCCGTTCAAGGCCGGCGGGAAGTACTTCTTCTTCAAGAACAACGGTCTCCAGAACCAGAGCGTGATGTACGTCCAGGATGCGCTCGACGCCGAACCCCGGGTGCTCCTCGACCCAAATGGCTGGAGCAAGGACGGAACCATCGCCCTGTCCGGGATGGCGATGACCGACGATGGGAAGTACCTCGCATACGGACAGGCCGAGGCCGGGTCGGACTGGAACACCTGGCACACCCTGGATGTCGCCACCGGCAAACCGCTCCCGGATGAACTGCGCTGGGTGAAGTTCAGCGGAGCCTCCTGGACGAATGACGGGAAGGGGTTTTTCTACAGTCGATTCCCCGAACCGCTGAAGGACGCTGCATTCCAGGCCCTGAACGAGAACCAGAAACTGTACTACCACCGCCTTGGCACCCCGCAGTCAGACGATGTCCTGGTCTATCAGGTGCCCGATCACCCGAAGTGGTCGGTCGGCGGGACTGTGAGCGAGGATGGCCGCTACCTGATCATCAGTATTGGGGATGGAACGACGAGCCGGAAATCCCGGGAAGCGTACAAGGATCTGGCTGAGCCATTTGGGCTCCCGATCGACCTTGTCCCCAATCACGAGAACAAGTTTTCGTTCCTTGGGAACGATGGCCCGGTCTTCTATTTCCAGACCGACTACAACGCCCCGAAGTACCAAATCATCGCGATCGACACCCGCAACCCGGACAAGCAGTTCTGGAAGACAATCGTCCCGGAGGCGAAAGATACGCTCGAATCCGTCAATTTGGTCGGCAACCTGTTTGTGCTCAGCTACCTTCAGGACGCGAAGACGGTGGTGAAAATCCACGACCTGACCGGGGCACTGGTGCGAGACGTGCAACTCCCCGGAATCGGGACGGCCGGTGGGTTCGGTGGACGCCGGGCTGAGACCGAGACGTTCTACTCGTTCAGTAGCTTCGCCACCCCCCCGAGCATCTACCGTTACGACCTGATCACCGGCAAGAGCACGCTCCTGCGGCAAGCCCACGTGAAGTTCGATCCCAGCCAGTACGAGGTGAAACAAGTCTTCTACACCAGCAAGGACGGCACCCGGATACCGATGTTTATCGCCCACAAGAAGGGGCTCAAGCTCGATGGTACGAACCCCACTCTGCTGTACGGGTATGGCGGGTTCAACATCTCGCTGACTCCGGGATTCTCAGTCAGCCGCCTGGCGTGGATGGAGATGGGCGGGGTATTCGCCCTGGCGAACCTGCGCGGTGGTGGCGAATACGGTGACGCCTGGCACCGGGCCGGGACGAAGCTCACCAAGCAGAACGTCTTCGATGACTTCATCGCTGCGGCCGAGTATCTGGTGAAGGAGAAGTACACCAACCCGAAGAAGCTGGCGATCCAGGGCGGGAGCAACGGCGGCTTGCTGGTCGGAGCGTGCATGACCCAGCGGCCAGACCTCTACGGCGCGTGCCTGCCGGCGGTCGGTGTGATGGACATGCTCCGGTTCCAGAAGTTCACAGCCGGCCGGTACTGGGTCGACGATTACGGCTCCAGCGACAACCCGAACGAGTTCCCCGCGCTGGCAGCGTACAGCCCCTACCACGTGCTCCTGAACAAGGGATCGCGAGAGTATCCGGCAACGCTGATAACGACCGCAGACCACGACGACCGGGTCGTTCCGGGGCACAGTTTCAAGTTCGCGGCGGCCCTCCAGGCCGCGCAGCGGGGGTCAGCGCCGACGCTGATCCGAATCGAGACCAAGGCCGGTCACGGGGCCGGGAAGCCGACCACGAAGGTGATCGAGGAGGTCGCCGACCAGTGGGCGTTCCTGGTCAAGACGCTCGACTTCAAGCCGACGCTGAAGGAGTAAGTACACGAAGCGGGCGGCCGGGCTCGGCCCGGCCGCCTTCGTTGCCGGTCGGCAGTGACCGGAGGGGCGGGTATGACCGAAGAAGAATGGCTGAGTGCGACCAACCCGCCGCCGATGCTGGGGTTCCTGCGGGGCAAGGTGAGTGATCGGAAATTGCGGCTGTTTGCCTGCGCCTGCTGTCGCCGCATCTGGGATTTATATCTTCACCACGACAGTTTCAGAAGTATTGAAGTAGGAGAAAAATTTGCGGACGGAGAGGCTACGAATAAAGATCTGCGAACGGCAGACGAACTGGCGATGTGGGCTGGAGATGATGCTTCTTGGACTTCCATGCAGGAAGCTACCATTGCCTGGACCGCGGCTGCGGCAGTTCAGAAGACCGGCATTTTAGCAGCCAACTGGGCTGTGTACGAAATGCAAAGTGTCTTCGCAGGGAACGAACCGAAATGCGAAGAGGAACAGATAGCCCAATGTCATCTTCTCCGTGAAATCTTCGGCAACCCCTTCCGCCCAGTCGCCCTCAATCCGTCGTGGCTCTCTTCCACCATCCTTGCCCTCGCAAACGGCATCTACGCCGAGCGTGCCTTTGACCGGATGCCGATCCTTGCCGACGCCCTTCAAGACGCCGGGTGCGAGAACCTTGCCATCCTCGATCACTGTCGCAGTACCGGTCCGCATGTTCGCGGCTGTTGGGTAGTCGATCTGGTCCTCGCCAGGATCTGAGGATATGCTCAGTGATCGGATCAAGCGGGCCTGGCGGGCGAGGCGTTTGTGGAGGGTGTCAAAGCGTGCGGCGTGGAGATCGCTCTGGTTCTGACGGGCCTGCCTGATCTCAATTTTGCTCAGGTCGCGGAGGCGATCCCGCATCTGGCATCCATCATTACGACGTTATGGAGGAATCGACAGTGATTTACACCAAAGTGGCCAGAATTCACAGCCCCACAGAAATCGTCCTTGCCGCTGGAGCGAATGACGGTGTCAAGAAGGGCATGGAGTTTATCATCTATGATCTGAGTGAAATGATCAAGGATCCTGAAACAAATGAGGATCTTGGGCAAATTGAATTGGTGAAGGGGAGAATCATCGCTGAGCATGTCCAGGACAAGATTACGACAGCAAAGACCAAGTCACGAAATGAAGAACGAATCGTCAATCCGATTGCAAACCTAGCTATTTTGATGACCGGAATTGTCAGAGAGGCTATTCAGGATCAACTGAAGGTCGAAGGTGCGGTCGCAATCCAACCAGATCCGGTTGTCCGCATCGCAGATCGTGCCCGGAGTGTGGTGTAACCGGATTTCGCACTGCGTCGGCCGTTCTAGATGATCGTTGCCATGATGCATGTGATCGATCTGGCCCTCGCCAAGAACTGAGGATCTGCTCCGCGATCGAAGGAGAATCGCATGACACCAGCTACTATCACCCCAACCCCTGCGGGAACCCACCCGAAGACACCTGGTATCGGTCCACAACCCTACCGCTGGACGATTCAGGAGTACCGCCAACTCGGTCAGGCTGGCCTGTTCCGCGACATGAAGACGATGTTGATCGACGGGGAGATCCTGACGATGCCGCAGCCCGCCCCGCCGCACAATACCGCTTTGAACCTCATGCAAGAGTTCTTGAGAGTGGCATTCGCGACCGGGCACCACGTCCGAAATCAAATGGCCCTGGACGTCGGCACCCGGAATGATCCGGGTCCCGATCTTGCCGTGGTCGAGGGCTCGATCCGCGATTACGCGACACGCCAGGCGACCACGGCCGTGCTGGTCGTCGAGATTGCCGACTCTTCGCTGTTTCTGGATAGCACCACAAAAGCAGAGTTGTACGCCACGGCCGGGGTGCCGGAATACTGGGTGCTTGATCTGGAGCACCGCCAACTGCTGGTCTTTCGCGACCCGGTCCCTCTCCCGTCCGGACTCGGAGCGACGGCCTATCGCATTCACCTCACCTTCGGGCCAAACGAAACCGTCTCCCCGCTTGCCGCCCCGGCCGCTGTGGTGAAGGTCGCCGACCTCCTCCCCTGACCTCTCGCCAATCGCAACCGGGTGGTGGAGTCGATCTGGTCTGTGGCAGTGCCACACGCTACGCTCGGGGTGAAGGAGGGTCCACCGATGATGCCCGCACACATCCACACGCCGGTCCCAACGGGTTCGCCTCGGAATCTGATCTGGACGGTGGACCAGTTCCACTCCCTCGGCGACCTCGGTATGTTCGAGGGTCGTCGGGCCATGCTCATCGCTGGTGTGATCCTTGAGGAAGGACCGCAAGACCCGCCGCACGCGATTGCCGCCACGAAGACCGAAGACCTGATTCGCGAAACGTTCGGGAAGGGATGGCATGTTCGGGTGGCCAAGCCCCTCGTCCTCGGCCAGACAACCGACCCCGAACCGGATGTGGCAGTCGTTGCCGGAAAGCCGGGTGACTACACGACCCACCCGACCACAGCCACCTTAGTTGTCGAGGTGTCAGATTCATCCGTGCGATACGACACGACAGTAAAGCTCAGCATTTATGCGGCCGGTGGGATCGCCGACTACTGGGTACTGGATGTCAACGCGCGGCAATTGCTCGTCTTCCGCGACCCGATTCCAGACCCGACGACATCACACGGGCACACCTACAAGACCCAACTGACCCTCGGAGCCGCCGGCACTGTCGCGCCACTCGCAATCCCGACCACTGTGGTCAAGGTCGCCGACCTG
The DNA here is from genome assembly GCA_003136315.1 of Gemmataceae bacterium. Taxonomy (GTDB): domain Bacteria; phylum Planctomycetota; class Planctomycetia; order Gemmatales; family Gemmataceae; genus Urbifossiella. Next base: position 13,740 of record PLDW01000425.1, on the reverse strand, counting down.
CTCCCCTGATGCCGATATCGCCGGGCGGTCTTCTGGATCGCTTCATCCTGCTTGTCGGAGGTGCCTGCCATGTCCGCCGGTGTCACTGCTCCGGCTTCCTCTCCCGGTCCGGACCCGGTCCGCTACACCCGGGAGGAATACTACCGACTTGGCGAAATCGGGTTCTTCGCCGACCGCCGGGTCGAGCGAATCCACGGGGAGATCATCGAGATGAGCCCCAAGAGTTGGCCCCATGTCGTGGGGTGTCGGAAAACTGCGGAGGTGATGGAACGGGCCTTTGCGGGGCTCGGATGGGTCGCCCGTCAGGAACCATTGGCCCTGATCGACAGTGATCCGGAACCAGATGTGTCGATCCTCCCTGGACGGTTCGAAGATTACGCCGATCACCCGCAAACCGCATTACTGATCATTGAGGTAGCCGACAGTTCACTTGACAACGACACCACCACGAAGTCCGAGTTGTACGCAACCGCAGGAGTGCCAGATTACTGGGTGCTCGATCTGGAGCACCGCCAACTGCTGGTCTTCCGCGAGCCCGTCCCTCTCCCACCCGGACTCGGTGCGACGGCCTACCGCATTCACCTCACTTTCGGGCCAGACGAAACGGTCTCCCCGCTTGCCGCTCCCACCGCTGTGGTGAAGGTCGCCGACCTGCTCCCCTGATGCTCGATCAAAGGCGGTCTGGAAATCGGCGAGTTCTGGCAGCCCGTTTCCGGAAGGAGATTCACGAGATGTCCGCGGTTATTACCTCGCCCCACCCCTTCTCGGTCCCGCTTCCCCACGCTCGTGGACCTCGCCCGGTTCGGTGGACCCGAGCCGAGTATTACCGGCTCGGTGAACTCGGGTTTTTCGCGGGCCGACACGTCGAATTGATCTGCGGGGAGATCGTACTCATGTCGCCCATCAGCGAACCACATGTGGCCGGGGTCTCGCTCACCACCGATGCGATCAAGGCAGCATTCGGCCCTGGCTTTTACGTCCGGGTCCAGGCTCCGATCAATCTGGGCGATAGCGACCCCGAACCCGATGTAGCAGTCGTCACCGGGGGTCCGCGGGAGACCCTCATCACCCCAACCTCGGCCCTGCTTGTCGTCGAGGTTTCGGACACCAGCCGGGATTACGACACCACCACGAAGGCCGAGTTGTACGCAACCGCAGGGGTTCCGGAATACTGGGTGCTGGATCTGGAGCACCGCCAACTGCTGGTCTTTCGCGACCCCGTTCCTCTTCCGGTCGGGCTTGGTGCGACGGCCTATCGCACTCACCTCACTCTCGGGCCAGACGAAACCGTCTCACCACTCGCTGCTCCGACAGCACTGGTGAAGGTTGCCGACCTGCTCCCCTGATTCGGGGCAGTCCATTCCCCTACTTGCGCCTATCAGAATCCAGAACCGAGTGATCCACCGCCCAGCGGATAGGCGAGCCGGCACGCTTGACCGAGAGCGAACCCGGCCCCCGAGAGGACAACCATCCCGACCGCCAGGAGTACCCCTGAGCGCCGATACTCTGCGAATTCGTGCGGGGCCGCCAGGCTCCGCCACGGCCAGTGAATCCACGACACATACGCGAACAACCCGCACGCTGCCAGCCAGACAGCGACTTTCCCCACCATGAGCCCGAGCCACGCCTCGTTGGTAGCGTCCCACCGCAAGCCCATCAGCGCAAACCCGGACAGCCCAGACGTGAGTATCCCGGCCGTCACCAGATAGCGCATTCCGTGGGCAAGGTAAGTGGAAAACCGTTCGTAATCGGCACGGTCCGGAAAGTATCCGAACGCTTTCGCATCCACAATCAGGGTTCGGTAGAAGATGGCTCCGAACCACGCGGCGGACGACATCCCGTGGACCCAGAACAGAAGTTGTTCGAGCGCTCTCATCGGTTGTACTCCGATCAAGTCGGCGCGCGCGTCCCCCGGTCCGCCTGATCGCGGCGACCACAGGCAACACGATGTCCGATCACGTTCGGGTGGGAATGGGATCGACGCCGGAATGCAATCCGGTGTGGAGGGAGGCATTGGCCGCATCGCGAATTCGGTCGGTCGAGCCCTCTACCTTACCGACCGGCAAGGCACCCGAGAGGATAACGGGATAGGGAGCGGATTCCATTCCTGTGTAGACGTCAGAGTGGGAGAACGAGGTAAGAAGAGGATTTACCACAGAGTCACAGAGAGCACTGAGAAAAGCCAAATTCAGAGAGAAAATATAGCTAATATATTCTTTTGTTCTTATATGAATCGTTCCCACGCGGAGCGTGGGAACCAGGGAAAAGGCCGAGCCAAGAAATCGAGGGGTTGCGATACTGCGCGGGAGAGCCACAACGGAAGAAGAAATGGAGAACAGGATCAACCCTTCGGCTGGACCATCGGGGCTGGGCCCGGCTTGACTGGCTCGTTCGGCTGAGGGAATATCTCCCGAATCCGGTTCCAACGAGCCTCGTGCCCGGCCCGTGGCGCAGCCACCTTGGGTTGATTCGGGAGATTCGCATCAATTGGTGGTGGCAGGTTCACGTAGAGCGCTCCATACGTTTCCTCCACCTCCTTCCTGTGGAAACGCTCGAGCCGGACGAACTTCCCCTCCTTGTCGAAAACTGTGACCTCGAACCGGTCGTCGTCCGGCTTGGTCCGGTCGAAACTCACCTCCATGACGACCTTCCCCCCTGCGAAGTGTTTCTCGGCTCGGAGGGAGAACATGTCCACCCCGAACTGATACGCCTGGGTGCCAATCATCAAATCGAGGAGCCCCTGGTGGTCGAATCGGTCGACGGGGGTAAACGCCCGGTCCCAGCTCTCGTCGATGGTTTTCTGATTCTCGGCATCGAACCGCTGAGGCAGCGGCGACTGCATCGGGCCACAGCCGACCACGACTGCAGCTAGGGCGCACGCCAGCCCGGAAACGGCGAACCGCTTCATCGCGAACCTCCGATTTCAAAGGAAGAGACGAAATGAGCCATCCCGCTGGCCGAGCAGAGGTGAGGGTCGGCTCGGTCCGGCGTCTCAAGATGTGATCCCGACCTCAGGCGAATTATTCCTTAGCACTTCCGGAGAAAACCTAACCCCCCAACCCCCTTCCCTAAGAAGGAAGGGGGAGCCGGAGGGCGGTTTGACTCCCTTCTGCCTACCAGTCGAGCGGTTTTGTCCGCTGGTCCTGATTCCAGCCCGGCGTCACCAACCCAACGACATTTCTCGCGAGCCACGAGACCACGACCAGTGTCCCTGTGCCCGGACTGTGGGGATGAGGAGAGATGCAGACAGATTTGGGCCATCGTGTTCGCGTCGTCGTCACCGCCACCGCTTCCGGTGGTAGAGCTACGCTCAACCACCGGCTAAGGAGTTGTTCAGAAACGAGAGCGTGAAATCTGGTGGCACGGGCANNTTTGATCTTGGACAAGTTCTAAGTGCCGGTCCCTTGTCAGCACTGAGTCGTCAATCCACCCCCCACCCCCCCCTTCAAAAGGGGTGGAGAAAAACATGCCGTTACTCGACGCGGCTCAGGATCGGGTGGCATGTTCATCCATTCTTCCACCCCCCCCTCTTTCTCACCCCTTTCGAAGGGGGCTGGGGGGTCTTTAGATCAGACCACCGTGCTTACGTCATTGTCACCGTNNCTGTGACCCCTCCGGGGTCATTCTTCAAAACATTAAGGCCAGATCCCGTCCAAAAGGATCTGGCCTTAGCTTTAAACTGACAACTGACAACTTTATGAGACGAGTTCAGGCATTGCTCGACCTTCAGCCAGGTGTTGGGGTCGGCCAGTCGGATCCATCATGGTGGCCGTTTCTGGGTTGAGTCCGAGGTTGTGGTAGAGGGTGGCAAAGATCTCGCCGAAGGTGACCGGACGGTCCTTGGCATCACCCCCGTTACGGGTGGTCGAGCCGATCACCTGGCCGGTCTTCATCCCGCCCCCGGCCAGGATGGCACAACTCACCTGCGGCCAATGGTCGCGACCGCCTTCCTTGTTGACCTGTGGGGTCCGGCCAAACTCGCCCCAGGCGATGACCGTCACGTCGTCCAGCATTCCGCGCACGTCCAGATCCTCGACGAGGGCGGTCAGGCACCGGTCGAGTTTCGCTCCGTGGTCGCGGACGAGGTCGAAGTTTTTCCCGTGGCTGTCCCATCGTCCGTAGCTCAGCGTGACCACCCTGGCCCCGGCCTCGACCAGTCGGCGGGCCATGAGGAGGTGTTCGTTGACCGTCGGAGCGCCATCGTACTGGAACTGGAAGGGCTTCCCGTCGCCGTATCGCTCGCGAACCTTGGGGCTCTCGCGGGAGAGGTCCAGGGCCTCGACCAATCGGCTGGAAGTGAGGACGTTCATGGCCCGCTCGGTGTGGGCATCAGCCCCCCGGAGCACCCCGCCCGCATCGATTTCCCGCTTCAGGTCGTCAAAGCTTGCAAGGAGTCGCTTGCGATCTGGCAGGTGGTCCTTGTTCGCAGCGTTGAGAACCATGTTGGCGAGGTCGGGGCCGCTTGGCTTGAACGGGGCGTAGGTGGCACCCAGAAACCCGACCTGCCCGGGATCGCTCCAGGGTGCGTGCTGGGTTCGCTCGGCCAGTCCGATGAAGGGCGGGACAGACGGGTCGACACTGCCCTGGACCCGGGCGACCGTGCTACCAAGGCTGGGTCGGCCGCCCATCGTGGCGAGGGATTCTTTCTTCCACCCGGTCGTACACTGGTAGGCATCATGCCCGCCCTGGGCACCGATCACACTGCGGATGAATGCGAACTTGTCGGCGGACCTGGCAATGCGGGTGAACGTCTCACCGATCTGAATGCCGGGGACGGATGTGGCGATGGGCTTGAATTCGCCGCGGATCTCGGCGGGGGCTTCGGTTTTGATGTCCCACATGTCCTGGTGGGGTGGACCGCCACCGAGGAAGATGTTGATGACAGCTTTGTGCCCGGCCAGTGACCGCCCGTTTTGGGTGGTTCCAGCAGCTTCCGCACGGTAGAGGTCGGCGAGAGACAGTGACGCTGCGCCAAACGAGAATGTGCCAACCTTGAGGAAGTTGCGACGGGAAATCCCGTCGCAGAACCGAGTTCGGCCGAAGGGAATGTTAAGCATGACAAGGCACCCTGTGAGGGTGGGTGGGTAGGTGGGAGCGCGCTGGCAGGATGGCCGTATCCAATCTCGAGAATATTGATAGTACACCGGGAGGCCGGTTGTCGCAACGGAAAAGTTTCTGAAATTCTTTCCCCTCCGGGGGTGAATGCAAATCCGTGGTTTCAGGCGGTTTGTGACCGGGCAGAAATGCCTGCTCGTCCCGCCGGATGGTGGTAACATGACCGGAGTGCAGATCGCGAACACGTGATACGGATTCGCGCTGAGCCCACCGCTCCTCTCCGGTTTCGGTCCGAGGCCATGATGCCCACCACCGAGTATTCGCCCGCTGTTATCGAAAGACTCCGAACGTTCGACACACCCACGGTTTGCAACGTGATGGAGCTGTTTGAGGTGATGCCTCGAACGGCCGGTTACATGGATGCCCGGATCAAGGCATCTTACCCCCAATTGCCACCGATGGTCGGTTTCGCGACAACGGCCACCTTCCGGGCCGCAGCGCCGCCTCGGGCCGGGGACATCTACGCCGGACTGGCGCGCCAGGTCGAGTATCTGGCGAGTGTCTCGTTGCCGCAGGTCGTGGTCTTCCAGGATCTCGATGATCCGGCGGTCGCGGCCACGTTCGGGGAGGTCATGTGTACCACGTACAAGGCGTTCGGGTGCGTGGGACTCATCACGAGCGGGGCTGGGCGTGATTTGGAGCAGGTCGAACCGTTGAAGTTTCCGTGTTTTACGGCCGGAACGATCTGTTCACACGGATACACTCAGATCGTGGAACTGGGAGTACCGGTACGAGTGGGTGGGGTGTGGGTGAACCCAGGCGATTTGCTCCACGGGGATCGGAACGGGGTGACCACGATCCCGGTGCAACTCGCCGGGCTGGTCGCAGACGCCTGCCCGGAGTTCATGGTGGCGGAGGCAGTGGTGTTGGAGTATCTGCGGGCGGGTCGTGTGACCCCAGCCGGATACGCAGCGGCTCGGAGCGAATACCAGCGACGAATTCGTGAACTTGCCGAGCGGTTGAAGTCTTTAGTGATATGAGCCGATAGGAAGGGTGGCGGCGGTTGACATCATCCGCCATAACCGATAGGATTTCCTCAGTCGTCGCAGTCGATACGGCCTCGTCGCCAAGTGGTAAGGCAACGGTTTGCAAAACCGTTATTCCCCGGTTCGAATCCGGGCGAGGCCTCTTAGTCTCCAGCAGTCTCAGACAGTCCCAATGCGTCCTAAACCCCTTGCCCGCAAGGGGTTTTTTCGTTGCCTATCCCTTCACTCCGCGGGCGGAATCCGTCCCCGGGTGTATCCCGCTGTCCCCCGGAATCTCCGCGGTAGGTGTATCCCGGGGTGTATCCCGAATGGGTGCGAGTAGGGTTCCCAACATGCCCCACAAGCCGGCCGTCAACCCTTCGAGTTCCTCCCGGGTCAGGCCCGCAAACGGGTTTGAATCTGCCCCGACCGTGGGAATCACAAGACGCCCGATCGATTTGGCCAACTCCCCGGTCCGGGCATGGGTGTAGAGGTTGAAGGTCAACCGAGGGTCGGAATGCCGAGCGAGGGTTTGAAGTTCCTTCGCCCCGGTCCCGGCCGCAGCCATCGCCGAACAGAAGGTGTGTCGCAGCGCGTGGAAGTCGGCGTACTCCGCCCCGTTCGGCCCCTGGACGATGTAGGGGACGTTTGCCGCTGCCAGGTCCACCCGAAGCATCTTCGCTGCGTGTTTGTGCCAGCCTCCCGGCCACACAGCAGCCCCAGCCGGTTTCCCGGGCAAATACCCGCGGAGGGCGGCTGCCACGCCTGGCGCGAGGGGGAATCGCATCGACTTCTTGTTCTTCGCCACCTTGGCAGGGAGTGTCACGGCAGGCGGGTCGGCGTCGATGTGAAAGTGTTCGGGCTGGAGTGCTGCCAGTTCACTCGCGCGGAACCCCGTCCCAAATGCGACGAGGTAGAGGTGATACCGGTCAGGCCCGGTGAGGCTCCGAACCACCTGGGTGCTCTCGCGGGCCGCGTCAAGAACCCGGGCAAGTTCTTCCGGCGGGACGTCACGCTTGGCATGGGTTCGCTCCCGCGATGGGTCGAACCCTGGAAGGCCATCGAACAGGTCGGCCGCGATGGTCGCCTTGTGGGAAATCCATCGGGCGAATCGTCGGGCCGCCGCAAGGTAGAAATCTGCCGTCTGAGCTGAGAACCCGCCATCCTTTCGCTTCAGCTTCACTCGCCCCTGAAGGTATCTCGCCAACTTGGCCGGCGCGTCCGTGTTCAGGTCGGTCGGGTATGCGAACTTGCAGCCAGCGAGGAGATCCCGCACTCGCTGGACGACGAGTTGAACTTGCTTCGGGTCCGGCGCTGTTCGCTTTTTCCCAACCTTGGTCGCGAGGCCGAGAGAAAGGTCGGATTCAAACGCGGTCAGGTGATCGGCCAGGGGCAACCGGCCGGCGTCCCGATCGGGCAACCCCGCGTGGCCACGCTCGGCCCGCCGCACCATCTCGTCGAGCATCCGTTGAGCGGACGCCTTGTCTGTCGCCAAGGGTATCCGCTTCTTCGGCGGGTAACCAGGGACGCCTTGGCCGTACCATTTCGACAACTTCTCACGGACCTTCTTTGCTCCGGGGGTTCCCTTCGGGACACGCGTACCCGAGACATCGACAAAGTACGTTTTGGTCTGGCGAACGAGATGAGCCATTGGGAAGACTCCAAAAAGTTGCACCGTCCACATCCGACCACACCCACAGCCTGAACACACCAGCGACAGCGCCCAGGAGTTCCGGCCGCGTTGCGTTTACTTCACCTTCCCCGGTCCCCTGCCTGCGCCTCGGCTTCTCTTTCCCGCTGGCGTTGGGGTTCGCTCGGGTTCGACCTCGGCCCCTGCTATCGGCGGAGAGTCCGGGAACGGATGGGGTGGGGGGACTGGTGGGGGTTGTACGGGAGGCGGGTACGCCATGTGCCGGCGGAGCGCGGTCTCGACAACCTTCCGAAGCGTCTCCCCTCTGCCTTTGGCGAACGCCTTGATCCGGTCGACCAACTCAGCGTCAACCTCCAGCCCTAACTGTTTCGTGCCCTGGGTGGCATTCCGCATATGTGACCCTCCGACAGAAGTATAGGGAAATCCCCAGAGAAAATCAAGATCTCCTCTTGGCTGATCTCTAGGGAATTCCCTATACAATATATGTCGGGTCTGTCATGGTGACGGAAACGACGCAGCCCGGATGGTGCGCCAACACCACCCGGGCCACTTCCCAAACCCGATGAGGGGGTCAGGCGATGGCAGTTTACACCCTGGAACAACGGACGGGCAAGACGACACGGCGGGAGCAGGGGCTGAGGCGGGCCATGCTGAACCGGGTGGATGAGGTGAACGTCTACGCGGGGGACATCCTCGGGTTCGTGATCGTCTCGAAGAAGCAAGCCCGGAAGCTCCTGAAGAAACACGGGTCGAAGGTGACGGTTCGGGAGGTCGAGGAGTTCGGAATGATGATGATCGAGCCCGTTCCCTTCTGAGAAAGGCAACGGCCCGGGGGAACGGTCCCCCGGGCTTGTGGTCGTGATGGGATCGGTCCGGACGCTCACCGGTCGCGTTGCCCAGCCGTTAATAGCAATCAGTCCAGGCGGAAACAAACACGAAAACCGTAGCAGTCGTAGCGGTTATCGGGCGTGAGACCATAGCGATACGCAGCGCGACAGTCCCCGGTGACGTAGCTCCAGGAACCACCACGAACGACACGATTATCGCTTGATTTCAAAAAATTATTATCGCACCATTCCCAGAGATTTCCCGCCACGTCGCACAACCCCCACGGGTGCGGCGATTTCGACTCGTAGCTCCCCACCTCCGCCGTCCGTTCCAGGTAGGAACCTTTCGCTGCGCCACCGTAGGGGTAGTTGCCGTTGCAATTTGCCTCGGTCCCGTTGAGCGTGTCACCCCAGTAAAACGCCCGACCGTTCCCTTTCCCACCGCGGTAGGCGTATTCCCACTCGTCCTCGTGTGGAAGCACAAAGCGGCCCACACCCCCGAACACTCCCGCCGCCCCGCCCCGCTCGTTCAATGCCTTCAGGAAGTCCTGGCAGTCGCCCCACGAGACGTTCTCCACCGGGAACCGGGTGGTGACCATCCCCTTCGCCTTGTTGTTCTTTGTCCCGTCGAAGTAACTCGGGTTGTCCACTTTCATCACGGCTATCCACTCCCCCTGCATTACCTCATACTTTCCCAGCCAAAACCCTTTGCTTGTGAACCGCCCCCGAGCTGTCTCGTTCTCATGGTCCAGCCACTCCTCCCGCTTCCCTTCGAGGAAAGTGTGGGTTAGGTAGTCCTGCTCAGCCTTGGGTGAGCCCAACTGTGCTGTCCCCGGTGGAATCCAGCAGAACACCATCTTCACACCCGTAGCGATGGTGAATTCCCGCGTATCGCCCGGCTTCGGTTCTGCCGGAGCGGGGGCAGCGAAAAGTTCAGGAGACAGCACCTGTCCCAACGCCAGAAACACCCCGACGAGGGCCAAGGCGGACGCTACCACGCACAGGGATCGGCACGGGTGTACGACACGGTTTGC
>PLDW01000425.1:0-4143 GCA_003136315.1 Gemmataceae bacterium | reverse complement strand
GGGCAAATCATGTCGTCCACCCGATCGGCACCAGCGGGAGGTCATGATCGGGCTCCAGGGGGCGGGTCAGGAAGGCAGGATCGATCGTAACCCCGTCTGTAGCCGTCTGCAATCCGGCTGGGTGATCGACCAGAGTGGGGGGTCGGTCGTCGCAGATCACCTACCAGCCTCAACCCCGAGGTGGGGGAGAACTCCTTCGCGGGGGTGGATACCTCTCCAAAGGCTCAGAGTTCGCGTTGCGCGCTGATTGGTCACGAGGAGGGGGAGGAAGGGGATTCGTGTTTCTCATGTCGGGGGGTCAGGTGAGCGGTTCAGCGCTGATCGTCCGGGGCCAGAACCTCTAGCATGAATGTTTCTGATCCGTCGGCTACGGGATGGGCGATGTACCGATAAAGCAACATGGCCCAATCCCGCTTCTCGCTTGTTAGAGCGTCCGCGAATTCACTCGAAGTACACAGAAAGCGATAGATGCCGTCTTTGGGCACCCCAGATTCACACCGCAGGCTTTTCAGGTCTTTCTGCTCCTTCCCGTTCTGGCCAGCGCTCCGGGCCGCGACATCGCAGACCTCACACCGAACGCAAACAAGCCCGTTCTTCTCCGCAAGCACCAAGTCGTTTGAGTTCTTGGCGCTACTGGTGGAAGGATGGCAAATCTGCACCTCAAGCCATTGGAACCTTGGCTCCTGCTCGAACCACAGCAATGCCCCCAGCAGGCGCTCGATGGTTGCAGCGATATTGAGGATCTCAGCCAATCGCTCGGAACCCTTCTTCACCAGTTCAGGACGCTCGTGGCCCGAAAGATCAACTTTCAATCGTTTGGTCGAGATGCCCCAACCCGCTTGAGCAGTCGGAGGCTGTCGAAGTGCCACCTGTGCCCGGGAAACGATGAAGTCGTGCGCGGCGGCGAGCTTCTTGCGAGCCAATGCCAAGGGCTCTTCCTTGATGAAGTCTACAAGGTGCGCCATCGGTCTCTCCCGCCTCGCTTAACTGGGGTAGAGCCGGTTCTGGCTCCAGACAAAGTACCCGCCGAACTCCGCTACCAAGAATTCCTCGACAAACTCGATGACATCGGCCTTGTGTCGCTCGAAACACTCCCACGCCGGCCCTTCCTGGGTGAACACCCGCGGCCAGTCCTCGCCGCGGACAGTGATGAAGTACCGATGACTCGACCGTTCTCATGCCATCAACGTCCTCCAGTCTCCGCCGCCTAACGCCCGGAGCCCATGTGCGTGCGAGTGTGAGGCATCCTCACTCCCCGGAAGCAATCGCGGCCAGTCTCTGCGGGAGATCGACTCGGCTCTCTTCACCGCGAAGCTGATTGTGATTCGACGCCCATACCGCCGTCAAGCGAATTGCCGAGGAACTCCGGTCGAGTGGTCAGGCCGGGCCAGGGTTTCGTGTTTCTCAAGTCGGTAGGCAATGAGAGCGGCCCGGATGGCCCTTTGCTGGCCTACACGTCAACGCCGCCGCCAAAGCTCCCGCAGCACCGTCGAATCTCGCAGCAGGGAGTTGCGAAACTCGGGGTCGGTGATTACACGCAGAGCGATCCTCCGCTTGTCGTACCGACGCTCGAACTCCGGCACGGTGACATCCTCGGCGATGAACTCGAACGCGCCGAATTGCGTCCGATTCTCGTCTCGGAATACCACGGCGTGATACCAGTTCTCATCGTCTCGTTCGTCGGGCGGCTGGAAGTAGTACGCGAACACCCACGGGTGGTTCTGGAAGGACCGGCGAACGCGGCCAGGCTCAACCGGGAACCAGCGGTTTGCCACCCCCTTTGAGACCTCGCCCACTGTCCGTCCTCGCCCACCTAACGCCTTGCTCACCTGCCCGAAACCGCGCCAGCGGTGAGGCTCTGGTGCAGCGACCGGATACATCTCATTGCCGCGTCGGAGACGAGCCGACCCTGTCACCAATGGTACGCGGGATCTCGGGTTGCCCCAGCCCCAAGCGTGGATCTTTCAGCCGATACCGAAGCTCGGCAACCACGAGTAGAGATCAGGCCATACCAGGGGACTCGTATGCCTCAAGTCGATGGGCTATGAGAGCGATTCGGCATCCGGTCCGCATCTCACCAACGCTCGCCGAGAAGCTCGGCCCGCTTGCGCTGGTACTCCTCATCCGAAACGAGACCATCCTTGCGGAGTTGCTCCAATCGCCGCAGCCGCTCGTCAAAGGGCAACTGCTCCGCCCCCAGCGGCCCGTCGTCCTCGATGATCTCCGTGCCGGCGACGCCCGACTCCGAGAACACGTTGATCGCGTTGAAGACCGTAATCGCCACCGCGACTAGCGTCCAGAAGACGCCAAACGCGCCGAACGTCGGGATGGCCACGAAGAGACCTATCCCCACAAACGCCACGCCGACGACCATCCCCAACGCCGAGGCCGGCTTGCTCGGCTTGACGCGATACCGGGTCACCCTCCACCTCGCTCTCGCCACCGAACGACACGCTCACCTTTCGGCGGCGCTAGGTGGCTACAGGATACAGAAAGCCTATTTGCCCCGCCGGTCAGGGGCGGCAACTTCTTCGGTCTACGATGGCTACTGTTCGCCGGCACGTTTGGCCCGCGATATTGCTGATTGCGCCTTGAATCGCTTGACGATTTTCTTCCAACGCCGAGCCTCGCCCGGTTTTGAGTACACACCGACACCGTCCCACCACTGCCCACGCCTGGACAACTGCTCGAACCGACGATGGTACGCTACCCAGCGTTTGAACCGCCTAAGTGCCTGCCCGATCAGCTCTTGGTGCGCCACATGGACCTTGATACCCATTAGCGTGCGTCTTGTACGGCTGACGCGATACCGGTTGAAAGAACCTTCTGCGGCCGAACTGACTGTGCCGCCTTATCCGCTATGTTCCTGATTGTGATGAGACAACTCCCCAGCCGTCAAGCGAATTGCCGAGGAACTGTGGTCGAGCAGTCAGGTCGGACCAGCGGTCGGCGGGTCCACGTTCTACTTTACGCGGCCAGGAATGAGGCTTTGTCAAACGTCTGGAATTTCAGCGTTATCAGGGATGCGATGTCTTCCTTGTGAACGGTGTTGATGCCATCCAAGCACTGGTCAATTGCACCTCGGAAGGTGGCGAAGTCAGCATGGTGCTTGCCTCGTAACGCTTCCTTCTTGGTGAACTTCCACAGTCGCTCGATCAGGTTCAGGTTTGGCGAATAAGACAGCAAAAACAGCAACGTGATGCCCAGCCGGGTGGCCTCTGCCTCCACGGCAGCACACCGCTGATATCGGGCATTGTCCAGGACGAGTGTCGTCGGTCCGGTCACTTGCTGGGCGATCTTGCCGAGCAACTCAATCATTGTATCGGCGGATACTCGAGTATCATTTGTCACCCGGATCAACTGTCGGGTGATCGGGTTGAATGCTCCAAGAACATTGTACCGCCGACGTCCCGACGCTGCACGAACAAACATCCGGACCGCACACCATACGCAGCACAAAAACGACGCTTGAACGAAGTGGGCGGCATCCACAAAGAGCACCGTCCGCTTCCCAGCCTTCGCCTCCTCCAGTACAGGTTGCAGTTTCTCTTGGTGGAACTCGGCTTGATCCTGGATGTGTTCCTCAATCGTCTTCTTGGGCGGCAGAGGAATGGCTCCCATGCGACGCCACTTCAGGCGGAGACTTTTTTTAAAAACTGACGCACCTGGGTTTCCTTTCGTCTGATACCCGTAAGTCAGCGATCCGCTGAGCCGCTTCGGCTACGGTGGGCGGGCTTTGAACTCCTCTTCCAACGCGGGCCGGTGCTTCTCCAACTCACTCTTGGGAGTGACCCAGTCGAATGTTCGCAAGGCCGCTACGCCGCCCTTGCGGTAGAGTGCGACGTACCGCTCGACGGTTGCTTTGGAGACACCACCGAGTTTGCCAGCTCGGGCTTGTGTTTCCCCCTGGCTGATCAACCAGAGGACTTCCATACGTCGTTGGACCCGGGGATCGGGATGCTCGTATCGGTCCGCTGCCAACACACGGAGGTCGTCTTCGCTAAACTGGAGTGGGGATCGGGACGCCATCCGGATCTCCTCTTTGGGTCTTGTGAGAGAACCAGATTCCAACACACAAATTTCCCGGCGGCAAGCCCTCATTTCTTGCCGCGTCCAGTATAGTGTGGGCGTCACGATCGTGGG
>PLDW01000045.1 GCA_003136315.1 Gemmataceae bacterium | reverse complement strand
ACGGATCGCTCGACACCACGTTCAATTCGACCGGAACGAAGACCATCAGCTTTGGCGGCACAAGCGATACCGTCCGGGCCGTGGCCATCCAGTCGGATGGGCAGATCGTCCTTGCGGGAAGCAACGGGACCGATGTTGTGGTCGCCCGGCTGAATGCCGCCGATGGATCGCTCGACACCACGTTCAACTCCACCGGGATGCAGACCGTCACCTTCGGTGGTGCGACGAATTTTGCCTCCGCGGTGGCCATCCAATCCAATGGGCAGATCGTCGTTGCCGGGGGCAACGGATCGGACTTCGCAATTGCCCGGTTGGACTCCGACGGAGCGCTCGACACCACGTTCAACGGTGGCACCAAGACCGTCAGCATCTCCGGGGGTGGTGTGGACTCTGCCACATCCGTGGCGATTCAAGCCGATGGCAAGATCGTTGTCGCCGGGGAAACGCCGTCCAGCTTCGCTGTAATCCGGCTCAACCCGGCCGACGGATCGCTCGACACCACGTTCAACGGAACCGGTGAGCAAACCGTCTCCTTTGGTGGAACCGATTTTCTGGCATCGGTTTGCATCCAACCAGACGGGAAGATCGTGCTCATCGGGGCGACGACCCAGGGGGGCAATCTGGCCATTGCCCGACTGACCACAGCCGGAGTTCTCGACACCTCGTTCAACGGAACCGGCGAGGTGGCGGCCAACTCCGGCGGGACGGAAACCGCCTCGGCGGGATTGTTGACTCCGGAAGGTCGGATCGTTGCCGTCGGCTTCCAGGGATCGAACGGGTTCGTCGCCAGGTTCATCGGGACGGTGGAGTTGAGTAACGTTCTGGCAGTTGGCGGAAGCCCGAACGGATCTGTCCTGGTGTACACAGCGAACGAGGCCGCCGGACAGTTTACGACTCCTGGAACCACCATTTCCCCGTTCAGCGGCCTTGGTGTGGATGTCCGGACAGCCGTCGGCGATATCAACGGAGACGGCATCCCAGACATCGTGATGGTCACCGGTCCGGGCACCCCGATCCGCGTGACTGTGATCAGCGGTGTAGACGACAGTACTGTCCTCGTGCCGCCCTTTGACCCATTCGGGGGCAACTTCACCGGTGGTGGATTTGTGGCCGTCGGGGACTTCACGAACTCCGGCCGAGACGAAATTGTGGTCAGCCCCGACCAGGGCGGCGGGCCACGAGTCACGATCTTCGAACTGGAGAGCACCGGGCTCACCCAGGTGGCGAATTTCTTCGGGATCAATGACCCAAGTTTTCGGGGTGGTGCCCGTGTTGCTGCTGGGGACATCAACGGGGACGGGGTCGCCGACCTGGCGGTAGCGGCGGGGTTTGAGGGCGGCCCCCGGGTCGCAATCTACAACGGAAAGACCCTATTGTCCGGGAGCCCAACCGAGCTGGTGAGCGACTTCTTCGCGTTCCCCGATGTTTTGCGCAATGGGGTGTATCTGGCAATCGGGGATGTGAACGGCGACGGCTACGGAGATCTGATCTTTGGGGCTGGCCCAGGCGGTGGCCCGGAGGTTTTGACCATCAGCGGAAAGATGCTGATAACTCAGGGTGCCGTCGCAGCGCTCGCTGACCCCATCAGTAACTTCTTTGTTGGCGGCACGGGCAGCCGGGGCGGGGTCCGGGTCGCCACGGCTGATGTGGATGGGGACAACCTGGCGGATGTGGTCGTTGCAAGCGGGTCGGGCCAATCGAGCGATGTCCGGATGTATCTGGGGAAGAACTTCGGTGGGGCGGAACCCACCAACTATCAAGACATCAACCCCTTCGGGGCGACCCTGGCCGACGGTGTGTTCGTAGGATAGCCCCATGACTCGACGCGCAACAGCCTCCCAGTTCGTCTTTAACGATTATGCCGAGAAGAGGAGTCGGGTCGGATACCCGGTCAGGATGCCGTCGTCACTTTCCCCCTGACACCCTAAATTACCGGTGCAATCCATCTTGCCCAGATTATCCTAGTACCTGTTCCGCCGGTTCTGACGCCCGACCCGTACTGATCGTGCCAACCGGTCGAACCGGCAGAAGGGACGGGCGTTCCCTCGCATTCCCACACCCACCGGGGTTCGCATCATGGCTGGTTCGTCTCGTCGCGAAACGGGTTGGTACGGAGTCTCCTTCTGGTCGCCCCTGACTCTGGAGCAACTGGAATCGCGTGACACCCCGGCGATGGTCGGGGCACTCGACCCGTCGTTCGGGACGGACGGGACAGTCACCACGAGTTTCGGTGGGCAAGACCAGGCAGCCGCGGTGGCCTTGCAGACCGATGGGAAGATCGTCGTTGTCGGGACCGACCCAACCGTGGCGAACATCGAAGTCGTTCGTTACAACACGGACGGAAGTCTCGATTCCACTTTTGGGACGGGCGGGAAGTTGTACCTCTCGACGGTGGTGGTGACAGGCATGTCCGCTGTGCCAGGTGCGGATGTCGGGACTGCGGTGGCCATCCAGTCGGACGGGAAAATTGTGGTCGCCGGAGAATCGAGCGGCAATTTCGTGGTGTTCCGGATCAACACCGATGGGAGTACCGACACCACCTTTGGGACCGATGGGCAGGTCTCAATCAACTTCGGGGGCGACGCCGAGGCCACGGGGGTAGCGATCCAGTCAAACGGGCAGATCGTCGTCGCCGGAACCGCCATTACGGGGACGAACAAAGGAGAATTCGCAGTCGCCCGCCTGAATACGAACGGGACTCTGGACACCACGTTCAACGGAACCGGGATGCAGACGGTTTCCTTTGAGGGGAATGATGGAGCCAACGCGGTTGCGATTCAGCCGGATGGGGATATCGTCCTGGCCGGGTATGCCGGTCCGGCCGGTGTCGCCCCACCAGCCGTGGCGATCGACTTCGCGGTCGCCCGGTTGACACCGGGAGGGGTGCTCGACACCACGTTCAACGACACCGGGAAGGAGACGGTCGACTTCGGATTCTCGGACGTGGCCCACGCGGTTGCGTTGCAATCGAATGGGGATATCGTCCTGGCCGGGACCGCAACCGGAACGTCACCAGACTTCGCAATCGCCCGATTTCTGCCTGGCGGCGGGTTGGACTCGACGTTCAACACGACCGGGAAGGTGGAGTACAACATCGGGGCGGATGACGAGGCAGCCGGGGTGGCGGTGCAGCCGGATGGAAAGATCGTTGTGGTCGGGACAACGAATACCGGAGGTTCCTCCGGAGCAACAGGGGTGGTTCTCCGTCTCACATCGGGAGGCGATCAAGACCTTTCGTTCGGGCCACATTCCACGGAACCGTTTGGGACCGGAACACATGTCGTTGCCGCGGGGGTGGCCTTGACCCCAACGGGGCGGATCGTGGTGGTCGGCGACGCCCAGGTGACAAGCACCCCGGACTCCTCAGCACTGATTGTCTCCCGGTTGATCGGAACGGTCGAGGAGGGCCGGGATCTGGCTGTTGGCGGAAGCCTGAATGGACAGGCCACGGTGTATGCTCCGGCTCCTGGAACACTCGGCTACTACACGACCCCAATTGCTACGATCAATGCGCTCGGCGGGCCGACGGCCAATGTCCGAACGGCCGTTGGAGATGTAAATGGCGATGGAGTTCAGGACATCATCATGGTGACCGGCCCGGGCACACCCATCCGGGTGACGGTGGTCAGCGGCGTGGACGACAAGACCGTGCTGGTGCCCCCATTCGACCCGTTTGGGGGGAACTTCACTGGTGGCGGGTTTGTGGCGGTCGGGGATTTCGACAACAGCGGCCGGGACGATATCATCGTCACGCCAGATCAGGGGGGCGGACCGCGGGTGGCGATCTTCCAGCTCCAGAGCACCGGGCTGGTGCAACTGGCGAGTTTCTATGGGATCACGGACTCGAACTTCCGGGGTGGAGCGCGTGTTGCAACGGGGGATTTCAACGGGGACGGCGTGACCGACCTGGCGGTCGCGGCCGGTTACGGAGGCGGGCCACGGATCGCGATCTTCGATGGGCGGACGGTGCTCACCACCCAGACGAAACTGATTAGCGATTTCTTTGTCTTTGCCGACGTGTTGCGAAACGGTGTCTACATCGCTGCGGGGGATGTGAATGGGGATGGTTACGCGGACCTGATTATTGGAGCTGGCCCGGGCGGCGGTCCGGAGGTCATGATCCTCAGCGGACAGATCCTCATGTCGGAAGGAGCGACGGCCGCGCTGGCGGCCCCGCTGAGCAACTTCTTTGTGGGTGGAACCGACTCCAACCGGGGCGGGGAGCGTGTGGCAGCGCTGGATATCGAAGGGGACAACAAGGCCGATGTGGCAGTCGCCAGCGGCACCGGCCAGCCGAGCCTGATCCGGGTCTACGATGCGATCGAATTCACCTCGACCGCCGAGCCGACGGTGTTCCAGAATCTGAATCCGTACAGCACCACGTTCGCCGACGGGGTGTACGTGGGATAAGGGCCGCGACAGGGGAAAATCTCCCCGGAGTGTCAGAAGTTTTCTCACCTCCCATCATGGAGCAATTAATCCGTCGATGGGTCCACCGGGCTGAACAGATCATCGAGGCCCGCGAAGCAGGTTACGACCCGGCCAACCTTCATGCAGGACTCAGCCTCGGGCGGAAAGTACTCGGGTACTACGAGGGTGTACGACACGGTTTGCCCCAGGCGACCATTAGCCAGCAGTCAGAATGTTGCAACTCGTTGCCATTATTCAAGTTACAGAATGAGAGATGGTGTGGCCGGGGTTGAGTCTTCGAAACCCCGGCAAGCCAGCCAGGGTTTCGAAGACTCAACCCCGGCCACCCAGCCGCGCAAACCGTGTCGTACACCCGTACTACGATAACCCTGAGAAAAAACGGCAGGAGTTCCACCGGATGATCTGCCAGGTGGCCAGTTATTTCGAGGCAGCGAGGCTCTTCGATTCGCCCTGACAGAGCAACAAAGCAGTTTTACCGCAGTGGCCACGCCTTTAATGGACGTGGTCGCTGCGTTTTGCCGATTGGTCAATCGGGTGAAGAGGGCCGGACCATTGGCGACACCAGGGCCGCGGGGGGGGGGAATTGGACGATCAGGGGGGCACCGTCGAGGCGTTCGTTCTGAGCCCAGCGATTCCGCCCTGGGCCTTTCTCCAGCGGCGCCTTCAGGACGCGCTATTCAGGGTCCGGGTGATGTACTGCCGGACGTCGCCGACTATCACGTCTGTTGCGATCCGGACGTTCGGCGGACGGGTCACCTGCGGCCGGACGTCCACCACCAGCATTCCACGTGTCAACTCGCCACGGGTTTCGATGTCGGCGCGGTGGGGCTCGCTTGTCACGATGTTTGGGAGCGAGACTGCTACCACACCGAGGACATCCTTCAGATGGAAGCCCTCGATCCCATACAGATTCGAGCTGGCCCGGATGCCGAACGGGGTGATCTGGCGGAGGAACTGGCAAGTCCGGGAGTCGGGGTTGGGGAGTTCGAGCAGGTCCGACGGGGAGAACACCAGCCGACGGGTCAGGTCGAGCGAGATCACCAGGGGGTTCAACTCGGCGTGCAGCACGCGCTTGGTGGCGTCCGGATCCAGGGAGAAGTGGAACTCCGACGCTGGTCCGGCGTTCCCCGGCACGCGCCACGACCCGCCGACGAGCACCGTCTGGTCGAGAACCGCTGGAAGTCCGGGGTCGCGATCCAGTGCGGCGGCCAGGGTAGTGGTCGGACCCAGACAGATGAGCGTCACCTGTCGGGGATGTTCGTGGGCCAGTTCGACGAGGATCTTGTCGGCGGGGTGGAGAGCGTGCCGGGTGGCGCTGGGGAAGGTCACCCCTCCGAGCCCACCGGGGCCGTGGAGGGCCTGCCCATCGGTGTCGTAGCGTGACGGGAGGGCGGCGGCCAATCGCGGCCACTTCGGCGGATCGAGGACGTCGATCAGGGTGTGGACGTTTGCCGTTGCCTGGTCAGCGGTTACGTTCCCGGCTGTCGGGAGCAATCCGACCACATCGAGGTTGGGGTCGTTCAGGGCCAGGGCAACCGCGAAGGCGGTATCGATCCCCGGATCGGCAATGATGATGACCTTACGTGGCATGGCTTCCTTCCGGGAATTGGGAGGTCAGAAAGGGGTTCCCAGGGCTTCCGCCCTGGGCTAAGAACAGCCGCTGCTTTGCGGCTCAAAGCCCCGGTCTGTCCGGCCGGAGGCCGCTCGTTTTTCGCCCCGGATGGGGCGTTCGTTCTCAGCCCAGGGCGGAAGCCCTGGGCGCTGCTTCACCGACCCCACTCCTTCACCCTCGAATGAGATGCTCCAACACGACCCGGGCGTGGCCGCTCTTGAGGGAGGCGTCGGCCCGGTCGACTCCCTCACGGAGGGTTTTCACCATCTCGGCCGCCCATAACGCGGCCGCTGCATTCGCCAGTGTGATCCGTCGGGCCGGGCCATCCTCCCCGTCGAGGATTCCGCGGATCATCGCAGCGCTCTGCGCCGGTCCGGCGGCCTGGATTGACCGGATGGAGACGGGATCGAGCCCGAAGTCGGTCGGGTTCCACTCCCGGGACTCGTATTCCCCCCCACGAACGACCCGGACCATCGTCGGGGCAGCCAGCGACACCTCGTCGAGCCCATCAAAACTGCACACGAGCACAGCCTGGCGGGTGCCGAGTTCGGCGATCGCTCCAGCAAGCGGATCCAGGAGTTCCGGCTTCCCCACCCCGAGTAACTGGTACGGAGCGTTCGCCGGGTTGGCGAGTGGACCGAGCAGGTTAAAGAGGGTCCGAACCCCTAGCCTTCGGCGAAGTGCTGCAACGTGGGCCATCCCGCGATGGAACTGGGGCGCAAAGCAGAACGCGAAGCCAATCCGGTCGAGACACCGCTGTGCCCATTCCGGCCCGGCCTCCACCGGAACTCCGAGTTCCCGGAGAACATCAGCACTCCCGGACCGGCTCGACACCGCCCGGTTGCCGTGTTTCACGACCGGGATTCCCGCCCCGGCAGCGATCAGCGCAGCCACAGTGCTGATGTTGAATGTCCCGCTCTCATCCCCTCCGGTGCCACAGGTATCCAAAACCGGTCCACTCACGGGGACCAACTGGATCATTTGTTCCCGCAAAACGAGTGCCGCCGCCGCGATTTCGGCCGCGGTTTCGCCCTTCATCCGGAGGGCGGTCAGGAACGCAGCGGCCCGAGCATCATCGACCCGGCCAGCAACGAGATCACGGACAGCCTCGGTCACCCGGGCGGGGGGCAAGTCCTGTCCCGTCAGAAGGACCGGGAACAGCTCGGCGAACCAGGCAGGGGACGGCAACTCCACGTTCGCTACGCTCCGTGTAGGCGGGGTGACAGCGGGAGATGACCCGGTCTGGGGAGCGAGGGTTCGGGTCGCCAACGGGCTTCCGTTCGGATTTCCGACATTCCCCCCAAGGGAATGTTAGTGGAAACTGGATATAGGTGGCAATTTCCCTCTTTCCTTGTGTACGGATGTCGATTATACTCCCATTCAGCGTGTACAGGTGTGCCGAATTGTCCGATTGGTATGGTGAAAACCCCAGGAAACTCAACACAACCCATCATGCCACCCTCGACACCCGTACAATCGGGAGTAGGGAAACTCAAGCAGGAGACGCACCCCATGACCCCACTTCCACTGGAGCCCGCCGTGAGCGACAACGCACCTCTGACGACCAAGCAAGAAGCGATCTACAACTACATCCGCAAACACATCGAGACCAAGGGTTTCCCGCCAGCCATTCGGGACATCTGCGAGGAGTTCTCGATCTCCTCCCCGAACGGGGTGATGTGCCATCTCAAAGCCCTGCAGAAGAAGGGCTACATCCACCGGGTGGAGAAGCGGGACAACCGGATGCGAGCACAGGCCCGGGGAATCACGATTCCGGGGGTGTCGGCGGGCGGGTTCAGCCTTCCCCTCCGGGGTGTTGTGGCAGCCGGCCGGGCGATCGAGACCGAGGAAGAGGACGATCGGCTCGAACTTCGCGACATGTTCGGCTCCGATGATCTGTTCGTGGTCAAGGTGAAGGGCCAGTCGATGATCGATGGGCACATCGCCGACGGCGACTTTGTGGTCATTCGCAAGCAGGAGACGTGCGAGAACGGCGAGAAAGTGGTGGCGATGGTCGACCGGGCGATGACGCTGAAGAAGTATTACAAGAAGAAGGACCAGATCCGCCTGGAGCCGATGAACGCGACGATGGAGCCGATTCTCGTCGACCCGACCCGGCAGGATGTTCATATCCTTGGTGTACTCGCAGGTGTCATTCGGAAGTGTTGAGAGGATCGGCTTTCAATTTCGTTCTGTCGGCTTTCGCGATTTCGTGATTCGTCCTGTGATCCGGAAGTGTTGAGAGGGAGGTTTCGGCACCGATCGCCCCAGGCTTATTTCTTGGGCTTTCGGCCAGGTTTCTTGCCGGGTTTCGGTGAGGGGGCTCGCCTGGCGAAGATCTTGGCCACCGGGAGAGTGAACCCGGGGAGGACAGCCCCACCGTCGATCACACCATCGACCCCAACTGTCTTCTTTCGCTTCGGGTTGCCCTTGGGGTAGACATCGACTTCCTTCCGCTCCGGGTCGACATACCACACAAGCTTCACCCCGGCCTTGGAATACTCCGCCAACTTGATTGCCATTTCCTGCAGCGTATTTCCAGGGCTGAGCACTTCGACCGCCAGGTCTGGCGGGACTTCCAGAAACGCCCCGGCCGGATTTTCGATCTCGTCTGGATCGTCGACGCTGTCCCAGCGGATGAACGACACATCCGGCATTCTCACCAAGCCAAGCTTGAACCGTATCCCGCCTTGAGACCCGGCAACTGCTCCGAGGTTGTTCCCGCCCAGGAAGAGCATGATCAGATGTCCGATCCAGGCAGCGATATAATCGGACCGGAATCCCATGGGCTTCTCCACCAGGATACCGTCGACGAGTTCGCATCCCCCGTCACGGGTAATGGAGGGGTTGAGGAGATCCTGTTCGGTTGCGGTTCCGGGTGCGGGATAGACGAGCACGCGGGAGTCCGGGACGTGTCCGACCCGCTCCTGAACATCGGCTAGTGTGGGGAACTTCGTCGTCACGATGGCAGCGGGGGCCTTCGGCGTCACGACTGCGGCGGTGGCCATCTTTTGCACTCCGGACAGGACTCTGCGGAATTGTGGCAGGGCCATCAGACCCCGACAAGCCCAGCCACCTCACTCCTTTCCGGTGAGTTCTTTCACCAGGGCCGGGGTGGGGTAGAGCTTGCGGAGGGCTTCCAGGACTGACCGGGAGTGGACCGCGATGTGTCGGGCCTGGACATCGGTGTAGACGAAGTTGCGGACCAGCCCGTGCCGGTTGCGGTCGAAGTTGATGCCCACCAGTTCGCCGGCCCGGTTCAGCACCGGGCTGCCCGAGTTCCCACCGATCGTGTCTGCTGTCGAGACGAAGTTGAACGGAGTGGCGAGGTCGAGCTTGGCCTTTCCATCGAGCCATCGCTTCGGGAGGTCGAACGGTTCATGCCCCCCGAGTTTCGCGTGCTTCTCGAACGTCTCGCCAAAAGTGGTGTGGAACGGGAGCTTCTCGCCACCCACCTCGTATCCTTTCACGACCCCAAACGCGAGCCGAAGGGTGAAGGTGGCGTCCGGGGCCACACTCCGACCGAACACCTCGAATCGCATCTTCGCCAGCTCGCCGTATGCCTGTCGTTCGGGCTCCTCGACCTCGTTCTCGTACCGTGACCGTAACCGCCGGGCCTCCGCATCGATTGCTTTCGCGAGCAGAATCATCGGATCGGTGCTCGCCTCCACCGCGGCCTTCCCGCCCTCCACGAGCCGTTTCCGCTCAGCCACATCGTAGAGCTTGGTGCCGCCGACCAATTCGTCCGCCCGTGCGGCCGGGTTCTTGCCAGCGAGGACGATCTTGACGGTCGGGTGTTCGCCGCCGAGGGTTTCGGCGAGGAAGGTGAGGGAGGCGGTGAGCTTCACCCGCTCCAGACCGGGGTAAATCGGGGCCGGGCTGTAAAGCTGGAACTTGAGCGAATCGAGATTCGAGTCGCGATATTCGCGGAGACGGTCGGCCGATGGTTTGGGGAGTTCGTCGGCCATCCGAACGCAATGTCGGGCGATCGCGAAGACGTCCGAGAAGAACGCATGACTGTTTTCCACCAGCCCGAACTCCTTCTCGAATGTCCGGAGCTTCTCCTGGGCGACTTCGACCGCCATGAACGGCTGCTGACGACTGCCAGCCGACCCCGTACCCGTCTTTGCCTTTTCCAGAAGCGCCTGATCCAGCTGCTGTTTCCCGGCCATGACCGTGGGGTCGAGGAGCCCCTGGTATTGCCCGGAGAACGCCTTGCGGGCGTTGGCGATACGGTGGTGGTCGGTAGCGGCCTGGCGGTGCTGTTCCGGTCCCTGCTCGCTGAACTGGGTGAGGGCCGCCTCCAGTGTGCGTAATCGGGCGAGCGTGTACGGCAGGGTGACATCGCGGCGATGTTTGAGTTTCGCGTGCGTTTCGAGCCGGTTGGTGGTGCCAGGGTGACCGGTCACGAATACGAGGTCGTTCTCGGCGGGGCCGGTCTCGCTCCATTTGAAGAAGTGTGGAGTCTTCGCGGCCGCACCGTTCTCGTAGGCCCGGAAGAACGCGATATCGAGGTTCATCCGGGGGTATTCGAAGTTATCGACATCCCCGCCGAACCCGGCGATGGCCCGTTCGGGAGCGAAGACAAGCCGGACATCGGTGTACTTCTTGTAACGGTAGAGGTGGTAGACCCCGCCGTTGTAGAGCGTGACCACATCCGACCGCAGGCCGGTCTTGTCGAGCGACTCCTTCTCGATTTTGGCCATCACCGCCCGGCGCGCTGTGAAGGCTTCGGCGGGTTTCATGTCCGGTTTGACCGCCGCGTTGACCTCGGCGGTGATGTCGGTGATTCCCTGGAGGACGTTGAGTTCAAGGTCGGGGCAGCGGAGTTCGAGTTCGCGGGTGGGGGCGTAGAAACCCTCGGCGTACATATCATGTCCGGCTTTACTGAGTTTCTGGACCGCGTCGGCAGCGACATGGTGATTGGTAACGAGCAGTCCTTCGGGAGAGACGAACCCCCCGGACCCGCCGCTATTGAGGCGGACGGAGGCGAGCATGGCGTTGTGGAGCCAGTCGGGTGTGAGGTCGAAGCCGTATTTGGCTTTGAGGAGGTCGCGTGGGGGGTCGTTGAGCAGCCACATACCTTCGTCGGATGTCGCTGTCATCGCCGTGCTCCCGAGAACCAGAACCGCGAGCCCAAGGTGGAGAAAACGCATACCGGGTTCTCGCTCATGGATGGACTGACCGACCGCGTGTTGTAACCCCGAGGCTCCGGGTGTCGACCCGACCGCCCCGGGTGTCGTATTAGTTTAGGACTCGTCCAGGAACAACACCGGGATTTGGGGTGCGATCGGAATCTTTGGCCGGAAAGGCCGTTTCCTCCAGCCCAGCCCAACGGCCGGGGTATCGGCTATGGATCGAGGATTGGGGGACTGAGCCGAATCACGATACGACACTCTGACAAGTCTATTCTGTTACATTTTCGGCGTTGCCCCGCTTGGGTAATACCTGGACACTCTGACAAGTCTATTCTGTTACACTTTCTGCGCTGCCCCGCTTCAAGGGTATTCAAATATTCTGCCAAATCAATTCGCCTTATGTGGAGTGCGGCGCTTTTCCGCCGCTTTTGTGTCTGTCCCTGAAGTCACAGTCAATCATCGAACATTCTGCCAAATCTATTCTGTTGTATTTTCTGCGTTGCCCCGCTTCCGAAATACTTGAACATTCTGCCAACTCTATTATGTGACACTTTCTGCGTTGCCCCGCTTTGGCTGTTTCACGCGGTTCTCGGGGATATTCCAAACGGGACGAGTTCCAGGGGTTTTTGGTGGGTCTCGTCACAACTGCCGCCTGGTTTCACTCCAGGAATCGCTTTCCAAGCATTCTGTGACACCGTTTCGGCCTGTGACCCTGCGGCAAGATGCCCAATCCTTCTCTACTGCGGCATGTCAACAGGAGAGATCATTCAGGTCATCATATCGGGGGAAGTTGCCTGCCAGAGAAGGTATCGATTGGTGGTGCATTCGACCCTCTCATACGGGAACCCATAGAGGCTGTCTCATTCCCGGAGCGATCATCGATCTAACGGGAGGGCGAGGCTCCNNGATCGGCAGGAGCCTCGCCCTCCCATTTGTACGTCTAATCGTCTTTCCAGAGATGCGACAGCCTCAACGGGTTCCTGTATCAGGGCCGCTCTTGCCGGACCAATCCTCCACCTGATGAGAGAGTGCGCTCCAGACGCGACAGCATCCTGCCCTTGGGTCCCCATTTCCCTGGTTCCTACGGTCCTCCGTGAGAACGCCGTATTTCGATGCTCCGCGTCCTGGCATGTGTGGATCGGAGGCCTGATCGGCCATTCGGCAAACGTCTTCTCCGGCGTGTTGCCCCACACCCGCAGAGCGGGGGAAGAACGGTTCCAGCGATCACGTCCATTGAAGATTTGGCTACTCGGTGAAACTGCCGCGGACATCGAAACCCGTGGCGAGTTGATGCGTCGAATGCTGGTTGTGGATGTCCGCCCGAAGGTAACCCGCCCACTGAACGTCCGGATCGCAACCGACGTGATAGTCGGTGACGTCCGGCAGTCCATCACTCGGACCCTGAATAGCGACGTGAGATAGTCACAATGAACTCAGGGCTGTGCCGGAAGCCCGCGTTCTCCCTTTCGGATGGGACATCGAGCTGGTGTTTTCACTCTATTTATAGACTGATTATAGTGTATAATAATTTAATTATTATACATTTTTTCTAGACATCTCATCGCCTAAGAAAAAAACGGTAAAATCTGGCAACGTGTCTTGACCGGCTCAATCTCACGCGTCATCATAACCCTGAAATTTTGCAACTCCAATCACCCATCCACACCTATGCCTTTGTGCGGTTTGGTGTGATGGCGATCCGATGGCTATCGTTTTCATTCGCCCTTCGCCCATTGTTACGCACCATTGAGGCAACACCCATGCGCCCGCATAGCCCGGTCGTATTCTTCCCCCGTGCGTACACACTTTTCAACCGACTTCTCGCTCTGCGGGATCGGCTCACCGACCTGTCCCACACTCCTTCGACCAAATCCCGACAACGAACCCGGCTTGGAATGGAGGCGATGGAAGACCGCACGTTGCCGACGGTCCTCACGATGTCGCTCTCGCCCTCGCCAGCGCGGCCTGGGGACACCCAGCCGGTGACCATCGGCGGCACATTCACCGACGACCAACCGATAGCAGACCTTGCCTTCCAGGTGGTCTGGGGCGACGGGACTTCCTCGGCCATCTCGTTCGACCTGAGCGGCAACCCGACGACCTCGGTTTCTGAGCAATCACCGTCGCACGTCTACGGCACCGCGGGGGAGTACGGTGTGCAGGTATTGGCGACGGCTTTCAACGACGCGATTGGTATGTGCGACCAGGCCAGTGACTCGTTCGCCGTGACCGTCGGGTCGGGCGAAGGGTCAGACGGAGGTGGGAGTGGAAGTGGAAGCGGGAGTGGAAGTGGAAGTGGGAGTGGAAGTGGGAGTGGAAGCGGAAGCGGGAGCGGGAGTGGGAGTGGGAGTGGGGGCGGGCAGACCACCATGAATTTCAGCCTGAACCTGCCGGCAGCCGGTGTCAACGAGCCGGTGGCGCTCTCTGGCAATGTCACCTACGCACCCAACACCTTTTATTCCCTGACGGTCGATTGGGGTGATGGAACCTCCTACACGACCCCTTACCCCTCTCTTTCGGGCCTGGCGCACAGCTATGCGTACCCAGCGACGTACCCGATCACCATCTACGCTTCTACCAGCGCTGGGATAACCACCACGGATTTCTCTCTGCCGGTGTTCGCGCTGTCGATCGAGGCCGACCTCGGCCCGACCGGCCAGATCGTTGCCGGCAGTCCGGCCAGTTTCTCGATTGTGAGCCCCAACGACGGTCTGCCCGCCAGCGATTCGGTCTTGTGGTCTGTGAACTTGAACGGGCAGTTGTTCACCACGGACCAGGGCGACAACGACGATCTGTCGGTCATATTCCCCTCCTCCGGCACGGGGCTGGTGACCGCGGAAGTGATGGACCAGGACTCGGAGGATCAGTTTCTCAGTCTTCCCATCACCGTCGTTGACCCACCCCCGCCCGACTCAACAGGGACCGAGTCGATCGCGCCGAACACCGCCCAGATCGTTACCAACCAACCGGTCACGTTCTCGGTTGAGACGGACACGGGTGTCATGCCGACTGATAGCTCGGTGGCGTGGGACTTCGACTACGATGGCCAGAACTTCCAGCCCACCGTGACAGGTACCGACCTCAGCGCGACCACCACCTTCACCACTCCCGGGACACAAACCGTTGCGGTGGAACTCATCGACTCCAGCGGTAACACGCAAATCGTGACCTTCGATGCCACCATAGCCGACGGAGGCCCCCCAGCCTCGCAGTGGTCGCTCACAGCCAGCGCAGACACGATCACGGCCGGCACTGCCGCCACGTTCACAGTCAGCGATGGAACGAGCCCAACGCCGCCGATTGCGCTCGTGGAATGGGACTTCG
The DNA here is from genome assembly GCA_003136315.1 of Gemmataceae bacterium. Taxonomy (GTDB): domain Bacteria; phylum Planctomycetota; class Planctomycetia; order Gemmatales; family Gemmataceae; genus Urbifossiella. Next base: position 1,623 of record PLDW01000045.1, on the reverse strand, counting down.
ACTACGACTGGCAGACATTCTCGCCCGCAGTCTCGGGGACCAGCCTGAGCGAGACCAACACCTTCGGCCCCGGCGGAGCACAGACCGTCGCCGCGCAGATCACTGACACCAGCGGAAATAGCTGGATCGTGACCACGGATGTCACCATTCAAGACCCGCCCCCAGACCCTGTATTGTCGCTAACGGACAATGACAACAATACCCAGACTGGCAGCCCGGTGACATTCACCATCGGCTCCGATTCGGGCACCACGCCCTCTGTGACGCAGGTGCAATGGGACTTCAACTACGACGGGACGAACTTCAACCCAACCGAAACCGATACGACCCTGAGCACCACGACGACATTCGCCGCGGCAGGTTCCCCGACAGTCGCAGCTCAGGTGACATTGAGCGATGGGACCACGCAACTCCTGACCGATACGGTCGATATTTCCCCGGCACCCACGGGAGCACTGTGGATTCAGCCGGATACCGACACCATCGTGACGGGTGATCCGCTGACATTTTCAATGACCTCCGATACGACTCTCCCTGCCTTCACATCGATTGATTGGGACTTCAACTACGACGGCCAAAACTTCTTGCCGTCGGTCACCAGTCCGAGTTCCAGCATACCCGCGACGTTCAATACGGCGTGTGACACGACCGTTGCCGCGCGGATCAACTTTGCCAACGGGACGAGCCAGATCGTCCAACTTCCTGAGACGGTGGTTGAAGGGCCGCCACTCGCTGCGATTGGGCCGCTTTCGATCTCCTTACCCGATGCCGATGATGGGATCACGGCCATTGTGGGCGAACCGACCACTTTGGCGCTCGAAACGGATGACGGCACGCCGCCGGCATTCACGTCGGTTGACTGGGACTTCAACTACGATGGTCAGAACTTCGTGCCGACCGTTACCGGAACCTCTCCCACGGTTACAACGACCTTCAGCGCTTCCGGTAGCCAGACAGTTGCTGCGGAGGTCACCGATTATTCTGGCGCGTCGGTAATCGTCACCCTTGAAGTGCCCATCCAGGATCCCCCACCCACCCTGACGGTGCCGACGAACGAGATGACCGTCAGTACCGGCGTTCCGGTTGTTCTGCCCGTCACGGCTACCGCGCTGAGTGGGATTGCCAGTGTGCAGTATCAGACGAGCTACGATGGCGAGGATTACCAAACCATCTCCTCGTTGACGACGCTCTCCCCAACTTACACTTTCCCGACCTACGGCACGTACGACGTCTGGGTGACTGTGACCGCTAACGACGGCCAGACCGCCGAGGATGGTTTCGAGGTGACCGCAACCGAGGACACCCCGACGGCCGCGGTGACGGATTCTGGCCCAATCAACGAGGGCCAGGCCGAGACATTTACTGTCAACGATATCGATCCGGACACTCTCGATACCGTCTCCATCCTCGCCGACTGGAGGGGCACCGGGCAATTTGTCGAATTGAACCCCGAGGATCTGACCACGAACGCGGATGGGTCGGTCAGCTTCCAGCATGTCTACGACGGCAACACCGCCCCACAGAACACCTTTACGGCAGACATCCGGGTGGAAGATGACGGCGGCCAGAGTACCGACTACCAGGTTCCGGTGGTGGTGAACGATGTGCCCCCCCAGGCGACCC
>PLDW01000160.1 GCA_003136315.1 Gemmataceae bacterium | reverse complement strand
AGTGACCTACTTTCCCGCCTGGGATGCGACACCCTCTGCGGGTTCCTGTATCAGGGAAGGGGGTTGGGGGGTTAGGTTCTTGTCCTCCGCCCTTCTGATCGTGCTGGCTCTCACAGCGGGCATCGCTCTCGCTCAACCCGCCCCGAAGGCCGAATCGACCGTGGGAATGCCCGGCCGCCTGGAGGCTCTTGTACTCCCAGGGTCGGAGTTGGAGGCGAAGCCACTCATAGATCGCCGCAGTCCGGTCGTTCTTCGGATCGTCCAGGTGTACCCCCACGGAACCGCGTTTCGCTACGACCTGGAATACTCCGGGCTCGATCCCGGCCCCCACGACCTTCGCCAATATCTCCAACGCAAAGACGGCTCACCGCTGGGCGAACTGCCACCAATTCCGGTCAAGGTGAATCCGGTCCTCCCCCCGGGCCAGATCGAGCCCAACACGCTGGTGATCGAACCCGGCCCTCGCGTTGGGGGGTACTGGTTGGTTGTGATCCTGGCGGTGGTCGTGTGGGGGCTGGGGTTGGTCGCGATCATCGCCTCGTTCTTCTTCCCGCGTCATCGCACCCGGGCTGTCGTGCTGGCCAGGCCCTTCTCGCTGGCCGATCGGCTCAGGCCACTCGTTCAGGGAGCGATCGCCGGTACACTCTCCCAGGGTGAGCTGGCCGGGCTGGAGCGGGCTCTGCTGGCGTACTGGCGGAAACGGCTCAAGCTGGAGGATGCCGATCCTGGGGAAGCGCTGGATGCGATGCGTCGGCACCCGAAGGCTGGCCCCTTGCTCGAACAACTCGAAGCCTGGCTGCACCGGCCCGGTTCCCAGGCATCGGTCGATCTCCCAGCCCTCCTGGCTCCGTACCGCGATCTCGCGCCCGATGAGATCGACCTGACAGGAGTCACCTCCGGAAAGGCGGTGGGGCAGTGAAAGAGTTGCACCTTGTGTGGCCAGGGTTCGCCGAACCCGTGTGGCTGTTCGCCCTGATCCTTCCCGTGCTCCTCCTGGCCTGGGTGTGGGCGAATCGCTGGCTTCTCCCAAGCCGTCGTGTTGTGCTGCCCCTCGACCGGTCGCACGCTCGAGGGGGTTGGTGGTGGTGGACGCTGCTTGGTCTGGTGGAGTCGATTCCGCCGCTGCTCCTGGCAGTCGCTGTTTGCATCCTCGCGGGACCGCAGCGAAACGGCCCACCCGAGCAGAAGCGATCGATGACGAACATCCAGTTTTGCCTGGATGTATCCGGCAGCATGATGTCGCCCTATGGCGACGGCACCCGTTACGACGGGGTGGTGAAGGCCGTCGATGCGTTCCTCGACTACCGCAAGGGAGATGCCTTCGGCCTCACGTTCTTCGGGGATGCATTCGTCCACTGGGTGCCGCTCACAACAGACCCTTCCGCCCTCAAGTGCGCACCTCCCTTCATGCGGCCAGACATCGCCCCCCCACCGTTTGGAGGGACAGCGATTGCCAAGGCCCTTCAGGCGTGCAAGAAGGAGCTTGCCCACCGCGAGGATGGCGACCGAATGATCCTGCTGATCACCGATGGGATCAGCTACGACCTCTTCAACGCCGATCAGGAACTGGTGGTCGATCTCAAGGCAGCGAACATCACCGTCTTTTGCATTATCGCAGCAGAGTTTGACCCCCAGGCCGAGATCGTCAATATCTGTCGATCGACCGGCGGCGAAGCGTTCCGTGCCGATGACCCGGACATTCTGAACACGGTGTTCAAAAAAATCGATACGTTGAAGCCCGCGAAGATCACCCCGACCATTGTCGACACGGTGGACTACTACGAACCGTTCGCTCTGATCGGTGCGATTCTCCTGGCCCTTGGCACGTTTGCCCTCCTGGGGCTGAGGTATACCCCGTGGTAATCACGCTTCCGCAGCTCTCGGCCTCCGAGACGATGGGTTGGAACGCGGTGTCGATCGGCTACATCGCCGCGGTCGTGGTCGTACTCGTTGCGACAGCGGCGGAGGTGCTCCACTCGTTCCGAATCGTCCGTGCGGCCCCGCTGGCCTTTGGACCCGCCCGGCAAGGTCGCGTGGCCCTTGCCACCCTTTCGGCCGTCTTGCGGGTTCTCGCTCTCGGTGCAGTGGCCTGGGGTCTGGCGGTCCTTTTCGTCTTGCCACCAAAGTCTCACAAGGCCGGGGAGATCAAGGAGAACGAATACCGTCATCTGGTGTTGGTGCTAGATGTGTCCCGGAGTATGGAGGTCGAAGACGCGGGGCCGGACGGGAAGCAGAAGCGGAGCGCTCGCGCGGCCGATTTGATCCAGTCATTCTTCGGCCGGGTTCAGGCCGATCGGTACAAGACCACGGTTGTGGCGTTCGGCTCCGAGGCCAAACCCGTGGTTGTCGATACCACCGACCGGGAGGTGGTTCGCAATATCCTCACTGAACTCCCCATGCGACACGCTTTCAAGCCCGGGGACACGGACATCTTCTCGGGACTGACGGAGGCAGCCAAGATCGCCCGCCCGTGGGCACCGGGGACGGCAATCTTGATGATGGTCACCGACGGGGATACCGTTCCGGCGACCGGGATTCCAAAGATGCCCGCCTCGATCGGGAACAATGTGGTCCTGGTCGGGGTGGGGAACCCTGTTTCGGGTAAGTCGCTCGGAGGGCACACCACCCGACAGGATGCCTCGACCCTCCGTCAAGTCGCCACACGACTCTATGGTGTCTATCACGACGGGAACGAAAAGCACCTGAGCACCGATCTCGTGAGTGGTATCGACCAAAGGGCCAGGCCACCGAGTGCCGACAAGTTCACAGCCCGGGAATACGCCTTGATCTGTGTGGGCGTGGGGTCTGCTGTATTAGCCCTTCTCCCGGCTGTCCTCACCTTGGTTGGCACGGGCTGGGCACCGGGGCGTCATCCGCGTGTGGCAAGGCCAAAAATCGATCTCCAGGGATAGGACGCTGTCAACTCACGACAAGCAAGCCGGGCGGCTCACGAGGGTGCGGCCCTCATACAGGAAGCCGCTGCGGCTGGCTCATTCCCGGAGCAATTATCGGTCTAACGGGAGGGCGNNCGGCTCGGCAGGAGCCGCGCCCTCCCATATATACGTCTAATTGTCTTTCCGTAGATGCGACAGCCTCAACGGGTAACTCTATCAGGGGTGGCCCAGGATGACTCCGCACACCTGTCAGCCAGTCGGTGGGTCGATGAGTTCCTTGAGCATGGCCGGGAACACCGCCCAGGCCTGGAGGTAGGTCTCCTCCAGCGGCGCGGGGATGTATCGCGTCTCCGAAAGAAAGATCGGCAGCGACGGGAGCGGGTCGCCGATCCCGACCGGCTCCACGTAGGCCGTCGGGAGGTCGCCGCCGATGTAGGATGCAACGGTCAGATGCTTGCCCGGCGGGGCCTCGAACGGCTCGTCTCCGAACTCGTCCCAGATCGCCTTGTGAATCCCCTGGGGGTCGCGCGGCGTCGGCGGGAACAGGTCCACAACGAGCAGATTCACCCCCTGGTTCAGGATGTCGGTGGCCTTCTCGACGAACGTCCGAATCGCATTGCGACTATCCTTGTTCCCGGGTGAGACAATCTCAATGATGGCGACGACCTTCCCACGGCCGTGGCGAATGACGACTCGATCGGCCCGTTTGGCGTAATTGATCTTCTCAAGTTTGGCGATCACCCGGGCAGTTGGCGGAGTTGTCGCGATGGCAATCCCGCCCGGGTCACCCTTCGGCGTGGGAGTGTCGTGGATCACCACATCCGGGATTGGGCGGCCGGTGACCTGCTCGGCCATCGCCATGTAATCGGGTGGAAGCAGCCCGCTGTTGAGGGCATTGCGGATGCTGACCATCCAGCACTGGTGGAAGTCGTGAAAGTCACCCGGTTCGAGTCGGGTCCAGTCGCGAATCGGCATGAGGAAGCTCCGGGTGTCACGGCTATTTTATCACGGCTTGCTGCTGGCGGGCATCTCCGGTGGCTTCCCCGTGATGAGTTCGACTGCCTCACGGTACAAGGGAATCTCTCGTCGTTGATTTGGCGGCTTCTTCTCTTCAATCATCTGTTGAGCTTCAGCGGCCGTGAGGTGTAGTTTTACAAGTGTCGACTCGCCGAGTTTGTAGAGGCACATTGCCCGGAAGGCATGCCAGAATTTCGGCTGCGGGGTCTGATTCTCGGGGTGGGCGAATGCACACAGCCCATGCAGTCGAGCGGTTGCTGCGGTGGAACCGGTCAGGACGGCGCGGACGAGTTGGGCGGGAACGCCTTTCTCTTCTTCCTTCCGCAGCACGGCCAACGCTTCCGAATATCTGCCGAGTCGATAGAGTAGCAGGGCAATGGTCTTTGAGTTATCCTCGATTCCCGCCGTTTGGCGGGCTTCCTCCCAGCGGAGCGCGATTTCGTAGTGTTCGCGAGGCAGACCGGGCTGCAATCCAATGCTCCAACTTGGCCGTTGGCTTGGCTTTTGGCCAAAAGGGTCAATGAGAACGCCTGCTAACCGGGTCGCTTCAAACGCATCTTGGATGGCAAGGTGATGTTGCTTCGGATGCAGGCGGTTACTGGCTCGTTCAGCATAATTTTCCCATGTTGGTTCAGCGACAATGAGCCGATCGAGGAGCGAAAGCTTCGGTTCATTGTCCTGAGTAGCTTTGATTTCCTGTCGGAGCCAAAACTGTAAATCGTGAATCACCGGACGGAAATGGGCATCGGGTTCGCCCGCAGAGATCAAGTTGACTAGACGCCGCCTATGTTGTTCCCACTTCCGCTCGTCCCAGGGTACAAATTCACCGAATTGATCGATCTCTCCACGTGCGACGACATTGGCCCAGTTAATTATAGCTGCGGGAGATGGAAGGATACCAAGAGGGAATCCAATGCCGGCCCCCTCAAGATAGAGCCAATTGGCTGTGCGGATCATCTGAGTTGAATCAATATTTCTAACAACAAATTTATTAATTGTTAAATCAAAAATACCGCTACTACCAACTAATATATTATTCTCAGTAAATGTTGATATTTCAAGTGGAAATTTCTTATCAATTGGGGCCAAAATACGACGACCATTCGCGAGATCAAAAAATTGCCAATCTTTTGTCAGCGCGATGTGTCCCTGAACGCGATCTACTACTACATCATCGAGCTTGTGATTCGCCAAAATTGTTCTAGTGCCACCCATCCCGGTATTCTCAACACCAACAACTTCATCACTATACCAGCGAAGATTGCCCCAACTACTTTTCTCTGGGGTAAATTCCACCCCATCTGCTACACGCCATCGGTGCAGCGTATAATCATCCTCAAGGATCGCAATGTACCTTCCGGTTGGGCTAAATGAAATGTCTTGAATACGCGCCGCAAGCCTGCCCTGGATAACGCGATTTGGAAACTGTCCTAATGATCTGATAAACCTGCCATTTACTGCTGATAAAATATTGATTTCTCCATCATCTACAAGTAATAGATGCATGTCGTTAGGACTAAACAAAGCGAGCGTCATACTGTTGTTGCCACGAATAGGGATATCAACGACTTTCTTCCCAGAAGATCCATCCCAAAGGCAACCATCAGTCGCTTTCGCTGGACGGAGGTACTGATTTGAAAGTGTGAAGACTCGCTTCCCTGTAGGCGATACATCAACAACATATCTATAGCCATTAATTGGTTGTGTACTCATCACGAGATGTCCGGCAGTATCCCATAACTCAACCGGTTGACCGGGTTTTCCAGGATGAAGGATTAGACGTCTTTCAGCAACAAAACTGACAAGATCACGCCATATCGCAATTTGCCGAGGCGAGTCTACTTCCCTTAGTACGGTGGCATTTCCGACAGATCGCAGGACAAAGTGCCCATCTTGCGATAACCTATCTGCATCCTCAACGACTGGCTGAATCGTCTGTCCCAATACCAACATCCTGCGGATCACGAACTCCTTCAATTCCGGCGAGCGTTCGGGAATCATCGAAAGCCGACGGGCCAGCCGCAGTAGCTCAATCTTCGGTTCAGGTGTGCCTTCCATGTCCAGGTCGATCCCAATGCTCGCCGCCTGGTACTCCGCCCGCTTTCGCTGTTCCTCTGCCTCCTTCAGTGCCTTCTCCTTCTCGTCCCGCTCACCCTCTGCTCGGTCGCGTTCCCACCTCGCTACCTGCTCTGCCTTCTCCGACTGGAAGAGTCCGACCGTCGTGCCGATGATGCCGCCGACCAGCGCCAGCAGCACCAGCGCGGCCGCTGTCACCGGGCCGCGGTGTTTGCGGAGGAACTTTCGCGCCCTGTAGCCCATGCTCGGCGGCACCGCCTGAACGGCTTCGCCTGTCAGGTAGCGCTGCACGTCGGCTGCGAAGCCGTTCGCTGTCTCGTAACGGCGGTTGCGGTCCTTCTCCAGAGCTTTCATCGCGATCCAGTCGAGTTCGCCGCGCACCAGGGCTGTCAGGCGTTTCGGCTCCGTTCCGCGGTTGGCTGCCAGGGAGGGTAGGGTGGCGGCCGAACTCAGGCGCGTACTCGGTCGCTGTGGCTCCTGCTCCCGGATCACGCGCAGGATTTCCAGGAGCCCGGCCTGCTCCAACTCCTTCCGGGCAAACGGCGGCGATCCGGCCAGCAGTTCATACAGCAGCACACCGAGCGAATACACGTCGGACCGCGTGTCGATGTCGAGGTTGTTGAAGCTGGCCTGCTCCGGGCTCATGTATTCCGGTGTACCCACCACCGCACCGAACCCGGTGTTCAGGGTCATGTCGGTGAGCGCTTGCCCCGCGGCCTTGGCGACTCCGAAATCGATCACTTTCGGCACCGGCCGGTCGTCGTACATCGCCACCAGCACGTTGCTGGGCTTGATGTCGCGGTGGATCACCCCCTTCTGATGTGCGTGCTGGATCGCCTGGCAGACCGGAACGAATAGCTCCAGACGTTCCCGCGGGGTGAGCTTCCGCCCGTCGCAGAACTTCGTGATTGGCACTCCCTTCACCAGTTCCATCACGAAGAACGGCCGACCCGACTCCGACGCACCCGCGTCCAGGACTTTCGCGATGTTCGGGTGATCCATCATCGCCAGAGCCTGTCGCTCGGCCTCGAATCGCGCGAGCACCGCCCGCGAATCCATCCCCGCCTTGATCACTTTCACGGCCACCTTCCGCTTCACCGGCTCCGTCTGCTGGGCCATGAAGACCGACCCCATCCCGCCCTCACCGATGACCTCGATCAGCTTGTACTTGCCAGCGAGGAGCGCTCCGACCGATTCGTCCGTGCCGGGATAGGGGTCGGTGGGTGGCAGACCGGAGCCAAACGTGCTGGTTTGTGCATCGACAGGCGCAGGAAGCCCCTCTGGGTCAGCCAGGACAAACGGACCGGTTGCCGGACCTTCCGGGCGAGTGAGTCCAGACGCATCGGACGCGACAAACGGACCGGTCGCCGCCTCCCCAGGCGGACGGCGGTTGAGGAACCCGCCGGCCCGGTCCAGGGCCTCCAGCAGCCCCTCGACTTCAGCACGGAGCGCAGCGTCTCCGCGGCAGGCTTCATCGAGGTAGGCCGCGCGATCGGTCGGGTTGGGCAGGCCCAGAGCCTTTTCGAAGATCGATTTCACGTCAGACCGGGCACTCATCGATGTCTCCCACCTTGGGTCTATCCCCCAATGCGTCGTCTGCGATCCGATACTGCCAGGGATTGCCCAGAATTTTATCCACCGGGTGCCGATCCCTCTCCGCCGAGCCGACGGAACATCCAGGCCCGGGCGTAGGCCCAGTTCCGGTAGGCCGTTCGAGACGAGATTCCGAGCACCTCGGCCGCACGGTCCAAAGTGAGCCCAGCGAAGACGTGGAGCTTGACCAACTCAGCCGACGGTGGATCGTGCTCAGCCATTTGATCGATCACCTCATCCACCGCGAGCAGGTCCGAATCGACGGCGTCGGCGGGCAGGTCATCGTTCAGCTCGATCCGCGTGCGATCCCCACCGTGACGCTGCCGACGGCGGTGGCGGGCATGGTCCACCAGGATGCGGCGCATCGCCTCGGCTGCCGCAGCGAAGAAGTGGCCGCGGTTGTCCCAGCGGGCGGCATCGGCCTGGCCAACCAGGCGGAGATACGCTTCGTGAACCAGAGCCGTGGCGTCGAGGGTGTGCCCAGGAGACTCGGCTGCCATCCGGACCGCTGCCAGTGCCCGCAACTCGTCGTAGACGAGCGGGAGTAGATCGGCCGCGGCCTGCCGGTCACCGGCTGCGGCGGCCTCCAACAGGTGGGTCAGATTGGACATCCGAAGCCCTCCAGGGTTGCCACCCTGGGCTATTATCCGCCGCACCGTTGGTGCGGAAAACCGCTGGATTGAGCCCCAAAGGGGCCATCGGATAATGGGGCCAGGGTTATCGCCCCGCCCGAACATCGTAACAGTACAGCATATCGCCTTCGCGGATATACAAATGGCCGTCGCTCACCACCGGGTGTGCCCAGGAGGGTCCGGACCGCTTCGGGGCCTGGAATGAGCCCACTTCCTTGAACCCCGCAGGTGATGCCTCCACCAGCGAGACGATCCCGTTGTCGTAGTGGAAGTAGGGAACCGTCGGGAAATAACTTAACGAAGTCTGGCCCCAGACTAAGATAGCCCCAATCACCGATCCACGGAGGTAGGATACCATGCCAGCAACATTCACCT
>PLDW01000073.1 GCA_003136315.1 Gemmataceae bacterium | reverse complement strand
GCTCCTCGAATGAGACAGCCTCCGCGGGTTCATGTATCAGAAAGGCCCTGACCTTGTCAGTCTGACAATGCGGGTGCTAATCCCGCCCCGGGTCTCTTCCGTCGCGACTGTCAGAGCTTTCCCGGCAGCCGGGTTGGTTCGTTTTTTCATGCTCCCGCAATTCCCTTACAAATTGCCCGTCCGGCTTGTTCCGCAACCACCCGTCTCATCTCGGATTCCTAGCGTCGGTTTCTTATGGCATCAGCCGATCGATGTCGTTATAAATTGTTGATCTGAACCCCCATCCTTATCGGCCGATGTGGCCGTATCGAGTGAGACTCGCCCGTGATTGATTTTGCCACCGCCAAGAAGATCGCTCACATGCTCGCCACAGTCGGCGAGCCGAGCCGGTTGAGGATCCTGTATCGCCTCGCCCACGGACCGCACCACGTCGGCCAACTGGCCGATCTGCTCGGTATCCCGATGGTGAACATGTCGCACCACCTGGGAGTGATGCGGCAGTGTGGGATAGTGGAAGATGAAAAGGAAGGTCGCCGAGTGATCTACCGACTACGGTCCGACATCACCACTTCGGGCAACAATCCGGATTTCCTCGCGCTCCTCTCCATCGGCCACTACCAACTGTTGATCAGGAAAGAGCAATCGAAGCCCGCTGAAAAGCCCCGTACCCGACGGAAGGTGGGTCCAGCAAAGAAGGCCACGAAACGCCGGACGACCGACTGACCCCCATCCGGCCGGCGGCCTGTCTCCTGTCCCATCGTGTGATCCTCCGGGGGCAAGTGGGCCTGGCGGGCGTATCATACCCGCATGGGACAGACCGACCCCGGACAGGATGCCGACCGACCCCCCCGTCCAATTGGACGGTGGGTTCTCGCTCTTGCTCTCCCTGCCCTGGCCCAGCAGTATCTCCATCTCATTGTCCGACTCTCTGACCAGTACCTGGCTGGCCACTTTGAGCTACCCGACCCGACGACCCGCAGTGCGTACTTCGCAGCGCTCACCACAGCCGGGTATCTGTACTGGTTCGTGTCCAGCTACACCGTCCTGGTCAGTGTCGGGAGTACGGCCCTGGTCGCCCGACTGGTTGGTGCTGGAGACTGGGAGAGTGCGCAGCGAGCGACCGCCCAGGCCGTGCTGCTGGCAATCGGATTTGGGGTGCTTGGGTCGGTTGCCGGGTTGCTCGGTCTGCCGTGGTTGGTGGCTGCGCTCCAACTCACCGGCGACTCGGCAGCCTTTTGCATCCGCTACCTGACCCCTTTGGCAATTCTGCTCGCGTTTCAGGTGACCGAGGCAGGGTGCATTGCCTGCCTCGCAGGTGCCGGAGACACGCGCACCGGGTTGAAGGTTCTTGGCGGGGTCGCGGTCCTGAACGTCCCGCTTGCCTGGAGCCTGTGTTTCGGGGTCGGCCCGATCCCCGGGCTGGGCTTCGTCGGAATTGCTCTCGGAACGGGGCTGAGCCACCTTGTCGGATGCCTGACCGTACTTGCACTACTCGCCCGTGGGCGGTCGGGGTTGAAACTCCGGCTTGCGGATCTCGTCCCTGATCGCAGCCTTCTCTACCGAATCCTTCGGGTGAGTATTCCTGCCGGGATTGACAGCTTGTCTGTGGCAGTTTGCCAGCTCTGGTTCCTGGGCATCGTCAACGGGCTCGGAGAAGAGGCCGGGGCTGCCCACGGTGTGGCCCTCCAGTGGGAGGCTCTCGGGTATCTGGCGGGCGCGGCCTTCGGCACAGCTGCAATGACGCTCGTGGGTCAGAACCTGGGTGCCAAGGCCCCCGACCGGGCGGCGCGAAGCGGCTGGGTCGCGTTCGCAATCGGTGGCGGAGTGATGACGTTCATGGGAGTGATGTTCTTCGCTCTGGCCCGGCCGATGTTCCAGGTGTTCTTACAAGAACCGTACCTGGAACCGGTGGTCGAGAAGGGAGTGCCGGTGTTGCGGCTGATTGCGTTCGCGATGCCAGCCCTGGCCAGCCAGATCATTTTCACCTCAGCCCTGCGGGGGGCTGGGGATGCCCGGGTTCCGGTCCTGTTCAGTTGGATCGGATTCCTCGGGGTTCGCATCCCGCTGGCCTATCTGCTCACCCGACCAGCGGTTGACCTTGGCCCGTTGGGAACCCTCCCCGGGGCCAACCTCGGGCTGTTCGGGGCATGGGTGGCGATGGTGGCCGACATCTGGGTCCGTGGGCTATTCTTCCTCGCCCGGTTTACCAGTGGGCGGTGGAAACGGATCGAAGTTTAAAGTTTAAAGTTTAAGGTCTAAGACACAGATTGTGGAAACTGGTTCGACTTTAAACTTTAAACTTTAAACTTTAAACTTTTATAGGGAGGTTTCGCAATGGCTTCCGATGTTGAACTCGATCGGGCTCTGGAACGGGCCGCCGTCCGCCTCGCGACGGCCCGGCGTGTGTGTGTGCTGACCGGGGCTGGTGTGTCCGCCGAGAGCGGTGTGCCCACATTCCGGGCGTCCGACGGGCTCTGGGAAGGTCATCGGATCGAGGACGTGGCCTCTCCGTTTGGGTTCCAGCGAGACCCACGGCTGGTCTGGAACTTCTACAACGCCCGTCGCGCCAACGTCCGCACTGTGAAGCCCAATCCCGGGCACCATGCCCTGGTTCAGATCGAGAACCGCTGGGGCGACCAGTTCACCCTCGTCACCCAGAATGTGGACGGCTTGCACCGGGTTGCTGGCAGCAAGAACCTGCTTGAGATCCACGGCAGCCTCTACCGCACACGCTGCACCGGTTGTCAAGAAGTCGTCGATCGCGGGCTCGAAACGCTCGATGCACTGCCCTTGTGCCACTGTGGCGAGATGCTCCGCCCGGACATCGTCTGGTTCCACGAAAACCTCCCCGTCGACATCTGGGATGCCGCCCAGATGGCGGCTCACGAGTGCGATGTCCTGCTCGTGGTCGGAACCTCGGCTGTCGTCCATCCGGCCGCCTCGTTGATCCCGATCGCCAAGCGGGGGAAGTCCCCCGGGGCCACGGTGATCGAGATCAACCTCACCCCAACCGAGGCCAGCTCGTTTGCCGACATCGGGCTCTACGGCCCCTCCGGTCAAGTGCTTCCAAAACTGGTCGAACGGCTGGGCGCTCTCAGTTCGTAGAACACCACCGGAGGTGTGTCCAGGGTTCGTCGGAGACCGGAATGACTGCGATGCGACTCGACGGCAAGGAATTGGCGAAGGTGATGCGTGCGGAGGTGGCTGCCAGGGTTGCCGACCGCACCCGGGCGGGAAAGCGACTCCCCGGCCTGGCCGCGGTCATCGTCGGGGAGAACCCCGCGAGCCAGGTGTATGTCCGGAACAAACACAAGGCGTGTCAGGACGCCGGGCTGGCATCGTGGGTTCACCACCTCCCGGCTGAAACCTCCCAGGCGCAACTCCTGGATCTTGTCGCGCGCTTCAATGCCGATCCGCAGGTTCACGGCATTCTGGTCCAACTCCCACTGCCGAGGCAGATCGACGAGGATGCGGTGATCCGAGCGGTCGCACCGGCCAAGGACGTCGACTGCTTCCACCCCGAAAACCTTGGTCTCCTCGCTTCTGGACATCCTCGCTACTATCCGTGTACCCCGCACGGGGTCGTCCAACTCCTTCGCCGCAATGGGGTCGAGCCAGCCGGGAAAGAGGTGGTGATCGTCGGCCGCAGCAACATTGTCGGAAAACCCCTGGCCCTCATGCTCGCCCAGAAGCGGACGCCCGCGAACCCGGCAGGCGGAGACGCCACGGTCACCATCGCTCACACCCGCACCCGGGATCTCGCAGCGGTCTGCCGGAGGGCCGAGATTCTGATCGTCGCCGCGGGCTCGCCGCGGATCGTGACCGCAGACATGGTGGTCCCCGGTGTGGTGGTCGTGGATGTGGGAACAAATTCTGTCAATGGGAAGCTGGTCGGGGACGTCCACGAGGGGGTTGGGGAAGTCGCCGCGGCCCTCTCGCCCGTCCCCGGCGGGGTCGGCCCGATGACGATCACCCTGTTGCTGGTGAATACCCTCACGGCGGCCGAAGCAATCGACGGATAGGGGAGACGGCAGGAAAAGACCTACCTCGCTTGTGGGTGCCACGGGCCGGTTTATCCGCCCGTGAAGGCGTCACACGGGCGGATAAACCGCCCGTGGCACCCACACAAGCGGATAAACCGCCCGTGGCACCCGATCCCCCTGGTCGATTTTCGGCACGGTTCAATGAGTGAGTGCGAGGGGTCACGTTGTCATTGGCGAACCGGCAACGTCAGTTGCCGGGTTGGATCGAGGTCACGCCGCGGTTTGCGCGCCAGGGGCCGAAAGGCTCTGGGAATACCTGAAACCCCTTGGGAAACGGCGAAAAAGATTCCAGGGCTTCCTTCAAATAGCACAATTGTCTGATTACACAACTAGTTATCAAATAGCGAGTTGTGAAAATCCAACTTCCGAGAGAGTGACCTGCGCGCAAACCGCGACGTGACCTCCAGATCAGATCCAGACAAAT
>PLDW01000339.1 GCA_003136315.1 Gemmataceae bacterium | reverse complement strand
CATCCCCATTCGCGGAATGTAGGCTGCATACTGCGCAAACCTGGCGCTGCCATAGGCTGTGGAAGTCGCCCTCGCGACGCCAAGGGAGCAGAGAACCGCGAGCCCCAGCAGAATCCCCAGGCATGAGAATCGGATGACGAGGAAGGCGAGGGCGCCGAACGCGGCTATCCAGGCAAGGCGCGAGATCAGCCCAGAGGGCAGCCCCGTTTCTTCGCGTATGCGGCGGCGGTTCATTGATCGGCCTCCTTCTAAAAGTGGGTAGATTGTGGGCGACGCTTACCGTCCATGTCCCGGCGGCGGCCGGTCATGCGTAATCGCTCGATGGTTCGCGTCGTTTTGGTTGCCGGCTTTCTTTGTCAGATGCGGGAGTTGAGACGGCTTCTGGCCGAGAGTCTCTCTTGAATCCTGGGAGATTGTCCCGCCAGCCTTGGTGAGCGCCTTGGCAAGGTCGCGAAGTTGATCCATGTTCCCTGCGCGGACGGCATGGCCCGCCGCGCGGGTGGTTTCAACAAGCGAATTCGGCTTCTTGGCCTGCGTGTTTTCCAACGGTCATCCTCCGATTAAAGAGTCGGGTGTACTCAGGCTTCAGACTGCGGCCTGCGGCAGCGGGGGAATCTCTGCGATCTCCCCAAACGCCTCGATTGCTGGCGGAATAGGCGGCAGGGCCGCCTCGCGAATTGCGTCTTTCAGGGCCGCCTTGAAGAAGGCGGCCGGCTCCGACATGTCATCTTTGTTCGCCGGCGGATAGAGACAGAGTCGCTGCGGACCGAGGCCCGCGATTGGCAATCGTCGCAACGACTCGCAGTCATCCGAGTCGCCAAAGGCCAGTTCCAGGCTGACGCCGAGACCGCTCGCTACCATCGCCCGCGCAGCGGCAAGCGACTCAACCCGGACTCTCGCGGACGGTGATCCAGCAAGCAGCGAGGAAAGGGCCGGAACGTCGGATGCGGGACTCAGGAAGATGCGAGCCTCTGAGAGCGAGCTGGCCTCGATCGACCCTTCCTGCTTGGCCAAGGGGTGGGATTGCGATACGAGGGCATGCCATCTTGCGCCTGGCTCCAGCGGTTCGTGAGACCCGGCCCCAATCTCTTCCCCCTCCCAGCCGAGTGCGAACGCGATCGAGCCGGAGCGTAGAGACTCAGGCAATGTGTCGGGGTCGAGTCGCTGAATGCGTAGGGTGATTGGGAATCTCTCCCACTCCCAGAAGAAGGCTTTGGCGGCTTGGGCGACGATTTCAGGATTGACTCCATCGGCTATGGCGACCTCCAGAACCTCGACGGGGTCCGCTTCGCTCCTGTCGCGGAATGCTGCCAGCAGCCGCTCGGCTTGGGTGTGAACGATGCCTCCTTTCGTGGTTAAACCCCATCGACGGTTCTTTACCTCCACCAAAGGGTCACAGGCTTCCTTCGATAACGCCGCGATAGCGCGACGAATCTTGTCGTCGGAGTGGTGGGCGCGACGAGAGAGTTGATTTAGGCTGGCGAATGCCCGGCTCGGGTCGCGTAAAAGAGCGCCAGAATCCACGAACACATTCAGTATTTCGAGGAGTCGCATATGAGTTGCCTCGCAGTAAGGGGGATGAGCGTTTGCGATAGCGTTGAATCGCAAACGCTCTCTGGAAAAAGACTCGCCGAGAAGCCCTGTAATCTCGGCGAGTTTGCAATCGCGTCACGCGACGGCCATCGTCTGGCTTCGACAGGCAGCTATCATCTCGTCCGTGGTCATCATGAACCGAAACCGATAGACCTTGTCCCCGCCCGAGGGCAGCGACCGGAGGGCTGACAGGTCGCGCTTCCCGTATAGTCTGGCGAGATACCGCTTTCCCCGAACCTCACCCCGGGCATGTAAGGCCCTTTCGTTGGAGATTAGCAGTATCTTTCCAGGCGAGATCCACTCGCCGCGTACCACTCCCGGATCGGAGAGGACGGTGGCCAAGGCATCCAGAGCGGCGAGGATCGACGGATCGTCGTGATCCCGGATCAGGCTGTACTCGTTGAAGTTGATGACCGGCCTTCCATCCGGGCCATTCTCGATGATCGGGAACGGATCGGACCTCACCTGCTTGCTTCCATCGAAATGGAACGAGATCGGGGTGAGGCACTGGTATTGCGTTTCTCGCAGAATCCGCTCGTGTCTCGGATCGAGCTTCTGGAGCGCGGCCAGGATGTCGTCGATCAGAGCGAACGAAGTCGTTACTTGCTTGGTGGATATCAACCCCATCAGCCCGAAGTATTCGGGACGCATTTTGCTGGGGAACCCCGAGTTGTCGATATGCCACCCCAAAGACCCCCCGCCCTTCGAAGATCTGGTCTCCTCTTTGCCAGGAGTTGGCGATACCGGCATGATCGCATCTAAGCCGGCTTCGGGAATCATCGCGAACGGCTCGCCGCCAACGGCCTGGATTATTCCCGTCAAGACGACGTCATCGACACACATCGATTTGAGCGGGTGCCGATGCCCGTTTACTGGCATGCGCATCAGGTCCGCATCGACGATTTCAGGATCGAGTTCGATCAGAACCGCGTCGGGACCGTCGGCGGTCCCAAACCCTTTGATCTCGTCTTTCAGCATTTGCGGGGTGGTTGCCTGAGCGGTAATTGCGGCGAGAACGTAGTCGTCGTTTACCGGCCCGGTGGCGGTCTCGACGACCGCCATCGCTTCTGGTGGGCTTAAGGAATAGAGGTCGTTATCTCCGCGGAAATAATTGAACTCCTTGATCTGCGTTTTCCATCGACGGCATTGCTCTGGCGTGAGAGCAATCCGCAGGACATCGGACTTGATCATGATCGTACCTCTCGAATTAGGGTGTTCAAACTTGCGACCGGTTCCTGGTCGTCCTCCGGCAGCGCGCGGCCGCCGTCGCACTCCCAGACTTGAATGGCCAAGGCCGAACTCCATCCGTGGTCCAAGGCGGAAGGTGCGTCGTCTTGCATGCTTCTTCTCCTGGTTTTCAAGGCGCGGCGAAGCCCTGGCCGAGTTGCCTTCGTGGCAACTCAGGAGCGACTTCAGCTCGTCTTCGTCGGGTGTATTGCGGCTGCGATCCCGAACGCTACGATGGTTGGTAGGCAGACCTCACGTAATAAAGACCAAGCCAGCGGGTCGAAAGGGTAAATTAAATGGATATTTTTTCAGGCTATGCACCTTATCCCGGTAATGCTCCGCTTGAAACGGCGGTGCTTATTATCTGAACACTCTTGAAAATGCGCAGCCAAAATCAGTTGACATAATTTGACTCTAAATATACTCTCGGAGGCTGAACTGATGGAGGTGATCACCAGAACCAAGGTGGCGGCAGAGAGCAACCAAGTAACGCTAATCTGCACTCTGGCGAAAAAGTAC
>PLDW01000503.1 GCA_003136315.1 Gemmataceae bacterium | reverse complement strand
TCTTGCCGGGTTAATACTGGTGGGGGCCGGCCCTGTTGGCCCACCCTGCTGGCCCCAGTTACAACGTGATCGATGCTACCTCAGGTCAGTTGCGGGCGAAGGTGAAACTCAGCGAGGCCGGCGGCTTTCTCCGCACTTCGGGCGACGGCCGGCTCTGGGTCAAGTTCGATTCGTTCCCCTATCAGTCTCCCAATAGCGTGTACGTGTGCGCCTTCGACCCAACCCAGGAGGTCCTGGCAGGGAATGGGGAGACGTTCTTGCTCACGCCGGATGGCATCCGAAGGGCGGCCGAATAGTACCGTCTGGAGCGTAGCGGGAATCCCCGCGGTGGTGGGGGGCGTGGGGCAGGCGAGCAAAGTGATCGGCGATGGAGAGAGTGACGCATAACAACGTACCAACTCCACATCTATAACTACTTCTACTTGGCCGCCCTACTTGCGTCACTTTCTTCACACCGCAACCTGGTGGCGCCTTGCAGTCGCTTTGGTTGGCGGAACTTTCTTCGTCGTGGTGGCCTTGGGAGTGGTTGCCCACGGTGTGGATGTCGGGGGGGTGGCGCGAGACCGCACGACCGACCAAAGCGTTGCGATCCATCCACTCCTCACAGCCCGAGCAGTCGGGAGCGCCCTCTGACTCTCCCCAATCGTCACACACGACTCCACGACCACGAAGCCGCGCCACCCCGGTGGATCCTACTCCACCCCGCGACATACCCGCAGTCGCGAAGAACGGGGCCACCGAGGCATCATCCTACCTCGACGCAGGGTCGATGGCTATTCATGGTGATCGTGGCTTTGGCGGCATCTGGAAAGCCTGTGAGCGCTGGGTAGGGAATCTCGTTGCAGACTATCGAGAGATGGAATGTTATGCTAGCGCCCTTGGTGGTCGCCGGGTATACTTCAATCGCCTTTGGCCTGGCGTCAGGTTGCCCTCGAACTGAGAAGCGGGGGCGGCCGGCGCTGGCCACTTCTCAGAAAGGTGCAACTCCGATGGCATCGCTCCGCCGGGTTTATTACACCCGCCCAATCCCTCTGACCGCTGAGAGGGTGACCCACAAGAACAAGCCGGCAGTCCGGTTCCTTGGCGACGATGGAAAATCGATCGTTGCCCCAATCACCCGGAACGGCAAACGGTGCCGGGTGCCGTCGTCCAAGTGGTACGGTCAGTACACCGATTCGTCCGGAGTGGTCCGCCGGGTGCCCTTGTCGGAAAACAAGACAGCAGCACAGCAGATGCTGCATGAACTGGTTCGTCAGACGGAAATGGAGAAAGTGGGGATAACTGATCCCTTCCGAGCACATCGGATCCGACCACTTGATGAACAGCTTGACGCATATCGCCAGTTTCACGCCGATAAAGGCAACACCGGCCGACAAACCTCCCAGGCGGTCCGTAGATGCGAGAAAGTGTTCGAGGGGTGCGGGTTCGCCCGATTAGCAGACCTGGAAGAAGAGGCGGCCCTCCGGTGGCTAAAACAGCAGCATTCTCGTCCGCGGAGTGAAGGTGGGATCGGTCCCCAGACCTTCAATCACTACGTCACCGCCTTGAAGGCATTCGGGAACTGGTTAGTACGGAGTCGGAGAGCCCAAGATAACGCCTTCCGGCACATGGGGAAGTTGAACGTCGAGGTGGACATCCGGCACGAGCGCCGACCCCTTTCCCCTGACGAATACAGCCGTGTCCTGGACGCGGCCCAATGCGGTGACATTTACCGAAAACTCGCCGGCCCTGATCGGCGGATGCTCTACCTCGTCGGCGGTGTCACGGGGCTCAGGGCGACCGAACTCGCCAGCCTTACCCCAGAATCGTTCACCCTGGACGCCGAAACGCCAGTCGTTGTGGTCGAGGCAGCCTACTCGAAGCACCGCCGCCGGGATGAGGTGCCACTCCATCCTGACCTCGTGTCCGAACTCCGTGGGTGGTTGGCGGGGAAGACGCCAGGGGAGCGCGACTGGCCGGGGAAGTGGGCACAGCACAATGAAGGGTGTGACATGATGCGGCGGGATCTGGAAACCGCCCGTGCTGCCTGGGTCGAGGAGGCGGGGTCAAACCCATGTGAGCGGGGGCAACGGGAGCGGTCGGACTTCCTGACATATCGCGACAGCGCGGGGCGTGTGGCCGACTTCCACTCCCTGCGGCACACGTTCATCACGGATCTGGTCAAGGCCGGGGTTGCGCCAAAGGACGCAAAGGAACTCGCCCGGCACTCAACCATCACTCTGACGATGGACCGCTACTCCCATGTTACGGTCCGCGATACTGCTGCCGCGGTCGCCCGTCTCGACTTCCCGGGGAATCCCAAACCGGACCGGGAAATCCTGCAAGCGACGGGGACAGATGGTTCGCCGCTTACCCCGTCTCTTGCCCTTCCTTACCCTAAACTTGCCCTCGCTGCTGATAGCAGGGGAGGGGAATCGGGTGTGGGAGAGGAAATCACCCCCGAACCGAAAGTTGACGTAACTTGCTTGCCAGGAGGGGTTTTGGAGACGAACGAGGACGATCGGGGGCGGGAAAAGAGAGTACACCCAGCAGGAGTCGAACCTGCAACCTTCGGTTCCGTAGTTCTATGCCCAGGAACTCGCCCGATCTGCTCAAATCTCCTGAAAATCGCTGTATCTGCTTGCCCATTCACTGGTTGCCATCTGTCGCGTAGGGGCGTTTCGTTACCTCAATTTACCGATTTTAACCCCCTTTTCCCAGAATTCTGGGGCGATTCTGGGGCGGTCAGCATCCAGTTTCAAACCATAGTTCGATTATTGAGCTACCTCGAATCGCTCCGACCTTCGGTGCAGGTGACCGAAGGTCGTTCCCACCCTGTGACTGGTCCGGTCACGGCGCGGGTGAAGCTGTTACCAACCCCATCTCATATCAGTTCGGGTCTCCAATGAGGATGAAGGCGGCCCAATACCGGGGGTGGGCGAACGGTTTGAATCCATCTGGAAGGCTGCCTGCCGGGGCTGCCGGGGCGAGCAGCTTCAGGGCCGGTTGACCCTTCCCACGCACCACTCCATCAGTCGCCGCTGCGGTCAGTTTTAGCGCCTCCTCGGAGGATAGTTCCCTCAGCCATCGCTTCGCCTCTCCGAGAGCAAGAGCCTTCGGCATCGGGGCGGTCAATCCGTCTCTCTTGCCTAGCAGGTTCTGGTAGAACCGGATCATCAGCAGGGCCGTGGCCGCGTCGTCCACCTTCCACAGGCTCAGGCATACCGCCCGGCTGCCGCGTATGAGAAACGGCTGGGCGAAGCCCAATAACCCTTCGCCACCACCTTGTGGGCCGATCGCTGTTTCGCACGCCGAGAGCGTGACCAATTCAGCATCCAATTCCCAAAACTCCAGTACCTCCCTGGCCGACAGTTGGCCATTGATCAACGGCTCGCCAACCTTCGGCAACACAGTTTGGGGCAAAGTATCTTGAGCCAGAACAAGTATCGATTCGAGCGTCCGCTCGGTGTTCGCTTCCCCGTGGGTGGCGAAGTGCAAGTAGCGGAATTTCGACAGTTCCTTCTTCCTTCGAAGGCCGTCGAGTGATTGTTCGCTGGCTGCGCTGTCGAATAGTGTGGTGGCCGTAGGTCCGAAGAGCTTTGCGATCTGGGCCACCTCCGAGCGGGTGCCGGGCAGTTCCTTCCAGTCCCTTCCACGCACGGTTAGGAGCATCGCATCGGTTTTGCGGCGGTTAGCTATGGCTTCCCGTGCCGGCTCCTTCGATACCACCACGCCCAAGCGGCCCGGGGGGACCATCCGGGTGAATGGCTTGTCTACCCCGTCCCGCCAGACTGTGATCGAGACTTCTTTTGCCGCGGCCTGGGCCTGGATCGCGCCGCTGAGCGCCTCCGCGGCGGACAACTCGGTCTCGCCGTACCTGACGAGTACATCTCCAGCTTGGATTCGGGCCTTGGCGGCCGTTCCGTCGGGGACCACCTGCTGGATGAGCAGGCCGCCGGGTGGGAGTGCAAGTGTGGATTCCGGCTTGGCGCCCGGGCGGGAGAACACAGGGTCACCTAAGGCGAGGAGCGCCGACCCTGTAAACGATGCCCTGTCCTTGAGCCGAGCCAGGAAAGTGCCGGAAGGCACGTAGCTGATCGTATACTCCCTGGTCATCACCTCAACCGGAATGCCGGCCATCGCGTGGACCGGGACCACGTAGAGCGTCTTGACGCCTCCAAGATGTCGGGAGAGCGGGGACAGTCGCTGGGCATACAGGCGCTTTGCAAGCAGATCGAGGTCGGCGTTAGACATGGTGCCAGAGACGAGGGCCTCACGCAATTTCATAGGGAGAGCGGAGTCGTCACCGCTCCAGGTCTGGTCGGGTCCAGTGCCGGGGAGACGTTCCCAGGCAGGTTCACCTGTCCTGCGAACTACGCAGCCCCAGTGGTTTTGAAATTGACCGACATCATTCAACCCGTCCACCCAGAGTACGAGGGCGGCGTTGGCCGGGATTGCGGCCTGCACAACGGGCAAGTTAGCCACCTCCCGCTGGCTCAGATCGACATCAAGGTCCGAGAGTTCCGACTCCAACTCCTGCCGCTTGTCTCGAAGTTTTGCAAGCTCGTCCTTTTCTGGGTCTGTGGGAGCCGACTTCGAGTGGAGCTGAAGGATACGGGGCTGGATCAGATCCAGTTGGTGAATGAGGGTGTCGTGTCGTTTCTTCTCATCAGGGGGGAGTCGCCCCTGCCGGTAGAATGCGGTCTCATCGCTCAGGCCTCGCGCTAGGTCGTTCTCGGCAGCAACCCAGGCGGCAGCGGGTACGCGGAGTTGCGCTTGGATCATGGCCAATCTGGTATACGGTGATTGATCGGCCCCAAAGACCGCCCTGTCAAGTCCGCGGTCGGCGACGCCGAGTCGGGCGGCTTCATAGGAAATGCTAGCCTTGACGAGTAGACGTTGCGCCTCAACGTACTTCCCCTGAACATACAGATTGACGGCTAGATTTCTGTAGTTGCGTGTACTGTCGGGGTGTTTGTCGCCGAGCAGTTCGCGCTGGAGATCAACGGCCTTCTGGTAGAGTAGTTGTGCGTCCGCGTGCTTCCCCTGGGCGCCTAGGTTGCTAGCCAAGTTGTTGTAGAAGGTAGCGGTGTGTGGGTGTTTGTCATTGAAGCGTTCGCGGTAGATATCGAGGGCTTTCTGTAAGAGTGGCTGTGCGTCGGCGTGCTTCCCCTGGGCGTGAAGGTTTGCAGCCAAGTTATTGTAGCTAATGGCGACCTGGAGGTCTTTTTCGCCCTTGAGTGCCCTGTTGATGTTAAGAGCGCTCTCGTAGAGTAACTGAGCGTCTGTGTACTTCTTTTGGTAGGTCATGTTAGTAGCTAGACCACTATAGCAACCGGCAGTAGATGGATGTTTGTCACCGAAGAGTTCACGGGTTAGGTCGAGGGCCTTTTGATGAAGTATCTGCGCCTCCGTATACCTCCTTTGGTGGTCTAGATTATTTGCAAGGCGATGATAGCAATTGGCAGTATCTGGGTGTTTGTCACCGAAGAGTTTGCGGTGCAGGTCGAGGGACGTTTGGTGAAGTATTTGTGCGTCCGTGTACTTCCCTTCCTCCTCAAGGGTATTGGCCAGACCCACGTAACTGCCTGCGGTATTTGGGTGTTCCTCGCCGAAGAGTTCACGACGGAGATCGAGGGCCTTCTGGAAAAGTTGCCGAGCGTCGATATACCTCCCCTGCAAACCAAGATTGAGAGCGAGATAGAAATAACTGCTGGCGGTATCTGGGTGTTTGTCGCCGAAGAGTTCACGGCGGATTTCGA
Organism: Gemmataceae bacterium; assembly: GCA_003136315.1. Classification (GTDB taxonomy): domain Bacteria; phylum Planctomycetota; class Planctomycetia; order Gemmatales; family Gemmataceae; genus Urbifossiella. The sequence continues at coordinate 17,892 of PLDW01000503.1, read as the reverse complement.
GGAGTTTCTGGAGAAACGGCTGCGCCTCAGCGTGCTTCCCCTGGATACTCAGATTGTCAGCTAAGTTTGTATAGCAGAGCACAGTTCGGTGATGTTTGTCACCAATCAGTTCACGGTAGATATTGAGCGCAATCATGTAATATGTGTGCGCTTCTTCGTGTTTCTGTTCCTCTTGTAGATTAAATGCCAAATTATGATAACTATTTGCAGTGTCGTAATGTTTTTCGCCGTGGAGTGCGCGGTTTAGGTCAAGGGCTTTCTGGAAGAATACTTGTGCCTCCGCATTCTTTCGTTGATAACATAAGTTCGTGGCCAAGTTGTTGTAGCTGGCAGCAATATCGGTATGCTTTTCTCCAAATAATTCGAGTTGAAGATCCAGGGCCAATTTATAGAATTTATATGCCTCTGTATATTTGCGCTGTGCAGTTAGATTTACACCTAAGTTATTATAGCTGATCGCAATCAGTGTGTGTTTATTTCCAAGTAATCGGTGATATAATTCTAGTGCCTTTTGATAGGATGACTGTGCATCGGCGTATTTCCCTTGAGAATAGAGATTGTAAGCTAGATTGTTGAAGCCAGTAGCGGTGTCAGGGTGCATCTCACCAAGCAGTTCGCGGTTGAGGTTTAGGGTCTTCTGGTAGAGGGGTTGTGCATCAGCGAATTTCCCTTGAGAGTTTAAAATAGATGCTAGCCCGTTATAACTGGCAATTGTCCTAGGATGTTTCTCGCCAAGAACTTTTACACTCGAACGGCTATAATCCTCCCACAGAGATTGAGCCTTTGCATATTGTGCTCTTGCTTCGAGGTGTTTGGCCTCGTCGATTCCCAGACAAACCTTTCGCCAGTCGGCGCGTTGCTTCGGCGACAGGGCGGCTACTTTCCTTATTGCATCCAGATACCACTTTGTATCGATCGTTTCCCAGTGATCGGCCCCCTGGTACTTCGAACGAAGGGCCTGCAGCTCCTCCTGAAGCGTTATCGCCTCTTTGTACTGGTCTGCTTCCTCTGCTGTCTTGGTTCGCTTCTGCAACATCGCGGCCGTTTTCGCATTGTCCCCCGTCAGAAGCCGTTCGTGCGGAGCCTTGAGGCCGATTAGCCCAGGAGGCTCATTGGCCCCTGCCAGCATCATCATTCCCAGCCCGACAGCCAGAGCGAGTTGTCGCACCATGATGTGCTCCATGTAATGACTCGGTTTGAGCCACTCCAGACTCAGTTCCTCTCGTCCACGCGGAATCCTATGGCCACCGCAGCGTCTGCCCTGGCCTCGGCCTTGAGCCACTCTGTCGCTCGCACCACCGCAGACTTCCCGGGAACGGTTACTCCCGCCCCGCGCTCCTCACGACTCTCCTTCCCTCTGGGTGAGAGCCCCTCCACCCATTGCCCATCGTACCACCACACAGTCCGTATTGGTGAGACTTCCTTCTTCCACACTGTCGACTTCCCAGCGAAAGTTTCCGAGTACGGTGGCAGCGCGCGGTCAGACACCACAACCGCAAACACCCAAAGGCCCGCCCCATCCGTCAGCCCGTAGTTCACCCCAAGCGAGATTGACGGGTAGCGGGGACGATCAGTCAAGGGTGGCGGTTCGACTGGGTTCTCCGGGAAAATTGGTTCGATCACACCATCTGGTCGGAACGCCACCACATAGGCATACGCTGGTCGGGAGAGTTCCACCTCAATCGTCACTTGATCCCCGAGAACCGCCCCAAAGGAGGTCTCGCCCAAGAGACCCCTCGACTCGCCCACACCCTCCCCAACCTTAGCATAGTGCCGTACGGCCATACCCTTCACCCGCACCGCCTCAGACGGTGGGATAAAGTTGCTATTGATGGGGAGGGGTTCAATGGGTTTCGGGATATCGCCCGGCCGTTTCGAGTTCCACAACCCAACTCCGGTGAGAGCAACGACTGCGACTCCAGCCGCCCACACCCAACGACGCCGTGAGAAGCGGATCTTTTGTTCAGATATTTGTAAAATTGTAGAGGTATGACTCCCCAGCGAGGTCTCGATCTGGCCAAGTTCTGTCGCCACCTCGGTGGCCGTCTTCGGCCGCCCAGTTGGCTCTTTTGCGAGGAGTCGCACAACAAGGACCGACAATACATGTGGCATCGCCGGGGCGACTTCAGTCAGTGGCGGTGGTGTATCGAGAGCGATCGCTGACAACAGGGCATATATGTCGGCACCAGCAAACGGCAGACGCCTGGACGCCATCTCGTATACCACGACCCCAAGGCTGAAGAGGTCCGACCGGGCGTCCACCTCCTTGCCGCGGGTCTGCTCGGGCGACATGTACGCGGGGGTGCCAACCATCACCCCCGGCTGGGTAACCATTTCAATCTCTCCGCCGCGGGCCAGGCCAAAGTCCAGCAACTTGACATGCACCTCGCCGTCTCGATCTTCCAGCCAGGTGTTGTCCGGTTTTACATCCCGGTGGATCAGTCCCGTGGCATGGGCCGCGGCCAGCCCCTCGGCTGCCTCACGGGCGAACCGAATCACCTCGGCCGGAGTGAGGGGGGACCCGGCCCGTAGTCGAGTCCCAAGCGATTGCCCCTGGAGAAGCGGCATGTCGATGAAGGGCATCTCGCCGACCTCGCCAACGTGACGAATCGGGACGACCCGAGGGTGATCGACCCTCGCCGCTGCCCGCGCTTCCCGAAGGAATCGCTCCCGGGCGTGTTGTTGACGAGCGATTTTTGGGAGCATCAGTTTCAGGGCGACTGGGCGGTGGAGCGTGGCATCCTCTGCTCGCAATACCATCCCCATCCCGCCCCTTCCGAGCAGGCCAAGAATGTGGTAGTTACCGAACCGGCCGAGATCGCCGGGCCGATCTGGCGGCGCCAAAAGTCCATGCAGGTCGTCGTTCGGCTCAGGAGGCGGTGGTGTGGGGCCGAAGGCGACCCCGTACCCACCAGATGGAGGAGTGTGGGCGACGGTGCCTCCCCCGGCAACGCCTACCTTCCCGACCCACGGGCCATTGCTCCACTCCTGGGCAATCGCGAGTTCCGGATATCGCCTCCGGAACACCTCCTCGGTCAGACCAGAGTCGAGGGCCAGAGCCGCCCGGTATTCGATCGCCACCAACCGGACTGCCGCCTCCAGGTCGGCCCAGAGGGCAGGGTAGCGGGCGAAATAGTCCGCAGCGATCACGGCCTCACCAGCGGCAATCCGGTAGTGGAATTCGAGGGCAGCTAAATCCGGGATCGCGCCGGTTGCGTTCGGGCCGGCTCGCGTGAGCCAATCGTCAAGTCGAGGGTGCTCCCCCTTGCGGAGAGCGTCTTCGAACTGGTCGCACAGTTTGTCCACGGACTCGGCCTCATTCAGGTCCAGTAGGGGGTCGCTCACGGCAGGTCGCTCCAGAGTTTCAGTTCGAGTCACCAATGAGGATGAAGGCGGCCCAATACCGGGGGTGGGCGAATGGCTTGAATCTGTCTGGAAGGCTGCCTGCGGGGCTGTCGGGGCGGTCAGCTTCAGAGCTGGTTGACCCTTCCCACGCACCACTCTATCGGTCGCCGCTGCGGTCAGTTTCAGCACCTCCTCGGAGGATAATTCCCTCAGCCATCGCTTCGCTTCAGCCAGCGCTAGAGCCTTCAGCATTGGGCTGGCTAATCCATCCCGCTTGGCCAGTAGGTTCTCCACCCTTGCGGTCGGAGATGTGTGGGCCTTTGTGGGGGGCTGGGTCGCCGCGGGGATCATGCGATTGCCTTGCCGATTCCCCTTCTCTTTCCAGTTGGTTCGGGATTAGCAGTACAGCGCAGGACTGTGATCTAATACCTTGTAGGTAAAGGGTTTATGGCAACGGCAAGGTGACAGCGTCCGATCAGGACGTTCCTGATGCGGGCCGCGACCGCCTTGGAAACCCAGGGACTTGGCAGAGGCTACCAAGATGCCCTCCAGAAGTCCTGCGCTGTACTGTTAGTTACTTGACTCCACACCGTTCTATCCGCGGACAGCTACGAAGCCCCTCATTGAGTAATGTTTTTGTGCAGTTCCCTGGCGGTAGATAAACTGGAGCGATCCCGATCTGTTAGTGGAGTTACGATGGCCGAGTTCGGAACGGTGACGGTCTGGCTCGACCGGCTGAAGGCCGGGGACCGAGGTAGCCCGGTGGAGGAGCTTTGGAAGTTATACTTCGGCCGCTTGGTCACCCTTGCCCGCAGGCACCTTCGTGGCCGTGCCAGAGTCGCAACCGACGAAGAAGACGTTGCCTTGTCCGCACTCGACAGCTTCGTGCGGGCGGTAGAATTGGAACGATTCCCTCGCCTCGCCGACCGGGATGACTTATGGCGGGTGCTGTTCGTGATCACTGTCCGGAAAGCAGCAGACGCGGTTCAGGCCGAGGGGCGACAGAAACGGGGCGGTGGCCGGGTCGTGTCGCTTGCCCCTCCGTTCGGCGACGATTCCGGGGCTGAGCAGCCAGTGACGGCGGCCGAGCCCGACCCAGCCGAGGTAGCGGCGGTGGCGGACGAGTTGACCTACCTCCTCGGGAAGTTGCGAGACCCTCTCCTGCGTCTGATCGCAGAACTGAAAATGCAGGGTTACACGAACATGGAGATCGCCGACCGGATCGCGCGGTCGGAGCCGACGGTCGAGCGGAAGCTGAAAATGATCCGCGGACTATGGGCTGGGGTGAGCGGATTTTGAGTTCATTCTCCTGGTCGGGAGATCCGGGATTGAACCTGCGACCTCTTGGCCCGGAACCAGTGGGAGCATCGGGTCAGTAAATGGTGAGGCGATCCGGGGCCAGAGCGACAGGGGGCGGACCGATGTGGCGGATGCAAGACGGCGACCGGGCGCTGACCGAGGCCGAGTGGGAAGTCTTCTGTGTCGGCCTCGATCTCCTCCGGGACTCTGTCGAACAGGATATCTCGGAGCAGGCCGACGACACGAGCACTGGCGTCCCCGCCTTCGACCGCCTGACTGCGGAGCAGAAACTCTCGATGCTCGCCGAAGTTGCTCTGGCTCTTCGTAATCCAGAAATTCCGACGCCATACCACACCGCCGTCAACGAAGGCACGATCGCGGGCGTTTTCTCGATGATCCGGGCAGCGTTGGAGGCAGAGATCGAGAGTATCGGGATAGCAGACATCGGTGAATGTAACATCGGAGTCCGCCGACTGCTTCGATCGCTCGCGGCGGAGTACACGGGCGGCAGAAAAAAGCTTCCGTCTCCAACCCGCTCGCCAGGGAGGTTTGGGACAGCATTGTGGAGGATTTCGAAGGGCGGGTGTTTTGGTACTACGACTTCGACATGGGGGACGAATTCCTGGACCTCCCGCCGGAGCAAGCTCAGGCACAGCTGCAACTCGCTGGAATTGACCCGGACTACCATCTCGAAACCCCCGCGGAGCCGAGTGAAAAGGGGTTAATCGCTGCCCGGCAGACGTTGGCCAGGCTTCTCGGGCTTGTTGTGCCTGATGATGACGGCCTCTACTCCACTCTGGTGGATCTGTACCACGACTTGTCCATCGGCCCAGTCACGCCCGAAGTCATCGCCACCTGGGAGGACAACTCGTGGATCGAGGTCGTCGGAGCAACCGAGCCTGATTGGGACTGCGACCACCAGACATGGGAATCGATGTTCAGCAAGGCCGTTCCCTCTACCCCCTTCGAGGTAGCCTCTGCTGACCCGGATGGCAGCTACGCGTTGCCAGGCGGGGTGCAAGTCGAGCGATTCGGCAAGTTCTATGTAGTGCGTGACGATCAAGGCGCCTACTGGTGCGGGCTTGTCGACAATGGCTGGACTCTCTCCCCGGATGAGGATGTTCCCGCCCTCACTTTCCCGACTGAGGCGGACGCGCTGGCGGCATTCCTTCAGGCCAACCGGATGTATGGTGAGCGGGCGGCTCGACATGAGCAGGCGATAGAGCAGCTGGAGATGGCCGAAGAGTAAGCCAGGCGGGAGAAGTGTGAGCGACAATGTGCTGGACAACTTGTGCGGCGGTCTGCTTCTCGGCGATCGCCTGCTGATTAAGAGTAAACTGTAGACCAGGTTCGACGTTTTCTTGAAATGCCTGCAATTTGGCGGAAAACCTTGATTTATAATAGGTAACGGCAGCTAGCAAATTGAAGGCCGCTTACCTCAAGTCCCCTGAATTTACCGCTCTTTACCAGAATTCTAGGGCGATTCTAGGGCGGTCCTGAAGTCGAGTTAGAGCCTGGAAACCTCCGCTGCGGCAACCGCTCTTTTCCTCAACAAGCACTGTCGGTTCATGGTAGCCACTGGCCGGACTTGCTCTTTGCTGGCGCAAGAGCATTCCTCGGCCGCGAACATTAGTTCGCCTACCAAGAAACTGATAATTTAGGGGACGGGTCGATTTGTTGTGACCCGACCTCTTCCCCCGTGGGCTGCCTGATATGGCTCCAGTCCTGGAGCGATCAGATGGATGGCGAGCAACCGGTGACAACCGCTGTCGATCAGCCAAACCGCTACTGCCCCACCCTGCCCCGATTACGCCGCGGGTAGACCTACAGAAAAAGCGAACCTGGTCATCTGGCGGTTGCTCCAATACCGATGAGGTGAAAGGAAGTTCAGGTAACGAGGGCTACCCATGAGATCCCAGATCGACTGCCCCCACTGCGGAACGGTCATGGCCTACAACCCGCAGGGGACGATATTCAGTGACACGTTCGACTCTCGGGCAGTGGTTGCCGATGTCGACGGGGTGATCGGGGGGGAGTTTCAGCGGTCGCCATGCTGTGGCCGGTTCGTTTTCTACATCGTGGACGACAAGAACCGAAGATACCTCGCATGGCCCTGTCAGACCGCGATTCAGCCCATGTCCGACGCGATCCCACCCAGCTACGCGGGGGACTTCCAGGAAGCAGCAGCGGTCCTGTCCATCAGCCCGAAAGCCAGCGCAGCCCTTTCCCGTCGGTGTCTACAGCATGTCTTGATCGGGGAGTTCGGGGTTAGGGAACGGGACACCCTCGCTGCCCAAATCAGGGCGGTCACGACCCGGACGCCCGCCCTTTTCCACCCCCGGCTGTGCGAGAAACTTGACCACGTTCGCATCGTTGGCAACTTCGCGGCCCATCCGAAAAAAGACACAAACACCGGGGAGATTATCGACATTGAACCGGATGAGGCGGATTACCTGCTGCAAGTGCTGGCTGAGGTGTTCCACTACCACTTCATTGAAGGCAGGCAGCATGCTGAACGGATGGCTGCCATCAACCGGAAAGATTTGGCGGCTAACTGATATGGCCTACTACCTGGCACCAAAGACGACAAATGCCCGGTCGCTGCTACGGTCAGGGGACACAACAGACAATCCAGGCCAACAGCCACGCTGACACCCATGAGTCCACGATATGGACGAAATCACCCTGCGATGCAACGCTCATCACGAAGCGGCCCACGCGGTCGTGTTCCTCACCCTGAACGTGGACGTTGATCGAATTGGGATATGGGAGGCACACGGCGACCGTCGGGCGGGAGGATTGTGTTTGGACGATCCTAATCCAGATCGTAAGTACGAAACCGCTGTCGCGTCACTAGCAGGTATTGAATCGGATAGGTACTTGCTTGAAAATAATCAAGAAGAGCTTCAGAATCGCACTTGTGGATGGGAGAATGATCGCAATAGGGCGAATCAACTGCTTGAGGAACTACGAATCGAAGGGCACAGCGGGTACAGCTTACAAGGAGCTGAGGTAGAGGCGGCCGGTCTGGTTCGGCATCACTGGGAGAGAATCCAGAAGATAGCGGAAGCGTTGATCAGTAGGTACTGGAGCAACCATCGTGAGCGAGCCAGAGGCTTCTTGGGTGAGGCAACACATACCGAAGCCTGGATTCACGGGTTTGAAATGAATGCTTTGTTCGACCAACCTGAGCCTAGGGAGGGCTGACCGGATTTCGTTACCTCAATTTACCGATTTCGACCCCCCTTTCCCAGAATTCTGGGGCGATTCTGGGGCGGTCGGCGTCCAGGTTCAAGCCGCGGTTCGATGATTGAAACACCCCGAATCGCTCCGACCTTCGGTGCAGGAGACCGAAGCTCGTTCCCACCGAAGACCAACCTATTTTCTCGCGGATCCTATCCCGGACTTCGGTCACACAAACCGATGGTTAAGCTTAGCAGCCTTCTTTGACGGGCTGAGGCGTCAGTTCCCGATCATGTGGGAAATTGGGACGCAACAGGTTTCGTGGGAGAGGGTTGCAGTAGACGAGATATGCCCCGCCCCGCGCGATACAATTCAGGCATGCTTGTTGGTGAAACGGGGGACATGGTTGCCGCTACGGGCCGCAGCCGAGCAGTGACTTCCAACGGGCAGTAGGCTGAGGGAGGGGTGGCCAAGCGGCCCCACTTGACCAGGAGACGGGCTATGAAGTTTCGCTTTGCAGCCAGAGTGATCGCCCAACTTGGGGCGGAGCTTATCAGTTCCGACGACATCGCCGTCTACGAACTCATAAAAAATGCCTTCGATGCCGGGGCCGACAGGGTAAAAATAGAGATCCGCTATCACGTCGCGGTGTCCGATGTCGCAAGGGTGCAGGAAACCATCAGGAGAATGTTTAAGGAGAAGGCGAAGCTGCCTGCAGTGAGGCAAGCGATCACTGATGAGGTAGAAAGACTTGCACCTATCGGCCCAGCATTGGCCGAGTCACTCGAAAAAAGTAAATCGGTGGTAGTCGAGGGGCTCTCCGAGGCTGACGAGGAGGGCGAGTTCGTCACGCTTGTGGGTGGCCTGAACCAGATCACTATATCCGACACTGGTCACGGGATGGACCAAGTGACCCTTCAAGACTGCTTTCTGACGATTGGAACAACCAATCGACTGAAACAGCACGAAGCGATCACGGATCACCAAGTGGATGATCCAGACGAGGCAACAGTGCTGACGCCGTATGATCCAGCCTATGCACGACCGCCAGCGGGCGAGAAAGGGATCGGCAGGCTCTCTGCTATGCGGCTTGGCAACGACCTACAAGTGCGAACGTGGACAGTGAATGCGGATGAGCAAAACCTCCTGACAATTGACTGGCGTGTCTTTAGCCCTGATTCGTCGCTTGAAGCGGACGAGATTGAGATCCCCGTCGAGACGCTACCGAGATCGGAGGATAACTCGCCGAGTGGTTCTGTTTTATCGATCACTGACTTGCAATCTTCCTGGGATCATGAAAAGACAACGAATGTCGCTGCCAAATTTCTTTCTCGTTTCTTCGACCCATTTGCAAGCAGCGCACATCGAGCAGTGGAAATCGTGTGGAATGGGACGGATGTCGAGATCCCCATTATGGCGAGGCGATACCTTGAAGCCTCGCATAACGGGATGAAGGGGAAGCTGACGGTGGATAAAGACAGGCGATTTAGCCTGACTATCGATTATTGGTTTCGGAAGAGTGATACAGGAGAGAGAAAGATTCTCAAGCGAACCTATTCCTCAGCCGATTTTGGCGGGTTGACGGACGCCGCAATCGCGGACGTAGGTGGCTTCAGTTTCGAGTTGTACCATTATAATCGGCTGCGCGTTACAGCGATTACTGGATTTGCAACGAGGGTTGAGTTCAAAAGATGGCTGGATGAATGGGCGGGCGGTTTGATGCTTTACAGAGACGGGCTGCGAGTGATGCCATACGGTCGTATGCCCGATGACGACTGGCTAGAGCTGGATCGGTATGCGTTACGCCGGTCGGGTTTTCGGGTAAATCGAATCCAGATCGTCGGCTGCGTGCGAATCTCCAGGCAGAGGAATCCGCTCCTCAAGGACCAGACGAATCGCGAGGGGCTGAGAGATAACGCCGCGGCGACAACATTCAGGCGACTGCTACAGAAAATTATCCAACAATTATTCGTCCCTCTTCTCGACAAAGAGGCGAGGCCGGAAGGTCGCACCGACGAAGACTTAATCTCCCGCAGTGTTGATATTCAGAGCGCGGTCGATAGTGCAGTGGATCGACTCGCGACTGCCGCCGAGGAGGCGGACTTGCACGAAGTGGCCCACGCAAAGAAGGAGTTGAAGGCCGCACTTGAGTCTATTCCGATCATCGCAAATGATCTGCGGGACGCGGTCGCCAATCACGCCCTCCAGCGAGTGGAGGTTCTGGAGTTGGCGGCGACAGGTATGACCGCCATGTCGCTGGCTCACGATCTGGAGGCGGCGCTGGACGAGGCGTCATCTGAGACTGGAACCCTTTCTCGTTCAGGGAGCGTAGGCACGGATCTCAGGGGGTCGCTGAATCACCTGGTGGCTCTTTTCAAATCCCTGCGGACCTTGGTCACGGAAATCAAGCCCGGACCGGCCCAGACTCGCAGGCGTAAGAGCACGTTCGCCATCGGGGATGTGGTGGAGCAACTGAAGACGTTCTACGCAGCACGGCAAAACAAGGATGGGATACGGGTAGCCGTGAACACCAGACCTCCCAGCCGGCCGTTCCGGATCAAGGCGGTAGAAGGCCACGTCCGCCAGGTAATTGACAATCTGTTTCGCAACGCTATGTACTGGCTGGTAGACACTCGTTCAAAGCACCCAGAGCACGCTCCATCGCCACTCATTGAGGTCGTTCTTGACCACAAATCGAAAACTATGGTGTTTCGTGACACAGGTGTCGGTATAGCGCCACACGACGCCGAGTGGATCTTTGAGGCATTCACGACTCACCGGGAAGGTGGCCACGGACTCGGCCTCTATATCTCAAAGGAATTGTGCAAGTTTAATGGGATCACGATCGGGGTCGATACGACTTCGATGAACCAGTGGCGGAGGCATGACAAGATTGTGCTCGACTTCTCAGACTGCTACCTTGAGGAGGACAAGTAATGTCCACCGCACACTCCACGGAACAGGATGCCTTGCTTGAGAAGGTTCGCTTGCAAGTGCAGGCATGTGGCCTTCAAGAGGCAATCCTGGTCGACGATCAATTGGACACTGAGGTAACTGAAGCTCGCTGGATCGAGGCGATCGGATATCTACGTACCGAGGATAGACCAGGGTTTGATAACCTTCGCAGGTTCATCGCCGAGAAGGGTGATGGGAACGTCGAGAAGTTGCCAACCGACGATATTCGTGATGAGGCGGTGGGCATGGTGGCCGCTTCCGCATCGTCCACCGCGAGAGAGACTCTCGCTCAGGTGAAGTTCAAGGAGCGAGCTTTAGAGTTTCTAGCAGGCATCCTCCGAGATGTAGGTTTGACTCCGAGGTGCCAGACGCATGTTACACCAAACGACCCGCCGCGAGATGGGAAGCTGTATTTCCTCGATTACCGAATGAGAGGAGACGATGCAACGGCCGGAATAGACGCGGCGGAGTTGCTCAAGGATATTGTTGAGAGACTCCCGGCGCATTCTCCTCCACCGGCGGCAGTCCTGATGTCCCGCGGGCAGAACAAACGCCCTACGCAAACCGATTGGGAGCATGTCGCACAAGAGGCGGGGTACTATCGCTTCAATTTCCGTTACTTGGGTAAAGAAAAGTTGGATGGCAGCAAGATGCCGTTCCTCTTCTTCCTGCACGAACTCCTGTCCTCGCTCCCTCTGGGGAAGGAGTACTACCTCCAGCTTAAGAAGCTGAAAGAGGCAGCGGGCGCGGCGGCTGACGCGGCGCTGGCTAAGATTCGACAACTCAGTCCGACCGAGTTTAGCATTTTCGCGGGGAAACACCTTGGGGACGGATCGGGCCGGAGGGCAACTCGCCATGTCCTAGAACTCTTCCTGGGATTGCTTGACGCCGAGGTGAAAGAAAGCGAATCGCTGGAATCGTCATTTCGGGCGTTCGCTGGCATGCTGAAAAATACGCCAATGTTGGCGACAACGGATGTGGACAGTCACGTGCTTCACAACCTTCACACGAAGTTGCTCTATGATCGAAGCCGCTGGGCACTTCAAGGGCCGGTGGAGTTTGGAGACATCTATCAAGGTTCTGCTCCGAACGTTTTCTACCTCGTCCTGACCCCTGAGTGCGATTTGGAGTTGCGCTATTCTCGCACATATGGCACATGGGCACCCAAGGCTGAAGACGTGTTACTCCTCTATGGAGAGGTTAAAAACGAGGCTCCAGACAAAACACGCGGGGATGTTCTTGGAAAGCCTTTCGTGAGTGATGGTTCTCCGCGTTGGATTTGGTGGATGATGAGGAAGCGCATCATCGTCGTGACAAGCGACCTGTCTTCCGATCAACCAAACCCGGCGAGTGCGGCAGAACTCTCGGATGCCCCTGTAGCGCCCCCCGACCAACACCAGGGCGCCTCCTTCAAGAAATGGGGCCGTTTGAGGCAATTGGACGCCGAGGAAATTCAGCAAAGATTCGTTAGCGACCTTGCATCGGTTGGCACGGATCAGGTGTCCGGCAAAGTCAACACAATCCCGGTTGAGGTCTGGTACCGCCAGGCAGGACAACCAGATAGGAAGCTCGGGGACCTCAGCATCGTCGAGATGCCAAATCCGAATGATGACGACAGCCCTTACTGGGCTCTCGGAGAAGGCTGTGAGTCGATGCTCTGCTCTGATGGTCCACCCGACCTCACTCTTTCGATTGCGGAGTTATTGGAGTTGCGGCATCTTCAGCCGCGATCTCTGTTTATCGACCGGTGCAACAAGAAGAAGCTCACCGTTCGAGAGGGTACACAACACTTTCTCATTCGATCTATGAAGTCAGTTCCGAGGGATTGGAAGCCCCCTGCACCGACTCCGCCGCCCCCTGAAGAGGATCCTTGAGTGTGAGACGAGCATCGCAGCGCCAAGCACCCCGAACCGCAATCAGCTAGTGAGTCACTTGCGTGAGTCGTAGCCTTTCGTAGCCAGGCGGGTTCAGACCGTTGCCCCCTCGAAACACCGGGGGATGCGAGGCTCGGAAAGGCCATGCTCGACCCAGGTGACCCACTAGTGGCGACGCTTCATTCTGTTAGTAAGCCGTTACCACTTTTTAGGTGCCAAGCTGAAGGATCTGCGCGCGGAGTCCGGCCGCGTCCGGCCGCTCTTCCGTACTGACGGACAGGCAGGGTTTGATGATTGTCCACCATCGAGAAGGAAGTCCGACGTAGTCCTCTACCTTCACCGAACCCGAAAGCAGGAAGGCAATCACGCGACCGATTGCGTAGATATCGGCCGACGGGTGTGCAGCCGCCCCATCCCGTTGCTCTGGCGGAGCCCAAGGCATTGAGTGAGCGCCCTGCATGGTGAAGCCCGTCACCGGACTGCTTCGAAGTTTGCTAATGCCGAAGTCGGCAATTTTCCAGGTGTCGTCGCAGCGCAGGATATTCTCGGGCTTGAGGTCCCGATGGACAATGTCGTTGTCATGTAGAGCGCAGAGCCCGTCGAGAATCGCCAGCGAGATCTGCTTTACAGTTGCCTCGTCCATCGCGGAGCGCGGGCCGTCCGAGGTCTTCCCCTCCGTCAGTTCCCAGAGCGTCCCGCCATCGGCGTACTCCGTGACGAGAGCATACCGTCCGGCATCCCGGAAGATATCCCGGACCGCGAGCAGGTGCGGGTTCGGTATCTGCTTCAATCGCTCGTATATGTCCATCTCGCGACGGATCGCGCGATCATCATCGGGCTTATCGTTTGTTGTCGCCATCTTGACGGCCACAACGGTGCCGGTCCGAGTGTCTATCCCCTTGAACACCCTTGCAAACCCGCCCCGTCCAACCTCTTCGAGGAGGTCGTAGTGTGCCACGCGGTCGAGCACATGGCTCGCCGTAGCAGATCCACCCACACGAGTGGACAGCAGTTCGGGGACGTACCCGTAAGGGTCAAGCTCGTGGAGTTGGCTTCGCACGTTGCGGCGCATCTCCTCGGCCGGTCGGACGACCATCTCCTCGAAACGACGGTCATCTGGGCCAATCAGGAGGAGCTTGGCAAGGCCGCAGGCGAGCCGCTCGATGGCGGTGCAATCGCGCTTTCCGCCAGAAAGCCGGAGCCGCGCCCGCACGGACTGGGCGATGTCCGACGCCGACCGCAGCGCGTGGCATACCTCAGCGAAATAGTCCGCCTTTAGCCCGTATCCCTGAGCCTGTTGGGTCGTCTCGAACGGCGGAATCCTCCAGCCAGGAATGATGCCGTGGAACCGATCGACGAGAGGAGACTCCAGAAGGATCTCAGGGAGGCGACGGATATAATCCTTCCTCCGGGGCAGGAACACCGGTTTGCCGTTGTGGTACCGCCCGCTGGCGGACGGCTGGATGTCGATGTTGGCGAGCAGCATCAGCCCACATTCGGCAGTGGCTGCACAGTCCCCGCGGGCGTAAACGCCCTGTTCCAAATATCCCTTGAGTTGCGCTTGGATCTCGCCAGGGTTGGAGAACTGCAACGATTGCGCCTCGTCGAGCACAAGTAGATCGTATCGGGTCAGCAGGCCCGGTGTGTGTGACTGCCGGTTGTAGAACAGAACGGGGGCGCTGATCTGGGCGGCCGTAAGCCAGACATGCCGACTAATGTTGTTATAGACGAACGATTTCCCGGACCCCGGTGGGGCCAACTCCATCATGTTGACTCGGTTTTGGACGATGGGAATGAGGCGGCAGAGCAGCCAGAGTTTCTCGTCGCCGCCGTATTCCGAGGGCTCGTAGCCCATCGTGCGGATGAGCAGATCGATCCATTCATCGTCTGTGAAGGCTCGGCGGCACTCGCGGAAAGCGTCAAGCGAAATACGCCCGATCTGCATCGGCCTGAACTCGATGACGCGCACACCCCCGCTGTCGCTGGAGTCGTCGTGGCAGATTTTGGCCGCACCCCAGATACTACCCTGGAGCAAGCCTTCGTGCTGCCGCAGGAGTGTGGCGTCGATCTTCGCCTTTTTCTCGTCGATACAGGGTATCGTTGCGAAATATTCCGGCGGATTACCGAGCTTCACCTCGACTGTCAGTGAGTCGAGGATAGTGAGTGTCTCGCCTTGACTGAGCCGAAACTTAATAGACTCCTTCTCGCCCTTTGAGGGGAGGTGCTTCTTGATGAAGTCCACCACTGCATCCCGTAGCCGGACTGTGTCCGAGCCGACCTTGGAAGCGGCGAAGGTGACTATCCAGTCCATCACATAGGACGGGATGTGGCGGTCATCTCGGGATAGCCCCAGGCGGGTGATCAGGCCCTTGTCGATCGCGAATTCCTTGAACGTGTCAAGTATCTTCTGGTCTAACTTGGAGGTACTCACGGTGTAGATCCTCAGAACAT
Organism: Gemmataceae bacterium; assembly: GCA_003136315.1. Taxonomy (GTDB): domain Bacteria; phylum Planctomycetota; class Planctomycetia; order Gemmatales; family Gemmataceae; genus Urbifossiella. Next base: position 2,785 of record PLDW01000503.1, on the reverse strand, counting down.
ATCTTCAAAAGCCGCCTGATCTTTGGTTCGCTCGACAAACTGCCTCGCACGGGTGACGGGCATGTGACGGACCAAGTCGGGGGCGGCGGGAGCGTCTGTGCCGCGTGGACTGAGTGTAACCTCGAACACGACGTCTTGGTTGCTCAGTAGGTCTTGTCCGGGCACCTCAATGGACAAGGTGTGAGTTGCACCAGGCCGGAGGGAGGGGTATTGATTGGCGGGACCCGATCCTTCTCCAGCGAGGGTAACGCGAATTCTCCCACCGTTGGTCTGTACCGGGTGGTTGTTCTTGAGGTGCAAGGTGAGCACCCACTGCCCTCGATCCCGCCCTGCACCCTCCGGAACCGAAATATCTGGAAACGGCAATGCTTGCTGTTCGCCGTACCACTCGGCGACGGGAACGATAACCTCCTCTGGCAGCAAGCCGCCGTGGGAGAGTGTCCAGCCTGACATCGTACCACTTCCGTTGATCCGCCCGCGAGCGACCAAGTAGCCCCCACGCAGGTGAAAAGTTTCGCGGTCGAGAAACGTGAGCGATTCGTCGCGGAGTTCGGAGTCCTCTGGCCTCCCATCACCCAATGCTACACATCGGTGAATCCCGCCCGCGCGGCTGGCATCGTCCGACGGCTTCGGCCCGAACGTGAACCCGTGGTCGCCCGTGACCAGAACGAACGGCGATGCGTTGTGCCAGTGACGGAACTCCTCCGTCCATCGACGAGCGTACCTGGCAATAGATGCGATGATCGAACTGAAGCTCTCCCGCAAGGCCAGGTAACTGGTGAAGGTGCTTAGTTGCTCGTCGAGCCGGTTGTCGCGGTACACCAGGAGCCGAACCTTCGAGGAAACGCGCACGCGTTCTGCGTCCTGCCAATGTGCGGAGAGCAGTAGTTGCTCGTTGGTGAGCCCGTAGCGCCGTAAGATAGTTTGGCTCAGGTTTCCGTTGCACTGCTGCGGAAGTGCCCCGCCGAGGATCGCCTCCTTGCAGACCTCAGTGATGGTAGGAACCGGCGAGAACGAATAGCGCAAGCGGGTCGGCGGTGCGCCCAGTTCCGTCGCAAAGGCCGACAGAGCCGTCTCGGCGACGTGAATCGCAAGCGCGTCGATGAGGACAAGAATCACTTGACGCCCGGCTTGAAGTGCTCGCTGAACCAGCCCGGCCACACAGAAATACCCTTTGTCCGGGTGGTTGAAGAACACTGTGGGGTTCGCTTTGACCCACTTCGCGAAGGGCTCGGCCGGATCCTCACCAGGTTGCGGGAGGGTGCGCCGGAAGAACATCCGCTCAATGTAGCCCGCGTAAGCGTTGACCCACTGATCGAAGGAGTCGTCGAGGTCGGTCCATCGTGCTACGGGCGGGGGTGGCGCGAAGAGTCTAACCAGCCGCTGAAGCGTCTCGCTGCCTGCGAACCCGGGTAATTCCGCCAAATGCCGTGCAGCCGCTTCGGTCATCCCGCGGGGGTTTACCTGCAACCAGCGGTCGAGTTCCTCGGCGGTACCATCCCAGATCGCATTCAGGCTCAGTGCCACTTTCTCGAACGCGTCAGGGTGGTCGAGCTGGGCACTGAATATCGCCCGGGTCATGTGCCTCGACACCTCCGCCTGCATCGGCTCCGGCAGGGGAAAGGGCAACGGCAGGTAGTTAGCACGCGCGAGGTCCTGGGGCGACTCACTGGGTAGGCCGGGGACGGCGAGCGGGCGGTCGAGCGCCGGGCGGATCAACGGCAGCATCGCACGCCGGCGCAACCAAACTTTGGCAAAAGCTGATGGTGAGGCCGACTCCCGCAACTGTTCGGCAAGATCCGCAACGATGTCTGGTGGCTGAATGACCTGCGCTGCCAGCGATCGAAACTGCTCGTAAAGCCAATCGATGACAGGAGCGAGTTGAAGCGGTTCCGGAACGTATATCCCTTTAGCACAAACTACGAGCCACTCCCGAAGTGAGGAGGCGTCCGTGATGTCGGGGAACAGCCACTCTGCCAGTGTTGCTGCCCAGTTCTCCCTCACCAGCGTTCTCGGTCCCCGCCGCTGGAGTAGATCCAAGGAGATCACGGCCTCGTCGCTCAGCCAGGCAGGCAATTCAGCTCCAAGATCGGCCTGGACCTGCCGTCGAGGGGTGAACTCACGAACTTGAACCCCTCGCACAGAAAGCAGGCTGCGGAAATGCTCCCAGCAGAAACGGTCAAGGATGTAAGTCCGGGGTAGACGTGTTGCAGAGTCGGAGGGGTGCCGGAGTATCTCACCGATCGCGCGGAAGGCAGCCAGTTCTTCGGACAACCCAGTGATGCGGCACCCTTCGCCCGCGTAGATGCGGTGCGGGTCATGGACCAGAATGACCTGCACTTCTTCGGTCACAGCCATCTCCAAGAGGCCGTCTTCAAATGCGTAAGCGGCGAACCAATCTAATCTCGGTTTCCTGTGGTGCTGCTACGACTCGACCCCTTCCGAGACGCCAAAGGGTTGGCCGTCAGCCGGTACCGGAGCGGAATCGCCACGGGTGGACTCGACGATCGCGCTGATCACAACCGCAGCCACCTGCTCCGGGGTGAGCGAGAACGCCACCTGCCAGCCGGTAATGGCACCGCGGATCTGCTGGAGGACTCCCTCGTGGGTGAACTCCGTCAACTCGCTCCGGTGGCCGTCCGGCAGGATGACCGTCACGTGACCGGTCGGCGGCGCAATCGACTGGAGGACCTCAAGCATCCCCGACGCCCGACCGTAATCTTCTTGGTTGAGCTGGCGAGCCTCTTTATTGGCAACCGCGGCCACAATCAGTAGTTACCAAGTT
>PLDW01000143.1 GCA_003136315.1 Gemmataceae bacterium | reverse complement strand
GTGCCGGGTGTCGCGGCGAGGTGAGTCGCCGGGTGGCGTGACGAGTCGCCGGGTGTCGCGGTGGGGTGCCGGGCCAAGTGACACGCCACTGGCCACACGTCGCTCGACGCAAACAGGAGTTGTCAGCATGGATCGGTATTGGTTCTTTACGTGGCGGACGTACGGTACTTGGCTGCCAGGCAGGGACGGGTTCGTGGGTTATTATCACGACAACCAAGGAAAGCGTGTGATCGATAACTCCCAGGGCGAATCGCATACGGAGGCGATACCCCCTCTTGAGAGATATTCGCACGAAGTCATGGCCGGGGAGCCCGTCTTGCTGTCGGGAGAGCAAGCTGTCATCCTGCTCAGGCAGTTTCAAGAGACCGCTGTCTACCGAGGTTGGTCGCTCGACGCAGTAGCCGTGCTATCGAATCACGTTCATTTGGTCTTTGGCGTCACGGGTGATCCGGAGCCTTCGGAGTTGCTGAAATCGTGCAAGAGCTATGCAAGTCGTGCGTTGAACCGCGCGGGATCTCAGCGAATCGCCCCTCGTTGGTTTGCTGACGGCGGCTCGAAACGACCCCTGCGGGGCGAAGCCAATCGAGTTAGAGCGATCCAATACGTTCGCGATCAAGCCGGGCCACTCGTTGTGTGGCTGAGTCCTGAAGCGACAATCCTTGTTGGGTCACACCCGGCGACTCACGTCGCCGGATCGCCGGAGGCTTCCTCATGAGGGGCAATCGTTGGAGGATCACACCCGGCGACTCACGTCGCCGGTCGCCGGAGGCTTCCTCATGACCCAACCCGGCGACTCACGTTCGCCACGGCCCTGATCTCGGCGGCCGTTCGCAGCGAGGTGACGGGCGAACCGGCGACGTCAGTCGCGGGGTGTGACCCAACGCAGTGACTGACATCCCGGGGCAATTCGACATTCACGGCGAGGTATAATCCCGGCAAGGGAGGATCAGGCATGGCCAGTATCGTGATGCTATCTCGAAGCGGCCCGGACAGCAAACTGCACCTGGAAATCCCAGTCGGCCAGCCCGACACGGAATTCGAGGTGGAGGTGGTTGTGCGATCGAAGCAACCATCGGTCTCGCAGCAAGACTATCTCGCATTTTTGCAGAAGACTGCCGGGGCCTGGCAAGGCGAGTTCGAGCGACCCGAGCAAGGAGAACCCGAAGAGCGGGATTCCCTCTCATGAAATACCTCCTGGACTCCAATGCGTGGATTGGCCACCTGCGGCAGAGCAGCCCCACAGTGACGCAACGATTGAGTCAGCATCCCGCCACTGATGTGCTTCTCTGTTCCATCGTGTTGGGTGAGCTTCTCTATGGAGTCGAGCGGAGCGTCGCCTCGAAGCAAGCAGCCAATCGGGCACTGGTAGCAGCGCTGAGGCAGCAGTACCTCTCTCTGTCGTTCGACGACCTGGCCGCCGAGCACTATGGTCGCATCCGAGCACATTTGGCGACTGCGGGTACGATGATTGGCAGCAATGATCTTCTTATCGCCGCCATTGCCCTGGCGAATGGCTGCACGCTGGTGACTCACAACTCCGCCGAGTTCAGCCGAGTGCCCGCGCTTACCCTGGAGGACTGGCAGGTTCCATGAGCAAAGCCATCTCCGAACAGGCCCTCGAAACGGCCATCGTCACCGATCTCACGAAGGCGCACTACGTCCAGCGTCAACCGTCTGCGTTCGACAAGGCGTTGTGCCTCGACCCCGGCCCGCTCATCGACTTCGTCCAGGCCACTCAGCCGAAGGAGTGGGCGAAGTACGTGCAGCAACATCGGGCCGACGCCCGCGACACCTTTCTGAAGCGGATCGCCGAGGCCATCGAATCCGATGGCACAGTGACCGTCCTCCGCCAGGGGGTGAAGGCAACCGGGTGCAAGTTCCGGCTCGCGTTCTTCAAACCAGAAACCACCCTCAACCGCGACACCGAAGTACTGTACCAGGCGAACCAGTTTACTGTGATACGGCAGGTGCGATACAGCGAGAAGACCGACCACAGCCTTGACTTGGTGCTATTCCTGAACGGCCTACCACTGTTCACGGGGGAGTTAAAGAACCCGCTCAACGGTCAGGACGTGAAGGATGCGATCACGCAGTATCGCCGAACTCGCGACCCCCGCGAGCCGATGTTCGCCCTCGGTCGCTGCCTCGCCCACTTTGCGGTCGATCCCTTCCTGGTGTATGTCTCCACGCAATTGAAGGGGGACGAGACGGTCTTCCTGCCGTTCAATCGCGGCGACGGCGAAGGAAAGAACCGCGGGGCCGGCAACCCTCCACCCAAGCTCGGCAGCGGCTTCAGCACGGATTATCTCTGGCGCGAGGTCTGGGCGCGGGACAGTGTACTCGACCTGGTGCAATACTTCGTGCAGGACGTGCGCGACCGCGACGACCAGGGGAAGCTCAAGCGATCGGTGATTGTTCCGCGTTACCACCAACTCGACTCCGTCCGCGGGTTGGTGACGCACGCTCGCGATCACGGGCCGGGGCAGAACTATCTGATCCAGCACAGTGCGGGGTCCGGGAAATCCAACTCGATCGCGTGGTTGGCCCACCGGCTGGCCTCGCTGCACGGCAAGGACGACAAACGGGTCTTCGACTCGGTGATCGTGGTGACGGACCGCGTCGCCCTCGACCGGCAGTTGAGCCGTACGGTGAGTTCGTTTGAACAGACGGCAGGGTTGGTCGAGCACATTGATGAGGGGGGTAAGCACCTCAAGGAGGCGCTGGAGGCCGGCAAGCAGATTATCATCACCACTCTGCAAAAATTCCCGGTGGTGTTGGAACAGGTCCGGAAGCTCCGGGAGGATTGGGAGAAGAAGCAGAAGGCCGGGGGACAGGACTCAGAGGAGTTGCAAAAACCCGAGTTCTACAAGCTGAAGGGGTACACCTTCGCACTGATCCTGGACGAGGCCCACTCCTCACAGGGGGGAGACGCAGCCAAAGAGATGAAGTACACCCTCCGGGTCGGTTCGGACGAGGAGGAAGGATCGAGCCCGACTGACCTGGCCACGAAGGATCAGAAGGCCCGGGGGCGGATGAAGCATGTCAGCACTTTCGCTTTCACGGCCACGCCGAAAGAGGAGACATTGACTCTTTTCGGCGTGGAGTTGCCAGGCGGCAGACGTGAGCCGTTCAGTTTGTACAGCATGCGGCAGGCGATCGAGGAGGGGTTCATCCTGGATGTGCTCAAGAACTTCATCTCCTACCGGACGTACTGGTCACTCTTGAAACGAGTGAAGGAGGATCCGAAATTCGACCGCCAGAAAGCAAGCAAGTTGCTCACTCGGTTCGTGGCGGAAAGCGAACTCACGATCCGGAAAAAGGTCGAACTCATCGCCGAGCATCTTGCCACGAAGGTACTCGACCAGATCGGCAACCGGGCGCGTGCGATGTTGGTCACGAGTTCGCGAGAAAACGCGGTGAATTTCAAAAAGGCGGTCGACAAGTACCTTGAGGAGAAGGGCTACACCTGGAAAGCCGTGGTCGCATTCTCAGGTACGCTGACGATCACTGACGAGAAGACGAAGATCAAAAGCGAGTACACCGAAGGGGGCATGAACGGGTTCCCAGAAGCGCAGACCGCAGCGAAGTTCGGCACTGACCCCTACCGATTGCTGATCGCGGCGAACAAATTCCAGACCGGGTTCGATCAGCCGCTGTTGCACACAATGTACGTGGACAAACGGCTCGCCGACGTGAATGTCGTCCAAACTTTGTCACGGCTGAATCGAACACACATCGGGAAGACGGACACATGCGTACTCGACTTCGCGGACAATGCGGAGCGAGTGAGGGAGGCGTTCGGAAAATACTACGACCGGACGAGCCTGGCTGAGATCGCCGACCCTGACGAGTTGTACCAGGTCGAGAGCGCGTTGAAGAAGTACGGCTTTTACTACGCTGCCGACCTGACTGCGTTTGCCGCTGCGTTTTACCGACCGCGGGCCGTAATGGAGAAGGTATACGCCGCGCTCAAGCCGGTGGTTGATCGCGTCGCCGCCGGTGATGAGCAGGAGCAGCGTGAGTTCCGGGGGAGGTTGACCGAATACACGAATCTCTACGCCTTCCTCGCACAGGTGATCACTTTTTCAGACCCCGAACTGGAACAACTCCACCAGTTCGCCCGGTGCCTCCTTCGGCTGCTGCCTGTCCCGCGGGAGGATCAACCGCGGGAGTTGCAGAAGTTCGTGGACGTGAACTCCGTCCGACTCGTTCAGGCAGCGCGGGAGTCGATCTCGCCGGAGCCGGGTAAGGGCCTTCTCGAACACCAGAAGGGCGGTGGGGTCGCGAGTAAGCCCGATCCTCAGCTAGAGCCACTCTCGCAGATCCTGAAGTTGCTCAACGAGAGATTCGGAACGGACTTCAAGGATGAAGACAGGCAGTTCATCGAGACCCTGGAGGATAAGCTCGACGCTGATGTCGGAATGGCATCGAGCTTCGCGGTCAACACCCGGGAGAATGCCCGGCTAACATTCGACCACAAGGTCCGCGACAACGTACAGGACATGATCGACACGAATTTTAAGTTCTTCAAGCAGATCAACGACAAACCGGAGTTCGCCGACTTCCTCAACGATCTGCTCTTCGACCGCTACGCCGAGCGGAAATCCGGGACCGAGTCTGTGGAATAGCCTGACTTCGGTTGAACTGTCTTACCAATATTGGAGTTAAGATGATCATCGGCTACCTCTCAATCCTCAGCACGAGAGATCGGTTCCCATATGGCCGCCTGTCGGAGTTAGCAGGGGACGCAGGAAACGAACTCCGCTTCGTCCGGGAGACCGACGACACCCCCCAAGCAATGCATTTGGCCTGGGCACATTTGCGGGGCATACTCAATGATGCTGATGCGTTCTTCATGCCCAATGACTACCCGCTCCTGTTGGAGGAGTATGCTAGACTGCTGCACGATCGCATCCGATCCGGTGCCCGGGTGTTAGTGCGTCTCAACGTGAACAGCCTCGACCACCAGAACGCCTTCCTGGCCTCCTATGACCTTACTGGCACCACCGTTCGAATCCGGTCACAGAGTACCCCACTAATCCGATTGGAGCGGACACCCGATCACTATCGGGATTCCCGCCTCTTCGCCGGTGTCGACGAGGTGCAGATTCAGCACCCGAACGCCGTTTGGTACGGGGGCGACTCCCTCCCCGTGCTCGTCGCGGACGATCGATACCTCACTGTCGACGGCGATTCCGACCTCCCGAGCAACTGGAACGCAAGGGAACTCGCGTGTGTCGCCGCCTGGCAGGGGACCGGTGGAGGCGGGGTTCTCGCGATGTCCGGCGGGTACTTCGAGGATCCCTACGGCGGTGTTACCGGAATCGAATGGCCGGGTATCGAGGTTAACCGCCAGTTCGCCACCAATGTCTTACAGTACCTCGCAGAGGGACGATCGTCTGATACTCCCGAGGATCACTGTAAGAAGGTGGAGATTAATCTCACGGATTTTGTTTTTGGGACGTTGTTGGCCTCGGCCAGTCACTGGTGGAACACACTCGTTCCGGAAAGCATACAGCAAAAATGTGCCCACAGACATCGACAGGAAGAAGGCCGGTTCCCGGTCGAGGCGTACTGTGACCTTATCGACCTTAAGACGATCATAGAAAAGAACTGGCCATTGTTCGAATTCCACGTGCGTGCCGTCGTCGGTGCAGAAGGAAAGCACAAATGCCTCAAATGGCTCTCGAAACTCAACGAGCTGCGGAGGTTGGTCGGTCACCCGTTGAAGAGGCACGTTGCGGGGTACACATTCTCGGCTGAAGATCAAATTTTGCTCCGTGAAGCGAACGACTTCGCGAGGCGTCTCCGGATACGGCTCTTTGCTTCCAAAACTACTTCAGGTTGACCGCCGTTCACGCCGCAGACAAATTCCGGGCACAATCTCCGCCCAACCCGTTGATATTTCCGGACACTTCACTTCGGCACCCGTTATTCACTCTCGTGTGGCAGGCGGCTCTGACTGCGAAGAGTGGTCGAACTCGATCACCGATGGGCGAGATCGCTCTCGTATCCCCACCCGGAAACGCCGCGAAAAGTCCCAGCGAATCATTCGGGGTTGGTATTCACCTGAGAAAATCATGGTTTCTTCCCCAGCCTTCAATTTTCGACTTGACGGCATCCGTGGACCTGCCCCGAGGCGATCTCCAAGCGTTCGGGTGCTGGCCGGGTTCGCTCAGAACACCGACTGCCGGCTGGCAACCCTTGGTTTCGCGGCGGGGGTCGACTTTGACCGACTCCTCAAGGGCACCCGGTTCCAGCCCACATTCGGCCAGTCCCCGTTTGCGTTCGGCCGAGGGCTCTCGTTCGAGAAGATGCTCCGGAACGACGACTACGCCCTCACCCGAGACCTGCTCCGTGAGCCGCTGGGACTGCCGCCGATCAACATGCGGGTGATCAACCTGCGGGATGGGTTTCCTGCGGGTGTCGGTCGAATGCCTGCACGGGCGGATGCCACCGATGGCCACCTCCGAGGGATCATCCGTGGCGACCGGTCCGCCCCCCACCTGATCGACGGCGCGGTCCTACGGGGCAACGTGGGTGGGATCGATGCCTTCTTCGAGGCTGATGCCCTCGCCGCCCGTGACGCCGGTGGTGAGATCCGGGTCGCCGAGGTGAAGTCATTTCCGAAGGTGGACGACCGGGTCGATCCCGAGCAACTTGGCTCTGCGCTGGACCAAGCCGCCGTCTATGTGATGCTGACCAGTAACACCGTCGCCAGCCTCGGTGGCAAACCTGAGAAGCTTGTCAGCGATCGGGTGATGCTGATCACCCCACGAAACGTCGGGCTCACACCGATACTCTCGGAACAGCGGGTGTCCGCTCGGGTCACGCGAATCCGGCGGGTGTTTGCCGCTGTCCCCAATGCTGCTGACGTGGCCAGTGCAACCCCTGCTGATGTTTCTTTCGGCCCGGTCGCCGACGCCAAGGCCGACGAGCAATCACGCCTGGACACATTGCACGACATCGCTGATCGAGTCGGCACCGCGTACACCCCAGGCTGCCTGACGACTTGCGGGAACGCTCGATTTTGCCGCGCCCGGGCCGTCGCCTCGGGTTCCCCCTGCGTATCCGGAACGGCCGCCGAGCGACTGCTCCCCGATATTCTCACCCTCGGCCGGGCGGAGTCGCTGACCCGTGGTGCAGCCCCCACGGCTGCGGAGGCCCCGGCTGCGGCCCTCCTCGAACGGGCTGGCCGGCTGATCGATGAGGCTACCCCCGCCGGACCCATCAACCCCGCCCGGAGGACCGCGTGAACCACCTCGACATCGCTTTCGCCGCCAGGGCCTTTGCCGCTGCTCGGGCGGTCCGTAGCAGCACAGTCCGTCACCGTCGGCTGGTTCCGAAGCCAATCGGAGTCGTGCTCTGGCAACTCGGGGCCGAGCCGTTCTCCGCGGCTGCGATCGGGTGGGGGGAATCCCACGCCCAGCCGCACATGGCAGTCGCCGGTGAGCCACGCAACCGAGACCTCGCCTTCGCCGCCTTGCTTGATTTCGCAAAGTGGTTCAACCCGAGGTTTGAGGCCCACTACGCCGATCGGGAAACATTGACCCGCGGCAAGTCCACCATCACAGTCGCCAGAACCGCCCCCCAGATCGTGGTCGCGAACTTGGCGACAGTCGAACTCCTTGGCAGGCTCGGCCGGCGGTTGGCCTATCTGCCAACGGACGGCCCACGACCCGCTGACCCAGCCCTCGTCCGGTTGGGTCGCCACCTCCGGTTCCTATGGGACCACTGCTCCACCCCGGGGCAGCAACTGGTCGTCGCGATGACCGACTTGATGAACGCCCACTGGGCGACCCCCAGTCGACGGCTGAACGGCAGTCCCTTTCCTCCCTGGACGCCTTCATCGAGCCACCCCCCGGCGTCCCAGGTTTTGATGCAGCCGCTGCTGCTGAGGTCTGCCCAATCGGCCCGACACCTTACGGGGACGATGAAGATCGCCTTATGCCCCTGGTGGAGCGGTTCAACCTCGATCGGAAGAATCGCACCGACCGGGCCGTGGTCGGCCCCCTCCTGGCCCCGATCGCCAACTACTACCGACCGCTCCTGCGTCGAGCTTGGGATATACTCTGGCGGTGCCGGGAGCGTGAAGCCAAGCTCCCCGAAGCCAGATCAGCAGCCCGACGGTGGGATGCGGATCGGCAAGCCTACACCCGGCACATCGACTGGCTCAATCGCAACGGGCTGCGCAGAACGCGACAGACCCCACGCCAGGCTGCGATGACCCTGCGAAACCTGGAGGAAGCCGGGCGTCTGGTCGAGGCTGAGGAGGCATGCGACGACCCACTTCGGATGGGCGCCTATGTGTTGGGGAACAAGGCTGTCCGGGGAACGATCACGGCGGTGGACCCGACCCACAAAGAGCCTGGGCCGAAGCGGATGGTCTGCCGGCCATTGGTGACGCTGAGATCCCCGGACCTGTGCCTGATCCCGGTTGGCCGCGAACTGTGGTGGACCGGGCAATCGGACGGGAAAGAGTTTGTCGTTGAGGAAATCAGCCCCGTCCCGGGCGGGGGGTCGGACGTTGTTCTGAAGCTGATGACATCGAGCAGCACCACTGCCTTCCCAGCGCTGGGGAGCCAAGCCTGTTTCTCAATCCATTCGACTGAACCCAAGTGGCTCGGCGAACTTCCCGACGAAGACCCCTGGACACACCGGGCGGCCGTGCTGCCATCCCCGGGTGAGCCGATCGAAGACACCACCCCTCAGGAGGTTTGATCGCATGGTAACCAGAGCGAGCCCACCCCAGAGCGTATACGACGAGACCACAGTAGCCGCCGCTGATTCCACAGTTGAAGCAGCGATCCGCGATCTGCTCGACGGCACCGGGACGCCCCGTGGGGTGGTCGTTCCTGCACCGGCCGGGGCGGGTAAGAGCCGTCTAATCGTGACCGCAGTCGACCGGGCAAGGGCGAGGGGGCGACGGGTGGCCGTGGCCGCCCCGACAAACGAGCAGGCGTTCGGCCTCGTCAGGACGATCGCAAACGTCCACTGCGCTGGCAGGTCAGACCGCGCGGTGACGTTCGTCCCTGCCAGCACAGTTTCGCTCCCAGACTCGATCCGCAGATTGGCTGGGGTCCGGGAGGAAAAAGCGAAGGACGCCAGCGGCCACGACCTGATCGTTGGAACGCTCAGCAAGTTCGGGGATGCCTTTGCCCGCGGGGATCTGAGGCCATTCGACGTTCTGCTGATCGACGAGGCATACCAGGCCGACTCTGCGAAATACTTCGCCGTTGGGGGGCTGGCCCCGGTTCATCTCCTGGTTGGCGATGCCGGCCAGATCAACCCCTTTGCCACGGTTGCCGACCCTGGCCGCTGGCAGGGGCTGGCCGAAGATCCACTCCAGACAGCGGTCGGCGTGCTGACACGCAACCACCCGAGGACGCCGGTCCACGGGCTGCCGATCACGCGACGGCTGGACCCGCGGGCGGCGGCCGTGGCTCGTCTGTTCTACCCGGATCTGTGCTTCACCGCGGCCGTTTTACCGGGTGTGCGCGAACTTCGGCTCGGCAGGGGGGACGGTGCGAACCCCCGACTGGACCCCGTCCTGGATCTTGCAGCCCGGGAGGGGTGGGCACACGTCGAACTCCCGCGGGCGGCGGTCCTTCAGGCCGACCCCGAGGCTGTGATCCTGATCGCCGATCTCGTTGAGCGGTTGTTCGATCGGACCCCACGGGTCCGGTGCGAGCGAGATCCCGCCCTCGCCGTCCTCACCCCAGGTAGGGTGGCCGTCGGGGTGTCCCATAATGACCAGAAAGAACAAATCCGGGCGGCCCTGGACGACCGCGGGCTGGGCGAGGTGGTAGTTGAGACGGCGAACAAGCTCCAGGGTCTGGAGTTCGAGGTCGTGATCGCGTGGCACCCGCTTTCGGGCCTGCCGGAGGCAGACGAATTCCACCTTGATCCGGGCCGTATGTGCGTGCTCCTCACGCGTCATCGGCAAGCGTGCATCGTGGTCGGTCGAACCGGTGACACCGACCTGCTCGACGATCGTCCGCCGCCCCCAACAGCCGCCTACCTCGGCCACGACCCCGACCCCATCCTTGATGGCTGGGAAATCCACCAGGCCGTGTATGCAGCCTTGGCACCGCACCAATTAGCCATTTGAACGCCAGGTGATGGGGGTGCTTTTCCACCTCGGTCTCCAACAGGATGCCAAGGTGATGTCCTCGCCGACGGGCGGCGTTGACGAACACCGACCACGGTTTATGTTCAGAGATTGTGAGTCGGGCTCAGCCAACGGGTTCTGCATTCCGGGCAGGGTGCTATGGGCGGTATCGCATTTGACAGTAGTGTAGTTCCCGAGCATCTTCCACGGGTCCGCCACGCCACGCCTGAAGATGCAGCACTGCTCGCCCAGTATGTGCAGGCTGGACGGCGGGAGGGGACATTCCGCGCGGGTCCGCAGGTCGAAGCCCGATCGGTCCTTGAGTACCAGCGAGTGGCTGCCACTGACGGGCGTGAGTACCACGCCTATGTCATTGAAGAAGAAGACCGCCCAATCGGTTACTTCGACGTTCAGGGCAGGGGGACTTGCGGTGAGATCCTCGGGCTTTACCTCCAGCCGTCCAGTCGGGGGAAGCGGATGGGCCGTCATCTGTTTCGCTGGGCAATCGCCAACCTCCGTGCGCGGGGATGCCGTACTGTGTCCGTCGAGATCTATGCCGGGAACGATGCATCGCTACGGGCCGCTGCGGCGGCCGGGTTTAACCCGAACCCCGCCGCCGATCGCACCGAGGATGGTCGCCGTGTCGTTGCCCTCCGCCGGGCCACCACCCTGTGGCCCCGCCTCGGCCCCGACGAGCCTCGGTATCGGCTCCTGTCCGGAGAGAATCTGTTCTTGCACCATGCGGCGATGGCTGAAGCCTTGGTCGAGCAATTGGCCGCCGTTCGCGGAGTTCAGGCGATTCTCGGGCTTGGTTCTATCGGCCGGGGGTTTGGTGATGTTTGGTCGGATGTGGACCTGGCCGTGCTTGGCACCGGCCCGGCAGTTCGTCGTCTCCCAGTGGGCGAGTCGTGGGTGGCCGGCGTGAGCGTCGACCTGTTCGTCGTCGATCTCGCGGCGTCCCCGCTCGACCGGTGGGACGATGCCCGGAGACAGGCTGTTGGAGAGGGCGTGATCCTCCACTGCTCTGACCCGGCCCTCGCAGCGAGGCTCCGGCGGATTGTCCGGCTGAGGGCGGCGGAGCAGTCGGCCCGAGTCAGCGGCACCCTCCTGAAACTCGGGTGGCTTGGGTTCTGCCCTCGGACCTGGGTCGGGCATGTCCGGCATGGCTACCTCTGGCCTTTGCCGCACGACCTGTGGCTGCGGCGCGGCCACCTGCCATCCGCACATGCCACGGCCGACCAGGCCCTCGCCCTCGCCCTCCAACTCCTCTTCCTGGTGAATGGCCGACTCCCACCGGACCCCAAATGGCTGCGGTTCTTGGCCCCTGGCCTTTCTTGGCTGCCCGATGGGATCGAGGGTCTGCTCTACACCGCAGAGAACAGCACACGCGATGACCCCGGGTTTGCCACACGGGCAGATGCGATACTCCGTATGGTGGAAGCCACAACCCACAGGTTGGAGGCCCACGGCGAACTCGCCACCGACCTCTACCGATCGTACCTGAAGCTGTCCCCGGAGTACGCGGTCTGAATGCGGACATTATGCAGATCGAGCACCCAATCGTGTGGGCTGTGGAGGACTACCGCAGGCGGTCGGAACCCGGCGACCGGCTTGACGCCCTCCTCCTGGCCTTCGAGACCCTGTTGCGGGCCGACGCACTGCTCCTGGCCGGGGCATTCGTCGCCTCCCCGCGTATTGGGGACGACATGGTGCGGGCTCTGTTGCTCGCCCCGAAGCTCTCCCTGGGCGACTGGAATAGCCTGCTCCACGCTCAACTCGCGGTTCTCCCGGCAGACGAGTTCCCCACACTCCGAGCCTGGTTTGTCGGCACCAAGAAAGCGATGAAGGGAGGCATTCTCCCAAGCCTGATCGAGATCCGGAATCGGCGCGCCCATTCTCAGGAGCGGACTCACCAGGCTACCGTCGCCGGCTGGCTCGCGCGAGCCGAGCCGCTCTTCGCCGCATGTCTTGACGTCCACCCGGAATTCGGCCAGTTCACCGTTGCTGGGGACGAACTCGTTTGGTCCGCTGATGGGGCTGAGAGGGCGGCCGGACCTTTCCTCTTGCCGGGTCATCTTGCAGGCGAGCCAGGACGAGTGTTGCTTTACCATCACGCGGGGAAAGGCCGGCTGGTCTACGTCTCCCGCACTGGGGCAGAGTACCGGAGTTCGGCGCGGTATGAGTCCGTTTGCGGCTCCCTCCGACGCCAACTCACTCCCCAGGAAGAGTTGCCAGCGGCGACCTGTCCGCCTGACCTACTTGAGCGGCGTCTCGCAGAGGCGAGCCGGCATGCCGTAGGTCGGCTCCAGGAACTACGCCGCTATAGGCCGGAGACAACTGTCGACCGCCCAGAGGTCGATGCGAGACTGTCCGCCTTCCTCCGCGGCCCCCGACGGTTGCTCCTCGTCCACGGGCCGACCGGGGCGGGGAAAACGAGTTGGCTGTGCAGAGCCGTTCGAAGGAGACTCGACCGGGACCAGGCGGTCTTATTCGAGACGGCCGACCGGCTAGACGCAGGCCGACTGCCCGACGCGTTTGCCGGACCTCTCCGGGCGCGGGGAGAGTTGGGCACTGCTCTGGACCGATTGGGCTCATCATCGGCCGATGGATTGGTCCTGGCGTGTGTCGATGACCTCGGCGGTGAAGCCGGATTTGAGGCCATTCGCGCAGCGCTTAGCTGGGCCGAGCGGCTCGCTCCAGAAAGTGCTGTCCGGGTAGCCATCTCGATCCAGAGCGACCAGTTTCGACGTTTCGCCGACCTGCACCCGGATGTGGCCGCGTCCCCCGCCCTGGACGTACTCGATCTGCCCCCGCTTGAATACGCCGAGCTTCTCGCTCTCGGTCGACTGCTCCCGCTCCCGGACGGGGCTGACCGGGGGCTGATCCTGGCCCTCCGCGGGGAGGCAGCCCGACGGCTCTGCGAGACACCAGGCACCTCCGCCCGCCGACCGGCCCTTGCCACAGCGCTGCTGACGGCTGTCCGTCCTGGGACCGCTGGCGGCTTTTCAGCCGCTGCCGCGTATCGCGAGATCTATCGCCGGGCCGTCCTTGATGTTCTCTCAGACGGCCGCCCGCGGTTCCCCCACCGCGGTCGGGCCGTTCGGGCCGTGGCCGAACTCGCCTGCCGCCGGGGCCGGCTGGAGTTGCGGCTTGACGACCGGGAACTCGACCCGGCCGGGCTGGTCGATCCGGCAACAGGGGAGCGGTCCGCCGACTTCCGCGGGCTGATCGAGTCCGATGTGTTAGTCGAGCGGTGCGAGGAATTCAACACGTTCGTCTCGTTTGCCGACCAGCGGCTGATGGAGTTCGTGGCCGCTGTTGCCATGTCGGATGGCCCGCTCGCGGAAGCTCTTGCCGCACTTGGCGGACTGGCCGAGACATTCCCGTCAGCCACGGCCGTAGCTGCGCACCTCGTGGTCTTAACCGCTCGTGCCGGAGGCGTTGGGGGGGTGGCCGCAGCCATCACCGATCGTCCGTCCGTCGAGTGGATTCGGCTCGTCGTGAACACCACCCTCGTGGATGCCGACACGTTCCACCTCTTGGCCCCGCAACTGGCCCTGGCGACTCCGGAGAGAATGGAGGAGGTGGTCCGCCAGTTGATCGCCTCCGGCGAACCGAGACTGGCCGCGGAGGCGGCCCAGTCGCTCGCAGACCACGCGCCACCTAATCGCGTCCATACGGACGATCTGGCGTACCTACACGCTTTCGCATTGTATGACGTGGACGACTATGATGGTGCGGCCCAACGGCTGCCCCAAAACAACCCCTCGGCCAGGGTCCTTACTCTGCGGGCAGATATCGCCATTGGACGGGGGGAGTTTGAACAAGCCCGAGATGCATACGAGGAGTTGCTCCGGAATGACGACAGTGGGCCGCGAGAGCGGGGGAATGCGCTTCGCGGGCTCGGATATGTCCTCGGTCGGCTCGGCCGGCTGGTGGAGGCTGACGCTGCGTTGAGCGATGCGGTCGCTTTCCTCCGACCGTGCGGTGAGACCTTGGAACTAGCCGAGGCACTGGGTGATCACGGGGATGTGCTCACTCGACTTGGCCGTTTGGTGGAGGCCCGGATCCTGCTCATGGAAGATGCGGCGGTCTGCCGCCGCCTTGGACGCCCGGCGTGCGAAGGGATCGCCCAGGGGCTGCTGGCTGAGGTGGACTGGCGAGAGGGTGACCGGGTGGCGGCCGAGCGGTGGCTGCGAGCCGCGCTCGCCGTGACTCGCGGGGTCAGCTACCGGTGGCGGGAGGCGTGGCTACTCCGTCGACTGGCTGACCTGTACGACGAGCAGGGTCGTGGCGATGAGGCCCTTGAGGCCCGGAAAGAGGCCGCCCAAGTCTTCGCCGACATCGGGTCCAGAAAGCAGTGAGAGGATCAGACCATGATGCAGCAACTTGACGTCGAGGCGTGTCGGCGGCAGTTCCCCGGGCTGGCCCGGCAGGTCGGGGGACGACCCGCGGTGTTCTTCGACGGCCCAGGAGGCAGCCAGGTTCCGAGTGTCGTGATCGATGCGATGACCGACTGTCTCACTCACCGGAACGCGAATGACGGCGGGCTGTTCGCGACCAGTCGGGAAGTCGGGGAGGTGGTCAATTCGGCCCGTCAGGCGGTCGCCGATCTGATCGGAGCCCCGGACCCTGACGAGGTCGTGTTCGGGCAAAACATGACAACCCTGACGTTCGCCCTGAGCCGGTCGCTCGCTCGAACGTGGCGGCAGGGGGACGAGGTGGTGGTGACCCGGCTGGACCACGATGCGAACGTCACCCCGTGGGTTCTTGCAGCGGAGGAGGCCGGAGCTGTTGTCCGTGTCCTCGATATCGACCCGACCAACTGCACCCTCCGTCTCGACCAATTCCAGAACCTCCTGACCGATCGGACCCGCCTGGTCGCTGTGGGGTTGGCGTCGAACGCGGTTGGAACGGTGAACCCTATTGGCGAAATGGTTGCGGCTGCCCGGCGAGTGGGCGCCCTGGTTTTCGTGGATGCGGTCCACATCGTTCCACACCGACCTGTTGATGTGATGGCCCTTGGAGCCGACTTCCTCGCTTGCTCGTGCTACAAGTTCTTCGGCCCACATCTGGGAGTTCTGTGGGGGCGACGGGAACATCTGGAACGACTCCCAGCCTACAAGGTGCGGCCAGCCCCGGATTCGATCCCCGGCCGCTGGATGACTGGCACCCCGAGCTTTGAAGCAATCGCTGGGACGCGGGCGGCGGTGGACTACCTGGCGGGGATCGGGGGTGGGTCTGATCGCGGGGTCGCCCTTGCCACTGGCTATGCAGCAATCCAGGGATACGAGAACGCCTTGGCAGAGCAGTTCCTGGATGGGATCGCCCGCCTGCCCGCGTGGCGGGTGTGGGGGATCACAGACTCAGCCCGGCTTGCCGACCGGGTTCCCACGTTTGGACTGACCCACCGGACGAAACCGGCGGCCGAGGTCGCTGGAATCCTGGGCGAGCAAGGGTACTTCGTCTGGAATGGGCATTTCTACGCCCCTGGCCTGATCGATGCGATTGGCCTCGCCAAGGCGGGTATGTTGCGGGTTGGTTTCCTCCACTACAATACCGCTTCCGAAATCGACCGGCTGCTGAACGTGTTAGGGGACTTAGGAACCTGACGTTCCGTAATGCGTACCTTGCAGCGGCGAATTGCCCTATGTCTAGGGCGATTCTAGGGCGGTCCCGTTGGCCCCCTCAAATCCCGAGAGTCATTCAATTGGACGGCGTCGGGGCTCGTTGTCAGTTCGGGTCCCCAATGAGGATAAAGGCAGCCCAGTATCTCGGATCGGCGAACGGCTTCACCTCCTTCGCCCCTGGCTGCTTCGGATCTGTCACAGGCATCGGTAACTTCAGTTTCTCGCCCTTGCCCCGGGTGCCACGGACCACCCCATTCGACACTTCCGCCGTTAGCTTCAGAGCGTCCTCCGCGGGAAGCTCCCGCAGCCATCGTTTTGCCTCGGCCAGCGCCAGGGCCTTCGGCATTGGGGCGGTCAACAGGTCCCGCTTGCCAAGCAGGTTCTGATAGAAGCGGATCATCAGCAGGGCCGTTGCAGTATCGTCCACCTTCCAGAGGCTCAGGCAGACTGCTCGACTGCCACGGGTCAGGAACGCCTGGGCGAATCCCAGTAACCCATCGCCTCCACCACTGCGGCCAATCGCCGTCTCGCAGGCCGAGAGCGTCACCAATTCCGCATTCAATTCCCAGAACTCCAACACCTCGCGGGCTGACAGTTGCCCATTGATCAACGGCTCGCCGACCCGCGGCAACGGCGTCTCCGAGAACTTGTCCTGGGCCAGAATCAGCACCGATTCGAGCGTTCGGACATTATTCGCTTCGCCGTGGGTGGCGAAGTGCAGGTAACGGAACTTCGACAGTTCCCCCTTCTTGCGCAATGCATCGAGAGATTGCTCACTGGCTTCGCTGTCGAGTAGTGTGGTGCTTGTAGGGCCGAAGAGCTTGGCGATCTGGGCGACCTCCGAGCGTGTGCCGGGGAGGTCTTTCCAGTCCCCACCGCGAAGGGCTAACAACATCGCATCGTTCTTGCGGCGATTAGCGAGGGCTTGCCGGGCTGGCTCTTTCAAAAACACCACACCCAACTGACCGGGGGGAACCATTCGAGTGAACGGCTTGTCGACACCTTCCCGCCAGACGGTGATCGCGACTTCCTTGGCTGTGGTCTGGGCCTGGATTGCTCCGGTGAGGGATTCCACAGTGGTCAAGTCGGTCTCACCATACCGGATGAGCACATCGCCCGGCTTGAGGAGGGCCTTTGCAGCAGGGCCTTCGGGCGTCATCTGCTGGATGAGCAGTCCACCAGGAGGCAAGGCCGCAAAAGAGGCTGGCATCGCGTCCGGACGGGTGAACACAGGGTCACCCAGAGCCAGGAGGGTCGAGCCTGACGGCGATGGTCTGGTTTGGAGCCGGGCCAGGAAGGTGCCGGAGGGGACATAGCCGATGGTATACTCGCCGGTCAGCGCCTCGATCGGAATGGCCGCCATCTCATTCACGGCGATTACGTAGAGAATCTTCACCCCGCTGAGGTGTCGGGCGAGTGGGGCCAGTCGCTGAGCGTGCAGTCGCTTGGCAAGGAGATCGAGTTCTGCGGTCGGGGTCGTCACCGAGGAGAGGGCCTCACGCAGTTTCCTGGGGAGGCTTAAATCGTTGCTGGTCCATGATTGGTTGGGGCCGGTGCCGGACAGACGCTCCCAGGCGGGTTCTCCCGTCTGGCGAACCACGCACCCCCAGTGCTCTTGAAATCTCGAAAGATTCACATCGACCCACAGCACCACTGCCGCGTCGGCTGGGATCGCAGCCTGTACCGTGGGGAGGGCGAGTACCTCGCGCTGGCTCAAGCTGGAGGCAAGGTCCGAGAGTTTTGCCTCGATCATTCGCCGTTCGTCATGGAGTCTGACAAGTTCGTCCTTATCTGGATCAGTCGGGTTCGCCGTCGAGACAAGCTGGAGGAGGCGCGGCTGAATCTGCTTTAGCCGTTTGGTCAGGGAGATGCGTAATTGCTGCTCGTCGGGAGTGAGAGCGAGTCCCTTGTAAGATGCGATTTCATCACTCAAGCCACGCGCCAGATCGGTCTCGGCAGCTACCCAGGCAGCAACGGGGGAGCTGAGGTGTGCATGCGCGACAGCGAGTAGCCGGTATGGGGATCTCTTTGCCGCGTATACAGCACGATCCAGCCCCCGCTCGGCCACACCCAGGCGGGACGTTTCGTAAGCCGTTGTAGCTTGAGTTAACAGAATACTCGCCTCTGTATACTTGTGTTGAGCGAACGAGTTAAGGGCGAAGCTCGTGCAGCTAATGGCAATATGAGGATGTTTGTCGCCAAGAAGTTCGCGGTTGATTTTGAGGGCCTTCTCGAAGAAGGGCTGCGCATCGATGTACTTCCCCTGTTCGAACAGATTCCCAGCCAGATTGCAATAGCCTTTGGCCGTATCGGGGTGTTTGTCGCCAAGTAGTGCGCGTTTAATTTCGAGGGCTTTCCGCAAGAGCGGTTGTGCTTCTTCGAACTTATACCGGGCATCTAAGATCAGGGCTACGTTATTGTAGCTGTTGGCTGTGTTCTGGTGGTTGTCACCATAAACTGTGCGAAAACTATCTAGGGCTTTCTGGAAGAGTGGCTGTGCCTCCGCGTACTTTCCCTCATCTAATAGGCTCGCAGCAAATTCGTTATAGGACCCTGCCGTGTCGGGGTGCTGCTCGCCGAACTGTTCGCGATAAATGTCGAGGGCTTTCTGGAAGAGTGGTTGTGCATCAGCGTATTTCCCCTGATCAGAAAGATTTTTTGCGAGGCCTTGATAGAGGGAAGCAGTGTGGGGGTGATTGTCGCCGAGGAGTTTGCGATGCACCTCAAGAGCGGTCTGGTGGAGCGGCTGGGCCTCCGCATATTTCCCCAGGTGGTCGAGATTGCTGGCGAGGCTACCGTAGCAGGTTGCGGTGTCGGAGTGATTCTCACCAAGGACTTCACGGTAGAGATCGAGGGCTTTCTCATAGAGTGGCTGTGCGTCCGAATACCTCCCCTGAAGGTTAAAGATGTAGGCCAGGTTGTTGTAGGCATTGGCGGTATCAGGGTGTTTGTCGCCAAGGAGTTCAGAATCGATCTCCAGGGCCTTCTGGAAAAGTCGCTCTGCGTCCGCGAACTTCCCCAGCTCAGCACAGTTGGCAGCCAGGTTGTTGTAGCTGGAGGCGGTGATGGGATGCTTCTCACCAAAGACCCTCTCGCACCAGCGACAATAGGCTTCTCGTGCAGGCTGAACCTTTGCGTATTGGCCCTCCTTATCGAATTGGTCGGCCTTGTCATCTTTTTGGCGGGCCTTCTGGAAGTCCGCACGCTGCTTTGCTGGCAGTGCCGCCATCTTCCGAGCAGCGTCCAGCTCCCACTTTGCATCGATTGTTTCCCAATGATCGATTCCTTGTGTCTTGGCTCGAAGTGCCAGCAACTCTTCACGTAAACCGATTACTTTGTTATAATTCTGGGCATTCTTTGCCTTGTCCGCTCGCCTCTCCAAATTCGCGGCCTTCTTGGCATCGCTGCCTGTCAGCAACCGTTTGTATGGCGGCAGTGTCGTATTCGGCTGTGTTTTCGGTTCGTCGGTCCTCGCTGACAGCATGCCGGACATGCATAGCCCGACAGTCAGCATCAATGTTCGTGTCACGAGTCAGCCCCCAGGTTCCAAGCCTTCAGTCTTTCTCCCGTTTACCGACTCGAAATCCAATGGCGGAAACCGTGTCCATCTGCCCAGTGATCCGCAGCGAGTCGGTCAGGTGGGTGATTGTTGTCGCAGGACCGATCAGTTTCTCGCTCTTGCCGCGCGGACTCAGGACCATCCCACTCGGAATTAATGTCTCGACGTTTGAATTGCCATCGTCACGCCAGACTATATCCGGGGGGATTTTGGGCATGGGTGTCCAGGCGATTTTGTTCCTGAAGTGTTGAGATAGCCAGGTGCGGTAGCTCGGCAACGGCTTCTCGGAGGCCACCACTACGAACACCCACAACCCCTCTCCTTCCTTCAAACCATACGAATCATCCGGGTCCGCTGGCGGAGACGGATAGCGCGGCGTGTCGGTCAGTGGCGGTGGCATTTCCTCGTCTGCGGGGAAGCAGAGGTCCACCACACCGTCGGGACGCAAGGCAATCACATACGCATACCCGGGTTTAGAAAGTTGTACTGCGACTCGTACCCGATCATTCAGTGCAGGTGTAAATGTTTTCTCGCCGAGCACGCCTCGCAGCACATCGGCATCCGGCATGTGAGTGTAATGGTTGACATTGAATTTCGTCACTCGAAGGGGCACAGATGCGATCGGAGGCAGAGGAGGTGCCGGCTCCGGTTTTGAAGGAAGGGCATTGAGGTCCACCCTGGACGATTCAGGGATGTCGGCGATGGGGGTTCGGTCCCGGGCGACGACCCAGCTCACCAGCGCTGCCACTGCGAGCAAGACCACCGCGGCCGTGACCCAGACCCACCTGGGCTGACGCCGTTGCGTGGGGGTTCGCTGGGGAGGCGCGATGGGCGCGAGGTTCGGAGGGGCGCCCAGTGTCGCTTCGATCCGTCGGAGTTCTGCCGATACTGCGATGGCGGACGTCGGTCGATGTTCCGGCGACTTTTCAAGGAGTTGCTTCGTGAGGTCGGACAGGGAAGCCGGAATGGTTGGCACCAGTGCCCGCACTTCTGGCGGGTGGTGGTTTGCCAGGGCATGGAGCACCGACAGAACGGTCGAGCCGGCAAACGCCTTCTGCCCTGTCAATAACTCGAAAAGCACGCACCCGAGACTGAACAGGTCGGTCCGGCCGTCCACCGATTGCCCGGAGGCTTGCTCGGGAGCCATGTAGCTTGGGGTGCCCATCACTGCCCCAGGTACAGTCAGTGACTCGGCCTCATCTCCACGGGCCAGGCCGAAATCCAGGAGCCGAACGTGGCTTCCCTCCGTGGTGTCTTCCAGCCAGAGATTGTCCGGTTTGATATCGCGGTGGGTCAGCCCTCGGGCATGAGCCGCAGCCAGCCCGTCGGCTGCTTCGCGGACGATACGGACGATCTCGTCCAAAGGCATGGGGGGATCGGCCTTTAACCGATTTTGGAGTGACCTTCCGGCCATCAACGGCATCACGAGAAACGGGGTTCCCTTCCACTCGCCGATGTGGTGAATCACGACGACTCGGGGGTGTGCCACAGCTGCGACCGACCGGGCTTCCCGCAGGAATCGCTCTCTGGCTCCCGGTCTCGTTGCGACCTCCGGTCGCATCAGCTTGATGGCAACAGTGCGGAGTAGAGTGGGATCTTCCGCTTCCAGCACTACCCCCATCCCACCGGCCCCGAGTACCCCACAGATGTGGTACTCCGCGAGCCGGCCAATATCGCCGGGACGCTCCGGTGTGGCCAGAAACGTGGCGAGGAATTCGGCAGCATCGGTCTTACCCGGTCGGAACTCGTCGGTGGTATCGGCCGGGGAGGCGAAGGAGGATGTCCTCTCGGAAGCAGATTTCGAGACCCAGGGACCGTTGCTCCACTCCGGATGGTTCGCGAGGTTGGGGTAACGGTAGCGAAAGTCGGCTTCACTCACTCCCGGCTGTCGAGCCCTGGCGGCCTGGAATTCGGTGCTGACCAGTCGGACCGCAATCGTGGGGTCCGCCAGAAGCTCCGGGAACCGGGCGAAGTAATCGGCGGCGGTGATCGACTCTCCCGTCCGAATGCGGTGGTCCAGGTCAAGGTCAACCAGATCGGCCAGGGCTGCTGAGGCGTCGGAGCCGGCTTCCCTCAACCAGGCATCGAGCACAGGCCGCTCACCCGCTCTGAGCGCATCCTCGAACCGATCGCACAGGGAATCGACCACAGCGGTCACATGGGGACGGTTGGCGGTTGCAGCCATTGGAATTCCTCGTTATCTTAAGGCTGTCAGTTTGGGTCACCAATGAGGATAAAGGCGGCCCAGTAACGCGGATCGGCGAACGGTTTGATCTCCTTCGCCCCCGGCTGCGTTGGGTCCATCACAGGAACGACCGGCTTGAGTTTCTCACCTTTACCCCGATTGCCACGGACCACACCGTTGGTTGCCGCCGCGGTCAGCTTGAGGGCTTCCTCCGCGGAAATCTCCCGCAGCCATCGTTTGGCCTCGGCCAGGGCCAGAGCCTTCGGCATTGGACCGGTCAACCCAGGGCGCTTGCCCAGCAGGTTCTGGTAGAAGCGGATCATCAGCAGGGCTGTGGCGGTGTCGTCCACCTTCCACAGGCTCAGGCAGACCGCCCGACTGCCGCGGGTCAGGAACGCCTGGGCGAACCCCAGCAGCCCGTCGCCGCCGCCCTGGCGACCGATTGCTGTCTCGCAGGCCGAAAGCGTCACCAATTCCGCATTCAGATCCCAAAACTCCAACACCTCTCGCGCGGACAGTTGGCCGTTGATGAGAGGCTCGCCGACTCGCGGCAGCGGTGTCTCCGGGAGCTTGTCCTGTGCCAGGATCAGCACCGATTCGAGTGTCCGGATGTTGTTAGCCTCGCCGTGGGTGGCAAAGTGCAGGAAGCGGAACTTCGACAGTTCCCCCTTCTTGCGCAGCGTGTCGAGCGATTGCTCGCTGGCTTCGCTATCAAGCAGGGTAGTGCTTGAGGGGCCGAACAGTTTGGCGATCTGTGCCACTTCCGAGCGGGTGCCGGGGAGGTCTTTCCAGTTTCCGCCCCTGGCTGCCTTCGGTTTGGCCTCCGGACGTGAGAAGTCCGGATCGCCGAGGGCCATTAGGGCCGAGCTTGAGGGCGGTACACGGCTTTGGAGCTGGGCCAGGAAGGTGCCGGAGGGCAGGTAGCTGATCGTGTACTCACAGGTCAACGCCTCGACCGGAATACCCGCCATCTCATTCACAGCGATCACGTAGATCGTTTTGACTCCGCCGAGGTGTCGAGAGAGCGGGGCGAGCCGCTGGGCATGCAATTGATCCGCAAGGTTGGCCAGTTCTGCGGCAGTGGCTGAACCGGAGGCGAGGGCCTCACGTAGTTTTGACGGGAGGACGGAATCGGCGTTGGTCCATGTCTGCTTGGGACTTGAACCTGGAAGCTGTTCCCAGGCGGGTTCGCCGTCACGGCGGACCACGCAGCCCCAGTGCTCCAGGAGATCCCCTTGATTCGGGAGATCCACCCACAGCACTACAGCGGCATCGGAAGAGAGCGCAGCCTGAACGCCGGGGAGACTGGCAAGTTGTCGGCGGCTCAAGCGGGAGGCTAGGCCCGAGAGTTCGGTTTCGATTGCTCGACGGTCGACCTGGAGTTTGGCAAGTTCTTCCTTCTCCGGATCGGTGAGGGTCGCCTTTGAGACGAGCTGGAGGAGGCGGGGCTGAATCTGCGCCAGACGGTCGGTCAAGTTGATGCGGTGGTTCTGCTCGTCGAGAGTGAGCGTGAGTCCCTTGTAGGTTGCGGTTTCATCGCTCAGGCCGCGGGCCAGGTCGTTCTCGGCAGCGACCCAGGCTGCCACCGGGGAATGGAGGTGAGCCAGTGTGGTCGCCTGCAAGCGATATGGGGATCGCGTTGCCCCGAAGACCGCCCGATCCAACCCACGGCTTGCCACACCCAGGCGGGCGACTTCATAGGCCGTGGCGGCCTCCGTCAACTGCCCCTGGGCCTCGGCATACTTTCTCTGAGCGTGGAGGCTGTAGGCCAGGACCAGGAAGCTCTTGGCGGAGTTGGGGTGTGTGTCACCGAGGAGATCACGATTGAGGTCAAGGGCCTTCTGGAAGAGTGGGTGTGCCTCCGCGTACTTCCCTTGGGAGTACAGATTGCCGGCCATGTTGCTATAGCTCAGGGCAGTGTCGGGGTGTTTGTCACCAAACCGTGAGCGGCGGATGTCGAGGGCCTTCTGGTAGAGTGGTTGTGCCTCCGCGTACTTCCTCTGCGCATCCAGATTCAGGGCAAGGTTGTTGTAGATAGTGGCAGTATTGGGGTGTGCGTCGCCGAAGAGGTCGAGGTAGAGGTCGAGGGCCTTGTGGTAGAGGAGCTGTGCTTCTGCGCACTTCCCCTGGGCGTTCAGGTTGCCGGCCAGGTTGTTGTAACTGGAGGCCGTATTTGGGTGTTTATCACCGTGTAGTTCTTGGCGAAGGCCGAGGGCCATTTGTAAGAGAGGCTCTGCGTCCGCGTACCGCCCCTGAGCGGTCAGGTTCAAAGCTAGGTTATTGTAGATAGTGGCAGTGTTAGGATGTTTGTCGCCAAGGAGTTCGCGGTAGAGGTCGAGGGACTTCTGGAAGAGTAGATGGGCATCCGCGCACTTCCCCTGGGCGTTCAGGTTGGCGGCCAGGTTGCCGTAGCAGATGGCAGTGTTGGGGTGTCTATCGCTAAAGAGTTCGCGGTAGCGGTCGAGTGATTTTTGGCGGAGCGGCTGAGCCTTTGCGTACTCGCCTTTCGCTTCGAGTTCCCGGGCCTCGTTGACTCCCTGGTCCGCCTTTCGCCAGCCCGCCCGCTGATCCGCGGGCAGCGCGGCCACCTTGCGCGTTGTAATAAGCTCCCACTTCACGTCAATCGCTTCCCAGTGGTCGGCCCCCTGAGCCTTGATCCTCAAGGCCAGCAACTCTCCGCGAAGCGCGATCGCCTTGTCGAAATCGTCAGCCTTCTCTGCCTCCTCGCTCCTCTTCTCCAGCTCCTCGGCTATCTTCGCATCGGCATCCGTCAGCAGCCTTTTATACGGGGGCAGTGTCGCAGTGGGTTTTGGCTTTGGCTCGTCGCTCATCGCGGTCAGCCCATAGGCCAAGGCCAACCCCACCAAGATGAACCGCCTCATCACAACCTCCTCCGGATCAATCATTTCACCTTGCCGCCCATCGTACCCGCCGGATTGCCCCGGCTCAACATGCCGGAAACCAGCGATCTCTCGATTCATCTACAAATCGGTTCGCCACTCATCACCCTTCCGTGGACTTTCTTCGAGCGATACACTGAGAGTGGCTTGAAAGGAGTATGATTGTGCCCAACTCCGGTAGCGTTACCCTCTGGCTCGATCGCATGAAGGCCGGAGACCGCGACGAGGCGGTCAACCGGCTGTGGATAGTCTATTTCGGCCGACTGATCGGCCTGGCTCGCCGCCACCTGGGTGGCCGACCCCGTGCTGTTGCGGACGAGGAGGACATCGCCCTGTCGGCATTCGACAGCTTCATCCGGGCAGCCCAGAACGGGCGATTCCCCAAACTGGATGACCGCGACGACCTCTGGCAAGTGTTATTTGTGGTCACTGCCCGGAAAGCCGCGGACCAATTTGAAGCAGAAGGGCGTCAGAAACGTGGTGGGGGAAGGGTACACGTCCCGCTCGGCGGTGATGGGTCCGATGAACAGCCACTCCCAGCAGCCGACCCCGGTCCGGCCGAAGCGGCAATCATGGCCGAAGAATTCCAGCGATTGCTCCAAGTTCTTCCCGATCCGACGCTTCGGCAGATCGCGGTCTGGAAGCTAGAGGGGTATTCCAACGCCCAGATTGGTGAGAAGCTCGACCGGTCTGTTCCGGCAGTGGAAAGAAAACTCCGCCGGATTCGAGAGGTCTGGCAGGACCGCGAACCGTCGTGACATGCGATGTCATCTGTCGCGAGGAGATTCAGCGTCTGGCCCCTGCCACATCACCGTTGGTGCCTCTTGAACAATCATCAGCAGGTCGTTTCCGCCCCGCTTCGGGGGCATGGAGACTGACCTGCTGTATGCGCCGCCCGCTCGGCACGATTCGATGACAACCGCCCAATGACCAGCCACCACAGAACGCCCGAGGAAGCGCGTTCTGCGGCAAACAAGAACAACTCAATGGGGCCGCGCCCACCGCACGCACACTAGACATCCAGCGTGTCATCGATCTGGTTGGGCGACGGCTGGGAGGTGACGAGAGAGAACGGGACTGACATCGGGCTCTCCACGGCGAGGCTGCCACTCACCGAACCGAATGCTAACACGTTGCTGAACGAGTTCGCGGTGGTTGGGGTGAAGTTATTCACCGAGATGACGTTTAGTTCGCTGCCAGAGTCGAGGGTAGCGGCCCCTGTGACCACGAACTCGGAGTAGGAAGTCGGGCTAGCCAGTTCGATCGTCAGAACCCCATTACTCGTCTGGTGGTAGTTTCCGTTGACGGTGAAGGTGCCCGGAACGGTCGAACCACCAACGATGATCGTGCCAGAATTGGTGAGGTTGCCAGTGATGAGATAACTGCCGGACATCGTACCGGAATTGTTGACATTGCCACGGATGGTGAAAGTGCCGGTCATGGTGCCGGGACCATAAATCGGCGAAGACGGCGAAATGGTGACAGTACCACTGATACTGCCGGTGCCGGTCAGGGTCGCACCTGAACCGACCGTGACGCTACCGGTGAGGGCCACGTTATTGGTGCCCGAACTGGCCAGCGTCAGGGTGCCAGCCTCGACCGTCGTCACTCCGGTATACGCCTCCGAACCGTTGTACGAGAAGGTCAGTGTCCCGCTCCCCCAGGTGTCTAAAGCGCCGCCGGTGGTGACGCCTTTGGAGAGGTCGCTGATCACGTTGGTCACGGTCAGCGCTGAGCCGCTGTTGGTCTGAATCGAGGCTGGGATCGAGGCTGCATTGGCGAGCGTAATCGGGCCTTGCCACGTGTTCGAGCCCTGGGCATTCACCAGATCACTTCCCCCCTGAAGGGTGAGTGGCTCGGGGTTGTAAACGATGCCTGGACCGTTTGGTAGCGTGCTCAACTCGAGGGTGGCACCGTTTGAGACCGTCGTTCCGGCGGTGGTCGCTCCCAAAGCGGTAGCGTTTTCCGCCACGAGGGTGCCGTCGGTCACATAAGTGACCCCAGCATAGGTGTTGGTGCCCGTCAGCGCGAGAATGCCACTATCGATCTCCGTCAGATTGCTCGTCGTGAGTTTAGGGTTTGTCGAATAGGGGTCACTGACCACCCCCATGATCGTCAATTGAGAGGTGATGAACTCCGGGAAGCCGGTTTGAGTGAAGTCAGTGTAGGACGCAGCGCTGATCGAAGAGGCCGTCGCCAGATCAACGTTCCCACCCCAGGTGTTGAAGCCGGTCCAATTCTGGAGGGCTCCGTAGCCCGGGGCGTCTGCCGTGGCGACGGCCATTCCGCTGCCGTTGAGGGTCAAATTCTCCATCGGGTCGAACGGGATTGTGCCCGTTGCTCCGCCCTGCAACTGGAGGGTTGCCCCAGAATCGACTGTGGTGCCTCCGTTCAGAGCCGGGTTGGTCGCCTCATTGTTCGGGGAACCCAGCGCATCCGCGTTGGCAACCGCCAGGATGCCGAATCTCACCTCTGTCGTGTCGGCGTAAGTGTTGGTGCCCGTCAGCAGGACAGTCCCGTCATACACAGCGGCGATATGGGTGAGGCTGGCGTCCGATTGGCCGATGAGGAAATTGTCGGGGCTCGGCGTCGTGGCGGGCGACGGATCGGAGATGGCGCCGGAGATCGTTAGCGTGGCGCCATCGATCGCCGCAATGTGGTTCGTGGTCTGGCCGGTGAGGGGATTGGGAGCGAGGATCACCGCCCCGTTCCAGGTGTTTGTCCCATTGCTGAACAACGCGGGGGTGGCTTGAGTGGCCTGGGTGGAATCGGTCGTGTCGTTGTTGTAGAAGTCGTAGCGGCCGCCCGCGCCCGCCACCAGCGTCAACGTCTCATTGCTGATCGTCACGCTGCCCGCCAACTGGAGCGACCCGCTGAAGTCCACCATTGTCCCCGCCGACGGATCGGGGTTAGCTGGCGAGCCCATCCCAGACCCACCCAGCGAGAAGGGGTGATTCACCTTGAGGATGCCATCGGTCACCTCGGTGGCGCCCGTGTAACTGTTGTTCTGGTTGAGCACAACCGTGCCCGTGCCGGTCTTGATCAGACCGCCAGGACCGCTGACGATTCCGCCGTTGGGATAGGTTGTCGTCGGGGTGATAGAGAGAGAAGTAAAGTCGTTCTCCTCAATGACGCTAGTACTCGCGAGGGTCACGTTCCCCGTCCACTGGAGGCTGGTGTAGTGGACGCCGTCAGTGGGGCCGCCGGCCTGGAGGGCACCCCCATCGCTCAGGGACGCGAGAGAGGGGTCGGTCAGGCTCGTGTCAACGGTCAGGTTCGTGTCACCCACCAGGTCAACGTCGCCTGCGCCGTAGAGCGTCAGGGAGTACGGCAAAAATGGGAGGGTGGTGTCCGCGTTGGGGTTCCAGAGGTTCAGGCTGGAACCGGATTCGACGGTCGTACTGTTCGTGGTCCCCGCAGGCGTCGTCAGCGACCCGAGGGATTGCGCGTTGGTGATGATCAGGGTGCCACCCGGTGCGCTGCTCCCCGGAGTCGCGCCCACTTGAGTCGCGCCCGAATAGGTGTTGGTCCCGTCCAACTGCAACATGCCGGGTGTATTCGTTGTCTGATAGGCGTTCACAAGAGAGGCAAGAGCCAGGTTCAACGGCGTCGAGTAACCCTGTAGTTTCAGCCCCACGTTCGGGGTGGCACTGGTGACCGTTGCCGCGATGTCCAGATCGGGAACCGCGGTGCCGGAGTCCAGGTTGAAGTTGCGGGATTGATTTCCGTAGGCGTCGGGTGCCACGTTCCCGAGATCGAGATGCCCCTTGATGGCAGCACTAAAGCTGTACCCCAGGGTCGTCACATCCCCGTTGAGAATGATGGTGCCGGGTGTGGCCCCCGAGATGCTGGAGTCGCTGGTGTCGATGAGGCCGCCCTGCATGAGCAAGGAGCCGATTGTGTCGGTGTAGCCTTGGTTAGTCGTGACGGGCTTGCCTTTAGAGTTAATGGTTGTCTGTTGGAGGTTACCCGTATAGAGTGCGCCGTTCGCGAAGATCGCCACCGAGGCGGGTTGGGCGCCGGGGATCTCGTTGCTCGCTCCGAGGGTGGCAGTGGCGTTGATCGCAGGAGCGGTGGAAGGGGAGGTGGCGCTAAATTTCCCGATGACCAGGCAGTTGGAGACAGCGTAGCCGCTGGGCGCATCCAGTAACGCGCTTCCTGTGATGATTATGGTCGAGCCCGAGTAGTTCGCAGTGTCATCCAGGTCGCAAGTATAGACAGTTGACGAGTACTTCTGGTTGATGGAGAGCCCGCCGGCCCCGATGATGGTTCCGGGGACGATGCCGCTGGTTCCGTTGAAGTAAACGATGCCTTGCCCCGTGACCGTCAGGGTGTTACCGCCGTTGTTCACGGTTGGGCTGCTGATGGCCAGGGTCGTGCCGGCGGTGGAATTGATCGTCAGGGTCGCGTTGCCGGTGGGTGTTGTCGTCCCGCCAGCGGTAAAGGTTAAATCGGCGCCGACCGTGGCCTGGCTGTTCGTCGGGGCGGACAGCGCGATGCTGGCCAGGTCGATGGTGTTGCTGGGGTTGAGCGGGCTGATAACGTAGCCAGTGTTACTGGTGAACGTGATCGAGTTTACACTTGTGATGGCCAGGTCGTCCGTGACTGTGTACTGCGCGGCGGTGGCGCCGGTCAATGCCCCGAACACCAGATCTTGGCCTACGGCGGGGGTTCCCAGTGACCAGTTGCCAGGGGTACTCCAGTCGTATGCGGGAGCCTGCACAGTCCCGGAGTTCACAGCGCCGAGCCAGACGTTGGTAGTGGGGGTCAAGCGGTCCTCGAGAAACTCGACGCCGAGACGGTGGCGCGGTGCGGTGCGGACCGGGGATAGCGAGCGAGGAGCGAACAGTCGGCGAAGGAAGGTTTTCAGCGACGCGATGGCCATTGGAGCGACTCCTGAGCTTGGGAGGGTGGGGAGTAATGGACAAAACGCGGTAGTGCGTACTGTCCTCTTTGACTGAGCGACCGACCAGGACAACTGCTCGATGCCAGATACCTCCGCATACCTCGCCGAGAGCCATCACCCCGACCGAAGAAATCGGCGTAGTGCGAGAGGTGTGAGCGTCGGGAGAGATTGTGGGTGAGTCTGGATCTGTCCAGAGTCAGTCCGATGTGATTACAAGCGGTTCTGAAGGTCGGTGGCTGGGTCACCTACCCCTACCCTCCACTTTCTTCTCTGCGAAGCCTCTCTGCTGCTCTGGAGGCATCCAGGATCGTGAGAGGAGTTATCCACAGAAGGGATGTGTCGACTACCGGAAGAGGCATATAGACATATAAGTTTGAGCGATCAGCTTACCGTGACAGGCCCGCAGGATTCTGTGGGGGGCCGCGACCAACTTACCGGGGATAACTTCGATGGTCCCCAGGCTTATCCCCAGGCGCGACCAAGTCAACGTTGGAGAACTCGACCCGACCATCAGCCTTGATCGATCAGAATCGACTTCGACGGGATCGGGGTCGGGCTGTGGAACAGCATCATCCCCTTCTGGTCGGCATCCAATAGGGCAGCCGGGTAGACGCTCTTGACCTGGAGCAGCGTCTTCAGGAACCGGCGGCTGAAGTCCCGGACTCGGCCGAACCCCTGCCCGAACTGGTCGTAGACCGCCGACCACGGGATGAACTGGGGCATGGCAACCGGTACACGATGGAGGTGCTGGGCCAGCCAGGTGTAGGCGTCCAGAGCCATCGACGAGTGAGCGATCATCAGGACGGCCCGGTAGTCAAGCGGAACAGCATGACGCTCCAGACTCTCGAAGAACTCATGACTGAGACGGACGGTCGATGGCCAAAGAACCTTCTGACCAGGGTGCGTGGGATACCAGAGGTCAAAGGCGGAGATGATCTGAGTGTTGACCTGATAGGCCCGCCCCTCCTGAACCATCCTCATTCGGACCGACGATGCGGCCAATCGGCTGAGTTGTCCTTTGAGGTCGCGAATCTGTTGCCCGTTAGTTTCCATGCCGAGGGATCGGGCAAACGCTGTCATCGACCCTTCGACATCAATCACTGGTGAATCAGTCCGCTTGGCCTCAGTGGCCAGATGGATCAGGACCAGACGCGGCTTCTCACCGTAAGGCAGTCCCAATCGCACAAAATCGCCAGTCCGCGGGTCGATGGCGGACCCAGCCTCGAATACGCAGCGATGCGTTCCACAGTTTTCAGGACCACGCTCCAGAGGATCGATACGACTGTGAAAATCCAGCCAGATCGACGGTTCGGGGCCACTACGCCATTACTACGCCAAAACCCCCCGGACTACGCCGATTCCTTGTGGTTCTACGCAAGGGATGTGTCACCTTGCAAAGTCCGGGAAATGGTGTAGAACCCTGATATTCCTTGTGTTTCCGGCGTTCCTGACACCCTCAAGCACACGCCTGTTAACCGGCGGGTTCCTAGTTCGAATCTAGGTCGCGGAGCTGAGTGTACGGTTACGGAATTTCCCGACCCATCGGTTGACTGCGCACCCCGGGAGACACACTCCCGGGGTGTCGCGTTTTTCCCCTGGATTTCCAAGGGTTTTTGCGTCCCTCTGACGCAAGAAAAAGTCTCGGGTTCGAAAGAGATCACTCGGGGTCCGAGCCGAACCCTGGGGGTTGCCCTCGGACCCCGAATATCTCCCTCGAAAAGTCTCGGAGACTCTCCCCAGAGACCTACCCGCCAGTTAACAGAGGGCAAACCAGTTAACAGGCCAGAGACGGCTCTGGATCTCGGCAAGTACCTCGACTTCGGCATGAGTACATCTTCGGTAAGGAGAACTCAAGTCGTTCCAGTAAGGCCACATGAGGGAATACGGCTGTGAGGAAGGAGTACCAGGATGTTATGCACCGACGAAGTCTCGCCGGGGGCAAAACGCGAGGGGTCAACAGGGCCTTCACGGCTTGTCAACGACTGCCGCTGCTGCCTTCGCTGAACAATCTGGTTCTTCTCAGGGCCTTACCCGAAACATCGAATACGGACCAGAGTTGATCGATTCTCTGCTCCGAGTAGTGTCGTTTCCCGAGCCATTTTCCTTCAGTGCTGCAGCGATTTTCGAGGGCCGGATGAGTTCATCCCGGCGTGGCTTCATGTCGGAGCGGTGCATCGGTCGATATGACCGACGTAAGTAACACGTGCGTGCATGACGTCGGAGCGAGTAATCCAACCCAATGAGGTGATCAGGTCGGCCGGGTCGATCGGCTTGACGAGGTTTGAGGTCGAAGCCGGCCGCCGCGACCGCTCGCGGTCCTCTCACCGGTCTCCGAAAAGTCTCGGTTCCGAACCTGTCTCTTGCGGGGAGGTTGTGGACTCGGACGCGATACTGGACGGGTAAGCGTCAGTCTGTCCGAAGGGGCAGAGTGCCTCAACGAAATACTCAGATCAGAGAGCCTGAACGTGCGCCGGTTCGAGCGGCCAGGGCGCGTCAGCCCCTAGCCGATCGGACGTCGACGCAATCGAACCCGTCCCGGGACTGGAAGACAGCCAGGGCCAGTGGGAAAACGGACGGCGGAACCGGCTCGGATGCCGGCGACGACCGGCCCGCAGACGTGGGGGCTTCTCCGGCAGACCCGGCCGGGACCACGAACTCCCTCACATCGCCCGATGGCAACTTGACGCGAAGGGTAAGCGGCTTCACCCAGGGTGCGGGCTCGACCTCCATCGCGATGCGGAACCCGCGCCGGACGCGCAGCCGGACTGTGAAGTCGGCCGCGGGGTCACCGAACAGGTCGGCCGCGAGCCTTCGCCGCGCCGCCGCACCCTCGGGTCCCTCGAACTCGACCACGACCGTCTGTCCGCTCAGCTCGTACGGGATTACCGTGGCCGGAATGACCTCGTACATGTTTTCGTCGACCGAGACCGGCTGGTCGTCCTCAGGCTCCCACGACTCTTCGAAGGTGATGCCCAGTTCGGCGGCGAGCTCCCGGCCGGATGCTTCCAGGGCCGGGATCCAGGCGTCGGGCAGCTGGTAGCCAATGTGGTCGGCCAAATCCCACAGCGCGGCTGGGTTGAGCAGGAGCCGGGCCAGGCTCACCGCCTCTCCGTCCGGAAAGACGTCCGGCTCGGCCAGGGCGTCCGGGCCGCGATCGAGCAGGGCGACCGCCTGCGGCTCCGGGAGCGGGTTCCGATGGACGAATGCTGGGGAGGCGACCGGAGCGGCGTATCGGTCCTGGCCGGCAAGACGCCGGCCGAGCGGGGCCTCGAACCGGGAGAAGTACAGTGTCTCGAGCCAGCGGAGGTGGGGTAGCAGCCCGTTCGGGGCGTCAACCAGCACGAACGTCAGGTAGGCCCGCGCATCCGGGATGGTGGCCGCCGGTACCCGAGGTGGCCCGGACTCCCGGGCCTCCGCGATCCGGAGGTCCCCCACGAGATCGGGTCCCTTCTTGCGCTGCGCGGCTGTCGCGATCGCGGTCATGTCTGGTCTCCAGGAGGGGTTAGTAGGGCGGCAGGAAGAACTTCGCGAGGGCGGCGTCGACCCGGGACCGTATCGGTTCCGCAGCCGGGTCGCGGGTCCGGTCTCGGTACACTTCGCAGAGCAGGTCGATCTCTTGCGGGGTCAGGCCGACCACTGCGTCCGTGAGCCGCCGGTACCCCTTCTCGGACTTGAGGTACGCCTGAACCAGGCACAGGAATGCCTCATCCTCGTACAGCTTCTCGAACTCCGCGAACGTCAGCTCGTCCCGCCGGAGGAAGGCGTGGTGGAGGCTGGGCGTTTCCCCGAGGCTATCGACCGTCTGCTGCAGCAGCAATTTGCACTCGTCGTCCGACAGCCAGAACCGCTGGTCGAACATCCAGTGGGCGAGCTGGTTGCGCAGCTCCCGGAGGAGGGCGAACCGCCGCCGCTTGAGGTTGTAGAGCCACTCGGGGTAGAGATAGGGCAGAGGCATGTTGTGGCTCCGGAGGTCTTCACCAGGGGGGTGAGGGGGGATGGCGGGTTGTCAGCGGTCTAATTCCTCGTACTGAATGCGGAGCCGGGTGAGGGCGGCGACGAGCTGGCGGCGGACCCTAAGCCGACGGGCGTTCGCTGACGCCTCGTCGCGGGGCAGAAACTTGTCGGCCAGTTCGTCGAGCGTCCACCCCTGAAGTACCCCGAACCCGATGATCTCCTGGTCAGTCGGGACAAGCCGCTCGAACGCCTGCCTCACCACCTGCTCGCGGGGGTCGGTCTCAAGAGCGGCGAACTCGTTGTCGAAAATGCCGACCACACCCCGGTTCCGCCGCCGCTGGTCGCGGAGCCAATTGGCCGCCGCCTGGGTGACAGAGTTGGCGAAATGGCGGTAGTCCCTGAAGTGCCTCGGCGCCCGCGCGTAGGCGTACAGGATCCGGGTCACGGCCTCCTGACGTGCCTCGGTCATCAGCTCGGTGGCGGCAGCCGGGTGGGTGCCCCATCGGACGATCAGGTTGAACACCGCCCCGCATCCGTATCCCTCCCGCTCGTAGCGGGCAGACCACTTCTGGAGATCGGGTGAAACCCCCATGCCCGAGCCTCCGCGGGTTGGGACATCCGGTTCTCTTGCAGTATAACGCAGCCGGGCCGGATTTTTTCACCCCGCCCCGGTGTCGAGAGCGCGGCCGTCCGGTGCAGTGAAAAACACTGACTGCGGTCGAAATTCGCCGACCAGCCGTAGAATTCGTAATTGCGGCTCTCCGCAAAAGTTGAGGGAATCGCCAGGCGTCCACAGCAATCAGTTGTTTCTCGGAAAATATCATATTGGTGGCGCAAGTTATTGCAGAAAATAAACTTATGGAAAGCAAGAAAATTGTTGACTATCCCAATGATTCACCGTAACTGCTTTCTGGACCTGGACTTATGGAAAAAATATAGAGTGTTACGGGAAGCTAGTGAGTAATCAAGGAGCTGTATCGTCGTAACTCGATATCCTTATATAAATTGCGCCATCTTCGATACAGACTATCCTGAAACCTCCCCAAGAATCCCGTAGAACCTGAATTGCCTGGCAGCGGCCGCCTCATTACTGTATTCAACACTTTCCGACTCAAGCAGCCGACAGTTTGAAGGGACCCGCCCAGCCATGTCGAATCCTTCGCTCGACACCGCGACCGCCCCGCCTGGGCCGTCCCGCCCCACTGTCGGCGTCGCCCTGATAGATGGGGGGATCAAGCTCCGCACAGACTGGCTGCAGCGGACCGTCCGCGAGGTATGGGTGTGTCACCACGAAGGATGTGATCAGATCTATGCGCGGGGTGGCGGGACCGGCTGGTGGCTATACGACCGGCTCGGTGACCAGCACGGTCATGGCACCCTCATGGCCGAACAACTGGGTGAACCTAAGGGCGGTCTGGTCCCGTCGATCGAGCTGTACGTTTACCGGCTAACGGTGGTAAGGTCCCCGTCGCCGATGGTGGCGTGCCGGCCACTCTTGCAGGCCCTGAAACATGTCGAGAACCGGCCGGATGTGTCGGTTGTCAACCTATCGGTGACGATGAGGGGGGCGGCCGCTCCTGTCATCCGGGACCTGACGCACACGTTCAACGACGTGTTCGCCCGGCTCCGGGACCGAGGTAAGCTGGTGGTGACGACCGCCGGAAACGCGGACCCAGGCCGGCCCGACCAACAGACCCCGCTGCCGGGGAGCGCCCACCGCGGGTTCACCGTTGGGGCCGCAGAGTGGCGCGACGAGACCTATTATCGGTGCGACGACTCGCTCTGTTGCACCCGCCGCAGCCGCACCGGACGCGTCCACCACGTCCCGCACGCGTACTGCGATGTCAACACCCTCCGCGGTACGTCAGTTGCTACCGCCCGGACGAGCGGCATCGCCTCCCTCGGCATCGAGCGACTGCTTGCCGTCCCGCCCCAACCGCTCACCGCTGACGAGATTGGCCGCGTCCGCCGAGCTTTGGCCGCCACAGGGGACCCCGTGCTCGACTCGCGCTCCACACTTGCACCGCCGCGGCGGTGTGTTAACGTCCAGAGCTTTCTTGCCGAACTCGCACACCCCTTAGACCCCGTGTAATCGCTACTAACGGACGCGGTGTGCCGGCAATGATCTTGTTCTAGGGTTGTAGTCTGACTCGCAGTGTGATCTATTGTGCTCGGGTGAGAAGTCGCTCTCCCTACAATGGCAGTTTTATGTCCGATCCCGACCCAATTCACGAGCCTCTCCCGACCGAGCACCAGCCCTCGGAGAAGCCTTCGGATCAACGTTCGCAGCAACCAACTCCTCTGCGCTGGCCGAAACCGCTCGCCCGGTACGTCGAGAGCCACCCGGGCGAGGTGGTCACGCTCGAAATCCTGTGCCGCCCTCTCGACGTCCTCTCTCAACCGGCCACGACCCCCGATGCAGCCGGTCACACGTGGGAGCAGTACTTAGGCCGCTGGCTGGCGAGCAAGGACCCGATCCGAGGCAAGCTCGTCGGCCAGCCGGTCTACGGACTGATCGAAGTCGAGTGCCCAGCTGCGGCCGTGCGGGAATTCCTGGCGCTCGGGTTTCCCAAATCCGTAGTATCGTGGTTCGTTGATAAGCCTTCCCGTCGGCGGATCTGCCCCGCCCGTCCGAAGTCCGCGTCCCCTCACCCGTCGAACTCCCGGGCTGTCTCGTTGTCGCAACTGGTCGCGTCGGCTGAGGCCGTCGCCGATGCGTTCCCGGAGACCGCGTTCGGCCGTATCGCATCGGCAGCCCGTGATCTGGCCGTCCCGGCTGCGACCCGCAACCCGCCCCCACCCCTCGCAGAGTGGGTCACGGCCTCTGCCGGAGTCGTGGCTGCGACCGCCGACCGGGCTGCAGCTGACCGACTGCTGGCCCCGTCGGCCACCGCCCGCGCCCGCCGCCTACTCGACCGGGCGGTGGCCGACCTTGGCGCGTCTGGGTACATGATGTGCGTACTTGACCCGGCCTCCGAAGAGGACTACCGGGTCGTGCTCGCTGAGGGGGTGAAATACCGCGAAATGCTCGACGGGTTCTGGGGCTTCGGGTCAGCTCATTGGGCGTTCCCCGGGAAGGACGGGTTCGAGGTGTCGGATCGTGGGGCGGCCGACGACTTGGCCGGTGCCTCGCGGGACGACATCGTCCTCTGCACGTCCCCGATCTCGGCCCTGCGGCGGTTGCCGATGAACCGCTGGTTCATCACCGCGCGGGGTCGGATGCAGTTTCGGGAGTACACCCGGATGCTCAACGACCCAGACAAGAGGATTTACGGGGCGTACTTCGTCCGGGAAGAGTTGAAGGGGCTGGCTCTGCTGCACGGTCGGTCCGGCACGCGGCTTTGCCTGTCGGTGTACCTCAACTTCAAGCG
The DNA here is from genome assembly GCA_003136315.1 of Gemmataceae bacterium. Lineage (GTDB taxonomy): Bacteria > Planctomycetota > Planctomycetia > Gemmatales > Gemmataceae > Urbifossiella. The sequence goes on along the minus strand of PLDW01000143.1, from coordinate 49,432 downwards.
TGAGGTTGTCTTTGGGAACCGAATTCGTGCCTACCTGCGGCGGCTCAAGGACAACCTGGCAAGATTGTACCCGCGGTTCAAGACCGAGTTCTGTTCTCCGATCGACTCGCGCCTGGCGGCGCTCCTGCTCCACACGGCGAACGAACTGGCCGAGCTACCGGCGGCCGAGTCGAAAGGGTCGTTCGAGGAGTGCCTCGGGGCGTGCCTGCATCGGTTCCTGGCGAACGTGATGGAGGTGCTGGGGGTCCGCCCGGACGAGGGACTCGCCACCCTCAGTGGGTTCAACCCCGAGGAGTACCTCCTTTACCCGGTCGCCCACGCCGGGGCAGTGCCGGCCGACCCTGAGGCTGCTCACCTGAAGTACCACGACGCCCTCCAGTGCGAGGGCGTCGTCTCGTGGGTGGCCCTCCACCGCCGGGCCATCCGCATCCCCGACGTGAACGCGCCCCACATCGCCGGCCTCCCCATCCGCCTCGACCCCCGGGTGCGGAGCGAGATCGCCGTCCCGATGTTCGCCGGCGACGAGTTCTTCGCGGTGCTCAACGTCGAGTGCTTCCGGCCGCACGCGTTCACCCAAAGCCAGCTCATCCTCCTCTCCCTAGTTGTCAACCCGGTCGCCCAGGCGTGGCGCGGGTGCCTACGACGGCGACTGAGCGAGGAGCTTGCTTCGATGTACGACATCCTTCGCTCGCGGAAGCCGAGCCCGGCCGTCGTCCGCGACTGGTACGACCGGACGCTGTGCACGTTCCGGGCGTATGCTGGCCTGTTGTGGCGGGTCGAGGAGATCTCGTCCGAGTTCCGGTTCACCGCCGTGGTGTCGTCGCCACCCGAGCCTCACGAGGGGCCGCGGGCCAACGGGTGGACGAGTCGCGTCGCGCGGACCCGACGGGTCGTGTGCCTCACCGACATCACTCCCGGCCAGTGGGACTCGTACCGTGTGCTCGTCTGGTGCGACGACCGGACGCCGGGCTGGGAGGCACCCTCGGACCCCCTTCTGCTTGAGAAAATCCTCCTGAGTCCCGTGCGCACCGGCGAACAAACGCTATGTCTGATCGGCATCCCGCTAATCGACAACGAGAGATGCTTCGGGGTCCTTTGGCTGAAGTACCACCACCCGAACCCGCTGATGATATTCGACTCGCTCCTCATCCGCGACGCGTTCCTGGTGCCGATATCCAACACCCCGATCGGGTCGCGGCCCCCCCCCCGCCGGGCACCACGGGACGCTTACTGCGCCACCGTCAACCCCGAGTTCATGTCCCCGCTGGTGAACACCTTGAAGGGCACCTCGTTGCTGGTCCGCCACTCCCTGGAACCGCAATCGAATCCAAAGTAACCGGGGCGACATCGCGGCGAGTGGTCGAAAACCGCAGGGATGGTCGGTGCCGGCGGCGACCTGCGTGCGGTGATGGCTTGAGCCGGTAGCGGGGCGGGGTCGTCCCGTCCTGTTCGAGTACTCTGTTATGGACAACTCGCAGCTCGCTTTGGACTTCGGTTGGCCGATCGGCAATCGGCGAGGCGATGGTGGCCAACAACAGACGTGGTTGGACCGACGGGTCGGTTGCGGCTCCAGGCCCTCACCAAGGATGCTCTCGGCGACTCCGTAACCGAACCGTTAAACTATGAGGTAGGCGGCCAACCCTTGTTACCAAGGGAATCCAACCGCCCCCTCCCGAACCGGACGGGCAGTAGAGTAGGCCGCCGACGAGTTGCCTTGCGGCACTTTTCCGACGGCCCCTCTCCGAACCGGGCATGAGTCTTTCGATCTCACCGCAGCTCTCCGGTGGTCTCCGTCTTGAACGCATGCCGCTTCGGCCGTTCGCGGTGAATGGCCTCGTGGCATTGTCGGCAAACGACCAGCGTCTTGCGGCGGCGGGCCGCCATCCGCTTGACCCACAGCGGTTTCTCGCTGCGACCTGGTCGGCTCAGGTCAGCCAGCTTGCGGACGTGGTGAACTTGACAGTCCCCTTCTGCCCCGCACAGCTCGCACTTCCTCGCCAGAAGGCGTTGCACCACCTCGCTCCGGACACTGAAGACGTCCTTGGGCCGGTCGTCGAGGGTGGCGCTTTTCTGCCACCGCAGTTCGATACCCCCGAAACGCGCTACCAGTGCCTTCTTGGTCCCGCCGCGTTCGACGACGACCTCCAGCACCTTCAAGGTGCCGTGGGGCGTGTCGATGGTCGTCTGGTACTTCCGGCGGACCTGCCGCGCGGACGTCCGGAACTTGTTCGCCAGCGTCTTCACCAGCGACAAGCTCGTGACCCAGTGGAGTTGCCACAGGCGGTGGACGTTGAAGGCCAACAGGTAGTATTGCACGAGGCCCCGATATTCCGCCTGGTACTGGGTGACGATGCTGAAATCCGTTTCTTGCAATCGAGCGGCCAGGTGGATGGGTTTGCCTCGTCGCATGTACCGAGAGCACTTCTCGCGGATGACTGCCGCGGGAACCTTCAGCCCCGGTGCGCCATTGATGCAACGCTGACCGCGGTGGTCATGCTTGCAGTCGGCGTCCAAGGTGACGATCTCGTAGCCGAGGAACCGCGCCGCTTCCGTTCGGGCGTGGGTGATCAGCGTCTTCTCCTGTGAGAGTTCCAGCTTGAGAGTCTCGCGCAAGAACCCTTGCAGTCGCTGCTTGATCCGTTCGGCTTCTTCTCGCGGCCCACTGAAGCCCAGCAGGAAGTCGTCCGCATACCGGACGTACCAGAGGCGGCGGAAGTTCGGGTCGTTGGGATCCCGTGAGGCCAGACGCTGCGCCTGCTGACGCTGCCGCCGGGCTTCGTCGGGGTGTCCCGCATCCCAATGTCTTCGCGCCGCGTTCAGGAGCGCCATGTAAGGCGGGTGCGGCTTCCGTCGGTCTCCGTGGTTGTAAGCCGGGAGCAACACCGACTCGGCGAACTGATCCAGCCTGTCCAGGTAGACGTTTGAAAGGATCGGACTGATCACCCCGCCCTGCGGGCTACCGCTGAGCGTGCCGTGATACTTCCAGTCCTCCAAATATCCGGCCTGAAGCAAGTTGGACAGTAACCGCAAGAAGCGGTGATCGTGGAGCCTCTCGTTCAGCGCGCTCAGCAGGACCGAATGATCCAGCCGGTCGAAACATTGAACAATGTCGCCCTCGATATACCACTTGACCCCTCTCCAATGTTGAGTGATCTCCCCCAGGGCGGTGTGACACCCTCGGCCGGGTCGAAAACCGTGGGAGTGCCGGCTGAACTGCGGCTCGTAATACGCTTCCAGGAGGGAGCGGATCACTTCTTGCAGCAATTTATCCGACCAGGTCGGGATCCCGAGAGGCCGCAACTTCCCCGATTTCTTGGGGATGTACGTCCGTCGGACTGGAGTCCAGCGGTAGCGTTCCTCGCGAAGCAAGCCGATGATCGCACCGATTTTCTCCAGCGACATGGCATCCACGGTCTCCGGCGTCGAACCGGGGGTCATCGCACCGTCGTTGCGGTAGATCCTCCCGTAGGCACGGAGGTAAAGCTCGCGGTTGTACAGTTGCCGATAGATGTCCTCCAGCGGCAGCCTTCGTCTGCCACGTTCACGAATGACTCCCAAAACCGTTTCGGCGTTTCGCATCTCGCGTACCTGGACGTTTTGGTCGTCGGACCACCTGTCTCCCTTCGCCATGTGGACGGCTTTCCCGTCCTCGGACTACTACGGAGACTCCGTCGCCGTGGGACTCGCGTCCTGTAGGCGATCCCGCGTTCCGTTGGTGCTGAACGTGTCGAGCGTGACGTAGGCGTCCCACTCATCCCCTTGAATGGAGTCGTTCTCCATCGCCCCGCCAAGCGGAGGAAGCCGATCGCGAAATCCGAACGATCCGCTCCTGGGGCGCTGCGATGTAGGCGCTGTAGCAGCGGGTGTGCGGTTCCACCACTGGGGATTGGGATTCAGGCAGTGTCGCTTTCGCCATATCACGCGAGCCTCGCGGGACGGCACCGTAAACGCCTTCGAGTGACTCCCGCTTCTCTGGCATGCTCTTTTCCCCTCTAGCTTTCGCCTTCAGGTAAACCAGACGGCCCAGAAACATTCCTCCGAGTTTCTCCTGACTGCGTCAGGGATTCAACACCGCGTTCCGCGGCGCACTGTTTCCGTGCATCCGGCTCTCCAGACACGGGATCTACATGGTGTCATGGCCCAACCCGGTAAGCCATGCACTTCCGCAGTGCTTCAAGCCTGAGCAGGGCTGAACTACTCATCCGAGTAACCCCTTTCTTGTTGAAGCCCTGTGTCCTGTCCCCCTTCGGCTGACGCCTACTAGGGGGACTCTGTCGCCCTGGGCATTACTGCCTGTAGGCGATCCCGTGGTTGTCTGTCAGGTCCGCTCCACGTTTAGGGCCTCCGTTCGTCCCTTGCCCCGACTCATTGCCGGGTGTGTCCTGTCGGAAGATCACGGGGAGCGAAGCACTCACCCCGTGAGACAGGAATCCGGGTATCAGCGTCTTTCCCGGAGGTGTCGGAACGCACCCACTGGGACTGGAGTTCAAGCAATCCAGCCTTGCCCATGCGTGGCCTAACTCGCGAGCGTCTATCGACCCTTTGACGCTGGGTCTCACGTCGCTTCATCCGCATGCTATTGTCCCCTCGCTCCTTTCGGATGAAGGTAAACGGATCGTTTTACCCGCCTTCTTCCAGCGGGGTCGGGGCTCTCCCGACATGACCTAACAAACCTTTCCACGGCGCACGCTTCGGTCCGACTCACCGCGTATTCTGAGGCGTCCTCTCGCAAGATCGGACACTTTGAACCCCAACCGGGTAATTAACAAGTAGAGGCTTCGTTCCCGCCAGACAGCTACCCGTCGCCAGGCGAAGGTCGCTGTGGGCCCCACCCCCTTTGGAGGTGCCCACATGCCACCGCACGCTGACACCTTCTCCAACCCGCCCTCCTGGCGGCCCCAACCTCTGTCCCAACTCCCCCGAGCGGACACTTCGAACTCGGCTGGAGTAGTTCCTTGGTAGGGGGACACCGCCGCTTCTGGCAGGTCGCCACCCTGCCGAGGTTGCCTCATGCTCTTCCCCTCTGCAATCGACCCTGTCGAACTCTCCCCTGATGCTCGAACGAGCGCCCTGGCCACCATTCTCGCGGCCGGTCTTCTGCGTCTCCGCCGGCCGATCATCTCCCCGGAAATCCCCCTCGAACGGGCATCGGAGGATTCTTCAGAATCTGCTCCGAATCGACTTGCTGTGTCGGCCGAGACGAGCGTTACTGTCCACGGCGGTTGACCGATCCCGAGATTCCCAGAGAGGTTGCGATGCAAACGAAGGTCGAGAAAGAGACGCCGAACGTGGCCAAGGAGGTGGCCGCCTTGCAGCGAATGACCGTCAAACAACTCCGCGAGCGATATGCCGAGGTGTTCGACGAGGCCACAACGACCGGCAACCGGACCTGGCTGGTCCGCCGGATCGCCTGGCGGGTCCAGGCCCTCGCCGAGGGCGACCTGAGCGAGCGGGCCAAGGCCCGGGCAACCGAGTTGGCCCGGGATGCCGACCTCCGGCTCAGCCCGCCCACGGGCCGCACGGACCCACCTGGAGGCCCGACAGGCCCAACCCGGGCCAAAGACGTGCGATCCCCAGCCGACGGACGTCTTCCCCCGGCCGGCACGATCCTCACCCGCAAGTACAAGGGCGGGGACGTCCAGGTGAAGGTTCTCGCCGAGGGATTCGAGTACGACGGCCAGGTCTACGGCTCGCTCAGCGCTGTGGCCAAGGCGGTCTCGGGGAACCACTGCAACGGGTTTCTGTTCTTCCGACTCAATTCGAAGGGAGGTGCGGCATGAAGCGACTAACGACTAACAATACTCGGCCAGAACCTCGGGCCTCGGTCAAACTGGTCCGCTGTGCGATCTACACCCGCAAGTCCACCGAGGAGGGGCTGGAGCAGGAGTTCAATTCCCTCGACGCCCAGCGGGAGGCGGGAGAGGCGTACGTGCGGAGCCAGGCGGGTGAGGGGTGGGCGCTGGTCCCCGACCGGTACGACGATGGCGGGTTCACCGGCGGAAACGTTGACCGTCCTGCCCTCCGGCGGCTGATGGCCGACATTGACGCCGGACGGATTGACTGCGTGGTCGTCTACAAGGTTGACCGGTTGAGCCGCAGCCTCCTCGACTTCGCTCACATGATGCGGACGTTTGAGGAGCGAGGAGTCTCCTTCGTCTCGGTCACCCAGCAGTTCAACACCGGTACGTCGATGGGCCGGCTGATCCTCAACGTGCTGCTCTCCTTCGCCCAGTTCGAGCGGGAGATCATCAGCGAGAGAACCCGAGACAAGATCGCAGCCACGAGGCGCAAGGGCAAGTGGGCCGGGGGCCATCCTGTTCTCGGCTACGATGTCGACCCCGCCGGGTATCGCCTGGTGGTCAACACCACCGAGGCTGAGCGAGTGCGGGCGATCTTCAGCCTCTACCTGGAGCACGGGTCGCTCCTGCCAGTGGTGAAAGAGTTGGAGAAGCGGGGGTGGACGAGCAAGCGGTGGAAGATTCGCAAGGGGACCGAGCGTGGGGGGAAGCCGTTCACCCGGACCAACCTGTACCTGTTGCTCACCAACGTCGTGTACGCGGGCAAGGTCCGATACAAGACCGAAGTCCACAATGGCGAGCAGCCGGGGATCGTCGATCCAGGCGTTTTCCAGAAGACTCAGGAACTACTCCGGCAGAACGGGACAACGGGGGGCGGTCCCATCCGCAACCAGTTCGGTGCCATCCTGAAAGGTCTCCTGCGGTGTGGTCCTTGCGGGAGTGCCATGACCCCGACCCACACTACCAAGCAGAATCGGCGCTATCGCTATTACGCCTGTGTCTCGGCTCAGAAGAAAGGGGCGAGTACCTGTCCCTCAAAGTCCGTGCCAGCCGGTCCGATCGAGGACTTCGTGGTCGACCAGATCCGCTGCATCGGCCGTGACCCGGACCTGCTGCGGGACGTCCTCGCCCAGGCTCGCGACCGCCAGAAGATTCGGACGGCAGAGCTTGAGACCGAGGAACGCGGGCTGGGGAAGGATCTGGGGGCCTGGCAGCGTGAAATGACCCGGCTATCGGCCCAGTTTCGGCCTGGTGAGGACAACGGGGAAGTGGTGGCCCGACTGGCCGACCTGCACGAGCGGATCAGGTTGGTCGAGGGACGGGTCAAACAGGTGAGGGATCAGATCCGGGCCATCGCTGGTGAGGTGATTCCCGAGGACGAGGCGGCACGAGCGCTGTCGGCCTTTGATCCGGTGTGGGGTGCGCTGGTCCCGCGCGAGCAGGCACGGGTTGTCGGTTTGTTGGTCGACCGGGTGGTGTTCGACGGGGTGAGCGGAAAGGTCACGGTCAGCTTCCATCCGACGGGGATCAAGGCCCTCGCGGACGAACTGGCCGAACGTGAGGAGGAACAGGTGGCATGAGCACGACGACGAGTGGGCGACTGACGGTCGAAGGGACGGTCCATTTCGGCCGAGGCGGGCGAGGCAGGAAGGAGCTCAAGGCTGGGGAGGCACCGGCGGGCACGGCCCCAGGGCGGGTGCCGCGGGTAGCCCGGTTGATGGCCCTGGCGATCAAGTTCGACCGGATGATCCGGGATGGGACAATCGCCGACTACGCGGAGATCGCCCGGCTGGGGCACGTCACACGGGCGCGGGTCAGTCAGATCGCCAGTCTGTTGCACCTGGCACCGGATCTCCAGGAGGCCCTGCTGTTCCTGCCCCACATTGAGAAGGGCCGGGACACGCTCGTTCTGCGGAACCTATTACCGATCGCGCAAGTGGCAGACTGGCGAACCCAGCGACGGATGTGGACCGACCTGTCAGGGCGTACAAGGGCTGTCGGGGGTGCGTGACTGGGCGACCAAGATTCGCGGGACTCGACTTGTATCGGAATGCTGCGGTCACCTATCGTATAAGACATATGACTGCGCACTCAGGCACACGTCCGACCCATACCCGCCGGATTCGAGGAAGGAGACTCGATCATGTCACGCGTGTTCTCCATCCCAACAGTTCTGCGGATGGTCCCCAAACGCCTGGTCCGCCAGTTCCTCGATCACCTCGGTCATGCTGCCCTCGACATCCCCTGGGACGGCCTCCGGGAGCGGGACATCAACCCGATCGTCGAGGCACTGGAGGGTTTGAACGCGACACAGTTTGATGCCGTCGAATCCGCGCTACGGGCTGTTCACGGGCTGTCCTGCGACACTGGGATCGCAGCCATTTTGGAGGCCGCCGAGATGTCTGACGACGTGGCAGTGGGCGCGGACATGCCAGCCGAGGGGGGACTCTACGAAAGAGCCATGTGGGCATGGCTGCGCTCCCAGGAGGTGGTGACCCGGGCCGCCCTGATCCACGAGGTTGAAACGCTGCCCTGGTGGCGGCGGCGGGACGACCTGCCGCGTGGCGAGCCGAATACCTCGCCGGACGCGCTGGACCGACTCGGCCGAGCACTATCTGACCTGCTCGTTCTCGCGCAGGGGCGGGGGCGAGTCTGCACCGTCGAGTCGTTCGCCCGCCGGGGGACGGTGTACTTCTTCGCTCACCCGGATGATCACGTGCAAACCGTGACTGCCCACGACGACGACCGCCGGCTGGCCCCGCGGACATTCCGCCGGACGTTCCCCATTGTGTTCGCGTTTACTCCGGTCGAGGGAGCGTTGGAGTTGTTCGCCAAACTCCCGTTCCGGCTCAAGCCGCGGGTCGAGGAGGCGTTCGCAGGCACCATCTTGGGGGTCGACCTGGGGGACTGGCGGCCGGACGCCAGCTACGAGTTGGACGGCCTGAAGACGGAGAATCACTCGTTGGTGACAGACCCCGCTGACCACCTTGAGGTCCACATCCGGCAAATGAGGCTGTCACTCAAGAACAGCCACCGGCAGATCACTCTCCGTGCTGACCCGGAGTGGCCTGGTGATATGGACCGGATGCTCCGTGAGGTCCTGAACCAGGAGCATGTCCCGCTCTCCGCCGTTCACGTCACCCTGGTCACGTTTTGTTTCGAGTTCCAACCGGTCGATGGCCGGAAGGCGGGGTCGGTGACATTTGATGTGGCGTACCCCAACAGTTGCAGTCTCCGGCATCAACCCCCGGATCGGGTTGAGATTGTGATGAAGTACCTCCAACGATGGGGGATCTATGCAGCGCGATCCATTGGTGCCGGTGTTGCTACGCCTGGATAATGACCCGCCCCTCTTCCTCGCCCGCGACGTCGAAGGGGAACGGGTCAGTTGGCGAGACCGACTCCTCAGCCTCGGCCTCATTCAAGAGGTGGCCCCGACCCAGTTTGCGGTGTGCGGGGAATGCCAGCAGGGTCACATCCGCCGTGTCCGGTGGTTGACCGATGACCGCACCGGGGGGGTGAAAGCCTTCCTGCCGTGCTCCGAGTGCGGGCCGGTCCAAATCTCCCCGGACCAACTCCGCCGGTGGGCCGTGGTCGTCCCCACACTTCTGGAGAACATACTCATCGCCGCTGGCGGCCGAGGCAATCCCACCGAGGTGGTCTCGGGGCATCTGTGGCACCTTGGGAGTGTCCCGTGGGAAGGTCGGCAGCGGGATGCGTATTTCGCTAGATGTCCATTTCATAAGTCCTTGGGCAGCATTCACGGTGCCCTCATGACGTAAGTTCTTGGGAAGCCAGGAAGTACGACTGCCCAGAGATTTACGAGATGGACATCTAGGTATCTCCACGACCTAAACCGCCCCGCGGTGATCTCAAGGTTGTCCTCCCGACCCAAGTCCGTTCTGTTCTTCCCCACTGAATCTGCAGCCCAGAAATGGGGCGCGACGACCCCGAACCCGATCATTGCCCTCGAGTCGGTCGTCTCACTCGGCCCAGATGGCCTCATATTCGACACTGCCGCGATCGAGGCGACACTCACCGATTCCAAGCTGGCCCGCCCGACCACCCTGAAGAAGAAGCCGGTTCCGAAGCGGGCAACACGGGAAACCGGGATCGCGAAACTCGTCAAAGAGATAAAAGAGCACCTGCGAGAAGCCAGAGATCACGCGTATGCGACGCTCGCCCTCCAAGGGGAAGCCAAACTCCTCGAACGGCCGACTCAGAAGCACCTGGCCGAACGGACCGGGATGACGGAACCGGACGTCAGTCGATGCCTCAATGACGAATCCGCACTGGTACTCAAGATGTGCTGGGAAGCAGCACTGGACCTTCATCAGGTCATGGGTTTCTCTGAGTCGGCGTGGTAGGGAATTGCAGTTGAGTCGTTTTCGTGCAACTGCAACTCGTTTTTTCACTCGCGCATCTCTCGGCGGTGTAACCACTTAGGTTGCGCCGCCAATTCTTTTGACCACGTTCGTGCAATTCCGCCGGGGTGTGTCCGCCGTGCATCGGGCACAGCGGGTTCGCCACCCTGCGGGCACGTCCATGTCACCTCCGCCGGGGTGTGTCCGCCGTGCATCGGGCACAGCGGGTTCGCCACCCTGCGGGCACGTCCATGTCACCCGACACGAGGCCACCGGCCCAATCCGACCGACCATCCCCGACCCTCGATCCCGCGACCAGTGAGTTGATCCGCGGCAAGGCCCGGCAGGTCGCCCGCCGCTGTGGACAATCCCCGTCTGAGCTTGCAGACATCGAACAAGACATCACCCTGCACGTCTGGGAGCGACTCGGCCGATTTGACACCGACCGGACCGACCTTGCCGTCTTCATTCGCATGCTCGTCGCCCACGCCACCGCCACGACCCTCCGTGGCCGCAGGCGGTGGCTTCGCCGGGCACCCCAGTCGCTAGATGCCATCCTCCAGGCCGAGGATGGTGGGATGCCAGACCCACGAGCGTGGCCCGGCCCAGAGCAGGCTGTCGCCCTGACCCTCGACGTGGAGGCGGTTCTGGCCATTCTCCCCCGTCGCTTGCGACGAGCGGCCAAGGCACTGCGAAACCGGACCGTAACCGAGGCTGCCCGCCACTTGAGAGTGAGCAGGGCAACCATCTACCGGCGGATTGGGGAGATCCGGCGGTACTTCGAGGCGGTCGGCCTCGACCCCTTGTGATGACACGACCGAAGGATCTGGCACGCGCCTGGAAAAATCCTCCCAGTTCGCCGAACACTTCGAACTCGGCCGGGGTAGTTCCTTGGTAGGGGGATCAACTCCCGACCAATCGGGACAAATCACCGGACACTTCGTTCGTGACCGGGGTAGTTCCTTGGATAAGGGACTCTCACCACGCGAGGACGTGCGATGCCAACGGACGTGTACCGCTACCGGTTCCAGGACACCGCCCCGGCGGCAGAGGTTGAGGCCACCCTGCTGCTGTCGATCTTCGCGGTCGAGGCGCTCCACGGGGAGTCCCAGACCCGACTTGATGCCGCCCACGCCTTTGATGCCAAGAAGCGGGCGGTCGTGATCGATGCCTCAACTCCGGTCGGGAGGGATCTCAACCGGGTGTTTATCGGCTTTGTCACCCGCGAGTTCGGCCCTGGTAGCTTCCGGGTCGAGCGTGTTCCCCAGAAACCCCAGCCCGAGCCTGTGACCGCCTAACCACCTGTTGACCGGACGCATCCGTGAACCTGCCGCAAGGCGGGACCGTCCGCGGTGCGCGCCGTGCCATAGGAGGACCGCCAGTGAGAGATCATTTCGACTACCTCGGCGAGGACGACCTGCGGGCCGTGGGGATCGACCCAGCCGAGGTCACCCGCCGGTGCCCGTGGGCCACCGAACTCTGGTCGCTGGATGGCAGCCGGTGCTGGTCCGCCATCGATCTGGCTCCTCTCCTGGAAGGAGGAACCCTGTGAGCACGATGGACGCATTTCTCGAACGATACCGAACCACCGGGTGGCGGACCGTCCCCGTCTACCGTCCCGACCTGGACACTGGCGGATGTTCGTGCGACGCTCCACGATGTCCCAAACCGGGCAAGCACCCTGTCGAGCGGTTCTGGCCAGATGGAAGTACAGACCGGCAACATTTCGTTGGCCGCAATCTGGGTGTGAAGCTCGGCCCAGACTCGCAGAACATAGCCGATGCCGATCTGGATTGCCGGGAAGCCATTCTTGCAGCGCCGTTCCTGCTCCCGCCCACAGAGTGCGCCTTCGGACGGGACGGGAAGGTGACCCATTCGCTCTACACCGTGACCGATGGAACTGCGATCTATGCCAAACTCACCGATCCTGTCCTGTCCGGCAATGAGGCGACGATCATCGAACTGCGGTGGCCGGAATGGGATGAGACCGAAAAACGCTTCAAACACTTTCAGACGGTGTTTCCTCCGAGTCTCCACATCAGTGGCCACACGATCGAGTGGTTTCGGGAGGGCCATCCCACAGGTGTCTGCGGAGCGGATCTCGTCGCCGCGAGCGGTCACATCGCTGCGGCCGTCGTCATCGCACGATACGCTCGGCCGAGGGAGCGACACGGGCTCGTGCTGCTCATCGCCAACCTGTTGGTTCGGGCCAAATGGGAGGAGGACGACCGAATCGTCCGCTTCATGACCGCGGTCTTCACGGCCCGCAACGACGCCGACAAGGTAGCCAAGATCGCCGATGGGGAGGGCCTCGGGGCCGTCAAGGATGCAAGGAAGCGGTTGAATGACAAGAAGCACATGATGGGACTACCAGCCTTGCAGGAGATGCTCGACGTGGCGATCGACAACCCGACCCTCGCGAAGGTGGTCGGCAAGATCAAGGAGTGGCTCGCCATTCCCGACATGCCCACACCCAAGTTCACGTTCGGGGGTGGGAAGCCCGGTCCGGGAACTCCAGCCGCCGGTGGCGGGACGATTCCAACCCCTCGCATCCCACCCTTCGTCCCCTTCCCCACTCATCTCCTCCCCACGGTTCCACGAGCGTACGTCGAAGCCACCGCCGCCGCCATGAACTGCGATCCCTCCTACAGCGCTCTGCCCGTCCTCGCTGCCCTTGGGGCGGCAGTTGGATCGTCCCACGTCGCCTCACCCAAACGCGGGTGGAAGGAGCCTCCCTACATCTGGGCTCTTCCCATCGGTCGGTCCGGAGCGATCAAAAGCCCACCCTACCGCGATGTCGAGGATCTGGCCGAGGACATCAACGACCGACTGGAGCGTGAGTTCGAGATCGCGACGGCCGCCTACGAGGGCCAACTGGACGACTGGAATGAACGGCGGAAGGCGGCCAAGGAGAGCGGGGACGACCCAGGCCCAAAGCCGAAACCTCCGGTCAAGAAGTCGTTCATCAAGGGGGATGTCACCATCGAGGCCCTGGTCGGGACACTCCAGGACAACCCCCGTGGGCTGCTCATTGGCCAGGACGAGTTGAGTGCCTGGATCGGTGGGTTCGTCAAGTACGCTGGTCGGACCGGGGCAAGCGACCTCCCCCGCTGGCTCCAGTTGAGCAACGCCGGGTCGATCAACTACACCCGCAAGACCGGGGACCGGAAGGAGGTGCGTATCCGCGGAGTCGGGGTGTCGGTCGCCGGGACGATCCAGCCGAAGATCCTGGCCCGGGTCCTCAACGAGGAGTTCCGGGCATCCGGGTTCCTGGCCCGACTTCTTCTGGCCATGCCTCCGTGGCGCAAGCGGCTGTGGACCGAGGCCGAGGTCGATGAGCCGGTCCGCAAGGCGTTCGGCCAACTCCTGGAGGATCTCTTTGGGCTGTCCCCCGCGGCCTGGCCAGACGGCCGCCCCTGCCCCCACCTGGTCCGACTGACGGACGAGGCGAAGAAGATGTTCATCGCGTTCTACAACGCCAACGGGACGGCCCTGGAGACCGCCGATGAGGACATGAGCGCGGTGATGAGCAAACTGGAGGGTTACGCCCTCCGGTTCGCCCTGATCTTCCACTGCTGCCGCTTGAAAGAGTCCGCTGGCCGATCCCAGATCTGTGGCGAGGACATGGCAGCCGCCATCCAGTTGACGATGTGGTTTCGCGACGAGGCCGAGCGGGTGTACATGGCCCTGGGTGAGACACCCGAGTTGCAGGCCGCCCGCCTCCTATTCGAGGTCGTCCGGCGACTGGCTGACCGGCACGGTGGTCGGATCACGGGAAGGCAACTCCAAAGGTCGAACCAACGAAAGTACCAGTCGGCCGGGGCTGCGGAAGCGGCCCTGGAGAGCCTCGTCGCGGCCGGGTTGGGGGAGTGGGAGGAGCTGGTCACCAGGGGCCACCCCATTCGCGCGTTTGTGCCGCACGACCTGTGTGACAAAAGTGACAAAAGGGGTGAGGAGCCCGACGAAGACGAGGGTTCCGATGAGCCGCCTTTTGAGACGATGTGTGACAAAAGCCCTCCAGGCCCGAAAAGCGATAACGGAGAACCTTGTCCAAATTGCGACGTAAACTCTGATTTTGAAAGCACATTCGCCGAATCTGCTGAACCCTCCGCGGAGGATGTGTCACACTGTCACACAGGCCGTGCAGCAGAAAATGGAGCAGTCTGCGGCTGAGCCGTCCGAACCGGGGGGCTTTTGTCACACATCAGGGCATTTGTCACACATCGGGTTCACGAGGGTGACCGATCCGGCGGGTGTCGCAGTGGTCGCCGAAGCGATCAAAGGCTGGCCGGGGCCGGTCGGGTTGGACACCGAGACAACCGGGTTGGACCCCGCCCGTGACCGTGTGAGACTCGTGCAGATCGCGCTGGGTGACGACACTTGCGTCATCGACCTTTTCGCCCTCACCGACCCGGCGGCGGACCTGGCCCCCCTGTTCGAGGTTCTCGCCACGGTTGAGGTGATCGGGCACAACGTCCAGTTCGATCTCCGCTTCCTCGCCCGAGTCGGGTTCACCCCCGGCCGGGTGTTCGACACCATGCTGGCCAGCCGGGTGCTCCATGCCGGGGACCGCAGCGCGAATAACGCCCGGCTCACCCACGGCCTGGAGGATGTGGTCGCTCGCGAACTCGGCCAGACCCTGGACAAGACCCACCAGCGGGCCGACTGGTCGGGGCCACTCACACCGGCCATGCTCGGCTACGCTGCGGCCGATGCCGCTGTCCTCCTCCCACTGGCTGAAGCTCTCAAGCGGCAGTTGGCCAGGGCCAACCTGACGGCGACCTCGGACATCGAGATGCGGGCTCTGCCCGGGATTGCCTGGGCCGCTCCGGTCGCCGTGGATGCCACGGCCTGGACGGCTCTGGCAGCGTCAGCCAGGGCAGAGGTGACACGACTGGTCGAGGAGATGACCACCCTGGCCCCGAACCCGGCCAACTTGTTCAGCGGGTGGAACTGGAACTCGCCGGTCGAGGTGAAGGCAGCGTTTGCATCCCTCGGAATCACCCTTGCCGGGACTGACGACGACACGCTGGCTGGGATCGACCACCCACTCGCCAGGTTGCTTCGAGACCACCGCGGAGCGACAAAGCGGTGCGGGACATATGGCCAGAAGTGGCTCGCTCAGCACGCCGGGGCCGATGGTCGGATCCTCCCCTCCTGGAACCAACTTGGGGCCGAGAGTGGGCGGATGAGCTGTTCCGATCCCAACCTGCAACAGATCCCCCGTGGGAACGAGTACCGCCGATGCTTCGTCGCCCGTCCACGCTGGGTGCTGGTGAAGGCGGATTACTCGCAGATCGAGCTACGGATTGCAGCGAAGGTGGCAGGCGAGGAGGTGATGATCGCAGCGTACCAGGACCGGCGGGATCTGCACACCCTCACCGCTGCCCGGATCCTCAACAAACCCGAGCCCGAGGTCACCAAGGCCGACCGACAGTTGGCCAAGGCGGTGAACTTTGGGCTGCTGTACGGGATGGGGTGGCGGGGCCTGAAAGGTTACGCAGGGGCGAACTACGGGGTCGCCCTGACCGACGTCCAGGCCAAAGGATACCGGGAGGCGTTCTTCCGATCGTACCCGGGGCTACGAGCGTGGCACGATCGTGTGGGGTCTGACCTCCGACGGCGGTTCCATGCCGACCCGACCGGAACCCACGAGGTTCGGACCCTTGCTGGGCGGCGGCGAATCCTGCGGGTGGCAAAGACACGGGGGAGTGGCACACCCTACCCCAACGTGACTGATGCCTTGAACACCCCGGTCCAGGGAACGGGGGCGGACGGATTGAAAGAAGCGATCGCCCGGCTGTGGGAGAGTCGCACCGAATGTCCGGAGGCGGTCCCGGTCATGTTCTGCCACGACGAGATTGTCCTGGAGATTCCCGTGGGTGACGCCGCACCGGCGGTGGACTGGCTCCGGCGGTGTATGGTCGAGGCGGTCGCCAGATGGATCGACCCAGTGCCGGTCGAGGTCGACGTGACGGTCGGGCGAACCTGGGGTGGGTGAACACGTGACGGTCGCGGTTGGTGCGATCAACATAAGGCCACTCGGGCCGCTCGTCGTTAAATGCCGGGGTGTTGTTTGCCTGATTCTCTTCGCCACCTTACCTGGGTGCTTCGGTGCGTCCGATCTGGTATGTGACCAGCGACGTTCCCTCACACTCGGCCCCCAGCCGACGCAATGCGGGTGCCATGTGACGTCCCCGGCTTGGGGTCCGCAAGGGGGCAAACCGAGGTACCAACGATGAAGTCATTCATCCGACGCCTGACCAGGCTTCAGCGAATCGTGAACCACTACCACGATTTGTCCGGGCTTGCGATCCAACTGGAACGGCTGCGAGCGCCCGCAGCAGCGCAGCTGGCCCACTCTTATATTAGCCGGGAGCCGGGCACGCTGCCGCCCTTGCCCCAGTTGCTGGCAGCAATGCCGGGACCAGTCGAGGCCGCGGTGAGGAAGCAGCTCGCAGTTTTGTGCCAACTCAAGTGAGCCGACACCGTTGGCAGGTGTGGGCCGATCTCCCCGACGGTCGGGGCAAGCGCCGGAACGCGAACGAGGCCCGTGTGGGGCCTCGTGTACGAACAGGTGGCGGTTCGGGTCAGTCGCCAGCGGGTTCAGTCTGGCCCTCGGGGTCACGAGCCGGCGTAGGCGTCTTCGCTCGCCCCTTCTTGGCTGGAATTGGTGATGACTCACCTGTGGCGTCCGTGGTTGCTCCAGGTGCATCCGCGGCAGCGAATCGGCCAGGAGCTGCTTTCCGGAACCGGCTGGCGTCACCCTTGGTGGCAAGCTCCCTCAGCATGGCCGAGTAGAGGGTGGCGTGCGGAGTCTTACCGCCGGGGCTCGTCCAGTACCCCTTCGCCGCCATTGCCCCGATCAACTCCTGGCAGGTCATCGCCACCCCCTTCTCCGACAGCACCCTTGCTGCCGCATCCAAGGCGCTGGCCTTCTTCTCGACTGGCTCGGTCGCCTTCGGAGCCCGTGTCTTCCCAGCCTTCCCGGTTGCTGCCGCCTTCCTGCTGGTCTTCGCCGTTGCCTTCGGAGTCTTCGTCCGAGTCGTCATGGTGGTCTCCCGTGTGGGTTCTCGGTTGCCATCATCAGGCGGCGGGAACCACCCGCCGCGACGCCCGCAGGCGTTTCGGCTCAACCCGGGTAGACGTGCTCCGCCAACCCTGCGGCCAGGAAATCGACCACCGCCTGGGCCGCCTCATCCACGGCTGTGACATCGGCCCCGCGGTCCCAGTTGAATACCGTCTGGCGGTCGGCCAGTCGCTGGACCCAGAGTTTCGAGATGCGGCTGTCGCCAATCTCGTAAGCGGGGTACTCCGCGTGTTCCGGAAACACCAGGCCCTCGAACCGGTGCCCGGCCACCCGTCCGAACACCCAGGTTCCGGCCCCCGCAGCCTGGCGGGTTGTCCGGGTGATCGTCAGGTCATCGCCGATGTCGAGGTCACTCATCGCTGGTTCTCCTTATGTGATCAGATGTTGCATTAACGAGCGCAGTGACACGATTACCCCATTTGGCAGATGACATCCAGTCCATACGGGCGGGATTCGACACGATTTTCCAGGATCCCGCAAAATCGCCGGACACTTCGACGGCGGTCGGGGTAGTTCCCTAATAGGGGCCATTCCGCGCCCCGCTCGGGGAGATGAACGATGGACGTGGAGATGCGGCCGATCGGATTGATCAAGCCCTACGAGAACAACCCGCGGATGAACGATGCCGGGGTGGACGCCGTGGCTGCATCGATCCGCGAATTCGGGTTTCGCCAGCCGTGTGTCGTCGACGAACAGGACGTGATCATCGTCGGCCATACCCGGTACAAGGCGGCCCTGAAGCTCGGGATGCAGGAGGTGCCGGTCCATGTGGCCCGTGGGCTGACCCCCGAGCAGGCTCGGGCCTACCGCATCGCCGACAACCAGACGGCTACACTTTCGCAGTGGGACGACGACCGGCTGACAGCCGAGTTGGTTGCCCTGCAGAAAGCCGACTTCGACCTGTCCCTCACCGGGTTCCCCGAGGACGAGGTGCTGCGGTTGTTGACCGCTCCACCTGAGGGTGGGCATGCAGACCCCGACGAGATCCCCGAACCCCCAGCGGTGCCGATCACCCAGACCGGGGACGTGTGGCTGCTCGGCCGCCACCGGTTGCTCTGCGGAGATGCGACCAAGCCCGGGGATCTGGCCCAGGTGCTCGACGGTTCACCCGCTGACCTGCTGCTCACGGACCCACCGTACAACGTGGCCTATGAAGGGGGGACGGCAGAGCGGTTGACGATCGCCAACGACGCGATGCCCGAAGCCGAGTACCGCCGTTTCCTCACCACCGCCCTGACCGTTGCGGGAGGCCACCTGCGGCCCGGCGGGGGCTTCTACGTCTGGCATGCGGATCTGTGTGGGTTACCCGTGAGGCAAGCTGTCGCCGACGCTGGGCTCGCTATCCGGCAGTGCCTGGTGTGGGTCAAGCCAGGGCTCGTGCTGGGTCGCCAGGACTACCACTGGCGGCACGAGCCCTGCCTGTACGGCTGGGCCGAAGGAGCAGCCCACACCTGGCTCTCGGACCGCACCCAGACGACCGTCCTGGAGTTCGACAAGCCAGCCAAGAATGCCGACCACCCCACCATGAAGCCGGTCGAGTTGTTCGCCTACCTCATCGGCAACTCCTGCCCATCCGGGGGAGTCGTCCTGGACCCGTTTGGAGGGAGCGGGACCACCCTGATCGCAGCCGAGCAGACGGGGCGAGCAGCCCGCCTCGTCGAACTCGATCCACGCTACTGTGACGTGGTGGTCAAACGCTGGGAGTCGGTCACGGGTAAGAAAGCGGATCGGTTCATCGCAGAATGAAACGATTGTCGGATTTTGTCTGGATTTGTCGGTTGTTTGAGCGATCCGCCCACCGAACCGGGTACATGCGAGTCGTAGTGAGCAAGGTCCGTCAGGTACGTGTGGATCCTGTCGAGGGAGGTCGCCTGTGGCCAAGCATACTCGAAAGAAGGGTGAGGAAGCCCTGCTATTGGCCCTGGCCTGTGGGGCAACCGTCGAGGCCGCAGCCAAGCAGTGCGGGATGAGCGACCGCACGGTCTCTCGTCGGCTCCAGGATACGGAATTCGTGGCCCAGCTTCGGGCACTCCGCAGCGACATGGTCCGGCGGTCGGCGGGAATGCTGACCGCTGCCGCAGGGGAGGCGGTGCGGACCCTGCTCGCCCTGCAAAAGGAAGGTGCCCCTCCGGCTGTGCGGTTGGGTGCTGCCCGGGCGGTACTGGAGATCGGGATCAAGGTGCGGGAGATGGCCGAGTTGCAGGCAGACATGCGGGAGATGGAGATGCAGATCAAAGCCCTGGCGGAGAGGCCGCCAGACACAGGCAGGAGGGAGTATCCCCCGGTAGTCCCGCTGGTGGGTGGGGACGCCGATCCAAACGCCATCTGAGGAGGGATACGTGGAGGGGCCACGATGAATCTCCGAGGTCGCCTGGCGAAGCTGACGAAGGTTGTGGCCAGCCGGCCCAGGGCAGATCAGATTCACATCCTGGAGTGGATCCGCGCCGGGACGAGTGGTGCGGAGGGAAGGCCGCCCGGGGAGTACCAGACCGGGAACGTCGTCGAGATGGTGTACGCCGGAGATGAGCCCGACCCTGTGGTACTCGCCCGGGTGCATGCCCGGATGCCGCCGTGGGCGCTCACCATCCAATTCGGCCCGGAGTTCATCCCGCCACCCACCAAAGACCCGTGATGTGGGGGCGTTGGACGGCGGCAGATCATGAGCTGGGGTATCGATGGGAGGGCGGAAGGTGAGGTTGCGAGCACGACTTGAGCGACTGGCGGTCGCCTTGCAGGGGGATGTGGGTCTGCCGGTCACCGACGCTGCCTGGGCAGCGGTGTTCGAGCGGTTCGGGGCCACCGGGTGGTTCGCCGGGGAGCCGGACTTCCAACGAGCACTGGCCGCGTACCGAGCCGCCATCGTGGCGAATCCGGAGACATTCCCACCTCCAGGGTTTGAGCCCAACCGGGCAGCATGAGATCGCCAGCAGCGGTGGCGAACATTGCACCCGCGGCCGGCAGTGGATGAAGGGCGAGCGTGGCTGGCTGAATTATTTCTGCGGGTGTACGACGGCGTGCCCACGGTGAGCGAGGCCGAGTTCGAGGAGTTGACCGGATGGATGCGTGCGAATGAACAACGGTTCACTGCGATGGTCGACCCGGATGGGCTGGTAGACCTCGGAGACGGGATCGGTGCGGTGTTGGCGGAATTGCTCTTGAGACTGACACGGGGTTCTCGATGGTCCGGTGCCGGTGAGGCGGGTGAGATGATCCGCCAGTTGAAGGCCCGCTATGGGCTTGAGGTTCGGCCGGGACCGGATGAGGGGAATCCGTGAAATTGCGTGCCAGGCTGGAGAAGTTGCAGCACGTGGTCGCCAACCGCCCCCCACCTGGCCAACTGGAGATGGTCGTGGCGGTCCCGTTCGGCTGTGGGATGGCATTCGACCAACCGCCCGGAGTTCACTTCAACGTTGATGGGAGGTGCGCGACGGTTGTCTTCGAGGGGCCTGAGCCGGACCCGGCAATCATGGAGCCATTGAGGGCACGGCTGGTCCCTTGGGGGAGTACCATCGTCAGTCATCCGGGTTAGATTGGCCGTCGAAGGCTCACGGGAGCGAGAAACCCGGCGAGTACCTGATTGGGCAACGGATGACGACTTTTAGGCGCGGAGCCAGGTATGAGTGGGGCTGCGACGGTAGCGCAATTTCACGGGTTCTTCCAGCCAGGGAGTTCGTCTACTCACCCGGAGAGGTCAGGGTTGAAGACTGAGTTTGTGTCATGGATATCGCGAGCCGATAAAACAATTAGGGATTACTCTGTTATCGATTTACTTGATCAGGCGGTCGTTCGACGTGGTTGGCCACCGACCGCAACCGAGGGAGACTGATGGTCCGTACATGTCGGGCACCAGGAGGGTGCGATTCCCTGTGGCTGATGTGACACAGAGGAGTTTCCAGTCCCGGCATCCCGGCCCGCGAGAATGCCTCCGACCTGCTCCAGGCACTCATGCGCTGTCGCTACGTACATCCCGCCCCTTGCGCCTGCGAAGGCGCAGTTCCACGCGGCAAGCGCCTGCCCAAACTGGAGTGCAGCTAAGACTTCCTCTGGTGTAGCATTCCGGAACCCGGTCGCTCCGGCGCGACCGAGTCGATGTAACAGGCCTGTCGTTGCCCAGTCTCCGGCCCCCGCAGTGTCTTTGAGGGAGGGGGCTTTTACGGCAGGCAGTGTCTGCCAAGGGGAGATCACCTGCTTGCGAAATCGGGCACGGTAGCGGAGGCCTTCCGCACCAAGTGTCTCGACCTGGAGGAGAAGGTTTGGCCCGAACTCCAGCCCGTCTGGTAGTTCGGCCAACCGTTCGTGGGAATACTTCACAACGTGGGAGGCGGACCACGCCTCGCGGAACTGGGCCGAGTCCCCGACACCCGACGGCTCAAACACGACCAGGCTGCCGAGTTCGGCGGCGCGGGCGGCCAAGACGAGAGAACCCCTGCTGAGGCGGTCAAAGAAGAAGACTTGGGGCGGAGACATCTTCGCGGCGATCACCTCTGCAGACGACGCGAGCACCGACTTGTAGCCTGGGAAGCGAGCGCCGCAGACCGGGCATCTCCAACTAAAGGTATGGATGGGGTCACCGGCGGGCCGCCGCCGAATGGTCTCGACGATGACGGGGGTGCTGCCATCGCCCCCCGTTGAGACGTACTCGGTCAAGACCCCCCACGCGCGGAATTCGTCGATAATGAGCGCCGCTGCCGGGTCGTCCCGAAGACGGCAAACTGGGGCGGAATCGAACCCGAGGTAACGGAGCGCGAGAAGCACGTTCCCACAGGTGCCGCCCGCCCACAGTTTTGGCGGGGCGGGGTCGTCGGCCGTGACGACAACATCAAGGGCGACCAAGCCGGTACCCATCACAAGCGGTGGCGTCGGTTCGTCCGGTCCCTTCTTCCTCACACGCCACCCCCTTGGCCCGCCGCCGCGTACGCCTCCCCGTGGAGCCATATGTGGACCAACTCGCCACGCGGGATGGTCCGCATCTCCAGATCCAGGACGGAGGGGGCGGGGTTGTACGCGAGAGACTCGACCAACACAACCGCAAATCCCCGCTCGATGGCCGCCATTAGCATCCCGAGCGCGAGGGCCTTGCTTCCCACTGGTGAGAGGATGATCTGGGACCCGCCCGTGTCAGCGAAGACGCGATGGCGGGCGTCGGCAAGCCGGAGGATCGTCCGGTACAAGTCGAGAGGACTCTTCTCGTGGGCATAGATCAGATCACGGGCATCGACATCCCAAGAAGAGGGTTGGAACAGCTCGCCATAGTCCTCAATCAATCGGTCTGGAGAACGCGGTGTGGCAGACGGGAACGGGAGGATTGGGCAAACAGCGTGCGGGTTGACGAACTTGTGGACCTCCTCCAGCACGAGCCGCTTACCCCGCCCGAGTTGGGGTATCCAGAGCTTCGCGGCCTTCGACCACTTGTCAAGTTGCCATTCGCCCTGGAACCCGTGAGGGGAACTCGGCCGTCCACAGTGGGCGGCCTGGAACGCTCCATCTGTCGCCGGGTGGTCGAGAACCGCGAGGTGGACGTTCAGGGCGGAGGCCACAGCAAGCTGGTAGCAGTACTTGGTGATGGAGAAGCACACTCCAATAGAGAGCGCGCTACAATCGATTACCAGGTCGGTCAGTCCGGCGGGGTTGAGATTCCGGCGGAGAAGTTCGATGACACGGCGGCCCCCGACGGGGGCGGTGTCGGCCTTGTCAAAGATGTCGAACCGCTCGACCAAGGACCCAGGCAGGAGTTTTCGGAGGCGGCTGACATTCCCCTCGGCGGAGGTGAGGAGGTGCGAGTGAGGGGACGGCCGCTCCTCACGGAGGAACAGGCCCCGGACTCGTCCCGGTGCCGCCGAGGCCAGCAACTCGGCCACGATCACGGAGCGTGGGTCGAAACCGGCCCCGGCGATCAAGCCGACTTGGCGGTCTTCCCCGGCGAAGTAATCGCGAACGAACGCCTCGGCGACCTCCCCCCGATGATTTACGCACCGCTCCCACCGCAGCAGGTTGTTCATGTCGGCTCCTCCGCCACGAACAACGCGAGTTGCACGACCGCTCCCTTGATGAACCCGCCCCGCTTCAGCGTGAGCCCGTACTTGAGGAGCGCCACCCCCCCGAGTTCCAACAGGCACCACACCTCATCCTGGCAAGTGTAGTGTGGTACCAGTGTGATCGCGTTGTAGGCGACCGCGAACTGAAGCACCCTCGCAACTTCGGGCGCTGTCTTGGCGAGTTTATCGAACTCTGCCTGGGGGATGCCAAAGGCATTCGCAATCACTGCTCCGTTCGGCTCCAACGATTTCTCCAGGCACAGATCCGCGATCCGCTTCACGACTCGTCGGACTGCGGCGTCCTGCGGGAAGTCCCACTCCTTCATGATCTTCGCCCCGTGCTCCCGTAATAGCTTGTGCTGGGCCGCCGGAGTCAGCGTGGGCGACTTCGACCGTGCGAGGAGTGTGGCCACCGCCTCGACGAGTTCGCCCGACATGTGGAGGAACTGCTCAGCGTTCTCCGAACTTGCGTCGCAGACGTTATCGATGCCGAAATAGTATGGCCGGTCATAGTGGTGGAAGAGCTGAAAGACGGCTGCCTCATACACCTCCCTGTTCGCGGCCACGCTGATCATCGGCTCGGCAGCCATAGGCTCCGCCGAGCCTTCACCAGTGTCGTCCCTCGACTCGAACAGGCTCGGACTGGTTCGGCCACGCCGGACGTTATATCGGTGCATCATCACGCTGAGCATGGCGAGTGCGATATGAGGTGGGAGGGCCGTCTTGTCCCCCCAGTAATCCCGGATTTGCTTCTCGAACCCCTCCCGCTTTGGCTGTGAAACCTTTAGCCGCCGCTGGGTCCCATTCACATTCTTTTCCAGGTCACCCAATCGCCCCGCGGTCAGGATCGGTTCAGTCTCGCCGAGTACGTTCCCGAGGACAGTGAGGCCCTTATCGTTCAGGATCTGCGTTTTGCGGAGGTATCGTGTGGCCATGCTCTTAGCAACGGTGCGGAACTGCTCCCGCTGTTGCCGTCGGCGACCAGAACTCTGGAGCAGGATCAGTTCGGTCTCCCGCTCCGCCTTGACGCCTGGGCGCTCGGTGCCGTCCGACCGGTCTTCTATCGCCGCTGCGAGTGCCTCCTCTGGCAGAAGTACGTCGAAGCGGGCGATGATCCACCGGGCTATCCGGAGCTCGCGGCGGATGAGTAACCGCTCCAGCGCCCGGAATTGCTCGGGGTGGAGGACATGAGCGTCGTCGAAGATGGCGAGTGGGATGAAATCCCGCGTCCCACCCCCCGCCCCGTGGACCGCTGGGACGCGGATCCGCTCAATGTGGTCGAACGGCCGGTACGGGTCGCCGACCTCGGCGGCGAGCGCCGACTCTTCGGGCGCGACGAGCGCCGTAATGACTTTGTACATCCGGTTCTCGACGTCCGCTGCCCGCTTGAGCAAGTCCTTGCCTTGGGTCCCCCCGATGGTGTCGAGTACACCCTGAGACTCTGGCCGGGTGACCAGCTCGACTTGGTCGGGCGGAATCCCTGCGGCCCGTAGGTGGCGGAACCATGCGAGCACGGTCCGTGCCTGGAGGAGGGACGCCATCAGGCCGGTCTTCACCTCATTCGCGTACGGAAACTCCCAGAAGTCACGGTAGTCGCTCTCCATTGGCAGCCGGCAACCGAGAACCCGCGGTTCGTCGTCCTCTATGGCCCGACATGCCGACAAGGCCGCGTGCAGTTCCTTGTGTCCGGTGAAACTCTGATTCCTGAGCAGAGTGCTGAGTGTGGGCAACTCGAAGAGGCGTGCGAGCGTCGTTTTGCCACTCCCGGGCGTACCGCGAAGGAGGACCAGCCGGTCGTAGAGCTTCCCGCTCTCCCCGGGTCGTTTGAGGTGGAAGGTCACCGGCTCGGGGCTGACGATCGCGAGGAACGCTTCATCGTCCCGGAGCAATTCACTCGCGCGGCGGAGGAATGGGTTCTCCATCGGTCTCCCCTTTCGGGATCTAATTGTGCCGCTGCCGGCGACGGAAAAGTGGTCGCATCGGGTGCTTGCCGCCCGTTCCTGCACTCTCTGCCCAGAGGAGGGCGATGGCATTGTTCGGAGTGTTGTGATCGAGAACCAGGGGAAGCCCGCACTGCCCGAAGCCGTAGCGCGCGTTCCGGCCGCCTTTTTTCATGGATTCGGTCTCGATCGCGTCGTCGTAGTAGGACTCGATCAGTTCGACAAGATCCGGATCAGACGATGCCGTCACGGAAAACTCGCGATCCAGTCGCATGCCGAAGCTCATCTCGATCTTTTTCGTAAACCAGCCCGACGGACCCAAGGCCTTTCGGACTGCCGCATCTCGCTCATCAACCGACTTCACCGCCTGCTCGGTTGCGATGTAGTGGTGGACGCAGAGAGTCCAGTCATCCTCGAAGTGGGCGGTTGTCTCCTTCGACATGTCCTCCCAGAACCGCCACAGTTTCCCTGTCCATTTCTCGCCTTCCAGCCGGAGCAGGGTGGCACCGCTCGCGGTGAAGTCGTCAACCAGGAACACAAAGGCGAATCGGTCGGCCGGATTCCCAGTCGTCTTCCGCAGGTCGGCGAGGAGTTCCGTCCACTTCTCCTTGTTGATTCGCGGGGCAGTCACGATCTGCTCATGCATGATAACCCCGGCGTTCGCACGGCGAAAAATGTCGATCCGCCCCCCGTCGCTCAGTTCAATGAAGAGGGTCTTCCGGAGAAGGGTCCGGAAAGCCGCGATCGCTGCCTTGTCGGCCCACACGCGATATTGGGGGATGCCTTGCAACTCGGCCACCCGCTGGAGCAGCCGGGGCTGCACCGTCTCCGGGTAGAACAGCTCGACCAGATGATGCATTTCGGCCGAGCTGACGAAGACGAGGTGTTCGCGGATGAACCGGTAGGCCACCTCCCGATGTTCGGGCCTGATGAACTGCTGGAGCCAGTCGGTCAGGCTCTCGATGAATCGCATCCCGGCGAGGAATTCCTGGTATCCGTCGTACTTCATCCGGGACATCAGCCGAAGCCACGCGAACTCAGCGCGGGACCGGACGTCGTCCCACTCCATCAGCTCGCTCAGTTTGCCGAGAACGAACTCCTGGTTCACGTCCGTTTCCTCCTGCCGTCCGGCACCTCGAACCGAAGCCCGTTGGAGCAGTGCTTGAGCAGCTTGAAGTAGCCCAGCGCCGCCTGAGACTCGCTGTGCCCTACCGGGGCCAGGTTCCAGCAACATTCCGGGTCGGCCGAGGTCGTGTTCACGCTGAGGGAAAGCGGCGTGCTGAGGAGCGCATGGTCATTTCCCGGCCAGCAGCCTTGGTCGCCGATGCAGAGCACGTCGTTCACCGTCCCGCCGGACATAGCCGCAACTCGGTTGACGACAGCGAGCTTTGACACCCCCGGGGCGAGGATGTCGATCGAGTGGCCGGACCGCAGGACGGAAACACCCGGGAACGCGGACGGGCAGAAAAGCCCCTGCACGTTCTGCCACAACCGTTCTAGCGGTTGGGCTTCGCCCGGCTTCAGGGTCACCTGCTTTGGGCGTAACTCAGGCTCGGGCACCCCGAGGAACCCCACGAGCTTCGCCAGGAGTTTCTCGACACCCCTCAGTGGCTCTGATACCGCCTTGGTATTGTCCGGCGTCTGGTCATCGTCAAGAAGGCCGATGTCGCCGCCGTTGTAATAGCCGACGACAACGCGGTCCCAGAGATCCTTGGGAAGTGCCCTCCGAAGCTCCGTCCGTACCGAAGGCCCGCGCCCGGTGGCAACTCCCAACACAAGACCGGCCCGAAGCAACCGAATGAGTTCCCTTGTGATTGGCGTTGGCAGCGGGTCAAGCCGCCTCGCCTCGTCGCAGAGGGTGCCGTCGTAGTCAGCGACGACAGCCCGGACTCTCGCTCGCCGGAGCCTGTCGAGAAAGTCGGCGTGGGCCTGTATCCAACCGGAAGTCTGGCTGCCCGGGGCTCGTTCCGCGCCACGGGCTTTCCGGGCGATTGCCACCTCTGGGTCTGCCAGTGCGTTGATTGAGGCACGCACCGGGCGGATGAACACCCCGAGGTTGTACAGTTTTCGGCCGAACGCCGGGACTCCAGGGTCGCCAGGGTCGATCCCTCTCGCCTCGCCGGCCTGCCGGGTGAGTTCGAACCCCTGGACGATTCCGACGAGGCAGGCGAGCGGCCCTTCGTAGGGAAGGACGGACTTCACCACCGGAGTCAGCTTGGGGATGAGGGTGAGCGTTCGCTCCATCACACCCGCTGTGGCTTCCGTTGCGAGGGCGAGGACGGCTGTCCGGTCCCCGCGCTTCGCGAGCCAGTGGTGCCGGCCGTGCGCGAACTGTCGGTAGTCCGTGAGTTGCACGTGCCCCAGGGCAGCCTCGGTAAACTTGGATTCGATCTCGATGGCGACAGTCTTGAGTGACGGGGGGTAGAGCACAACGAGGGTTTCGGCCGTGAGCAGCCGTGAGTAGTCGATCTCCTGGACCCCCGGCCCGACCAAAGATTCGAGGCTCTCGGGCAAGGCAATCCTACCTGCCTCGGATGTCTCGTAGGCCCGGCAGAGCAAGACGCCGGACGCGAGGAGAGAGTTCGTCGCGAGAAATCCATCCCGGCCCGACGGGAGGGCGAACTCGCAGAGTTCGACAGTCGAGTACCGGCTGACCCGCTGGGCAAGGGGAGATCTTGTGCTCGCGCAGACCACGATGAGCCGCTTCGGCTCCCGGCAGAGGGCTGTATCGAATGCCCCGAGGATGTCGTGGTTTTTCCCACCGGCAGTCAGAAGGAGGACGGCAGTCTCCCGGAGGTCGATGTCGGTGGAGGCGATTTCGAGCGGAGTCGCAGCGAGGGCCGGGAGGCCGAACAGCTTCTGGTGGAGTGACGCGGCAAGGTGTGCGGTCGTGAACGATCCGCCCGAGCCGACCGCGACGAGCGGGAACCGGCATCGTCGGAGGGTTGACGATAGCGACTGGACCGGGAACTGGGTCGCCCAGTCGTAGGTGGCCGGGAGCAGACTGAGTTCGGTCGCGAACGGCTTCCCCACGTCGTTCTCCAATCCGGAGCCCGCATCTGCCCGACTCCGTACATTCGAGATAGGCCACAGCTTCGCTCATTTCGTGATCACAGCATATCGGCACCGTTTTCTCAGAGGTTGTTCGGAGGGGAGGGTGGGACAGATCCTCAGTGGTCCGGAGTTGCATGACCTGATGGTGGGCATCATCCCCTAACCCCGAATTATAGTCCCGGGAGTCGCCCCGTCGCAGGATCGGAGGTGGACGTAAGGTGGGTAAGTTCGTTGCAGATTTCCGCCTATACCACTTGAGGCGTTCGCCACATGGTTGCTCCCCCTCCATCATCCGCTCAGCCAACTCCGCTCGATGCTTGCTCTCCGGATGGATTTCCGAACTCAGGGGTGGCGGTCGGCTGGGTTGACAATAGAGCACGCCCCTCGACCTCGGCCGGGCTGCACCGCAATTCATCACCGTGTGGGACAGGGCCATTCGGACGGCCACCGAGTCGAGGGAGTGCTCCCCTGTTGCCTCCAGCTTCGTCCGCGCTTCGCTGAAATCCCCCTCCAGACGCACCGACCACCTTGTTACCTCCACCGCCGCTCGGGCGGCTACCGGTTGGAGCGA
Source organism: Gemmataceae bacterium (assembly GCA_003136315.1). GTDB lineage: Bacteria > Planctomycetota > Planctomycetia > Gemmatales > Gemmataceae > Urbifossiella. The sequence goes on along the minus strand of PLDW01000143.1, from coordinate 20,580 downwards.
CCTAGCTGCCGGACTAGGCTCGCGGCGGCTGGATCTCACCGCATTATCACGTCGTGATTCGAGAAGTGTTCGGCTCGGCTACCGAGCGAGATTCAAAATCGATCCTGGCCAGAGTGTGAGAGTGTGACCCGCTGGAGCGAAACTCTGGGAGTTACAGGCATTCAACCCGCTTGCCCCGGGGATGCCTCGCTCAACACTCTGCCAGGGAGTTCGAGGAGGGTTCGGCTCAGGGAGGGGGTCGACAGGGGCTCGGGGGTGAAAGCTCTTTCTTACCTATCAGCAGCGGGCTGCCCCACAGATCGCACGGTGAACTTGCGGGTTTGAGTGGCCCTTCGGCCTTCAGGTGCTGCGCTTTTAGCGGCTTTTGGCCAGGACCGGCTTTGCGATTTGCCAACCGCGCCCTCCTGGAAACCCTGGGAGTTGCAAGGAAAGCAGGGAGTTGGGGGGAGTTCGACATCCGCTATGGTGCCCCCAGGGTTGCAACACACCATTTGCTACAAGGAATTACCAGGGTAAGAGTTATGGCTGACTCCAAATTGCAGAGTATTTTGCGTTGCAAAGCGTGTCCTGAACTCGCATTTTATTACAAAGCCGCCTCGGGGCTTGACAGCGAGTCGAAGGACAGATAGCTTTATTACACACGTTATGAGCTAATTGACGTGACACATACGATAACCATAAACGTTCCCGCGTTCCGAGTCTTCCCGTGATATCGCTCCCCATCGACCCCGACGATGAGTTGGATGCGAGCATTCCCCAGGCACCCAGCGCGCCGGTCCCAACACCGGCTGCGGCCAAGCCGGCCACCCCCGCGGGGCGGATCGGGAAAGTGGGAGTGACCGCCTGGGTGCCTCTCACCCGTCTCGCCGCCTTCCCGAACGGCCTTTCCCGAACACGTTGCCCAGAGACCGTGGTGTACCAGGCCCCACCGCCGGAGGTTCGGGTAGCCGGGTGCGAGTTCAGGTGGTTGGAGAGCAACACGCCCGCCGGTCGGCTGTTCGAGATGCCCCTGGCCGACGAGGTTTGGAGTCGGGCCATCTCGCTGAGCGAGTGGCGCGAGCGTCTCGCCGCCCTCGGGCCGGATCCGGACCCGCGCGAGCCCGCGGCGGCCGAGGTCGACGGGTTCGCTCGCCGGCTCCTGGACCTGACCGAGGCCCTCCACGCCCACGAGTGGCGGCTCGGGCTCGTCGACCCCACCAACCTGTACGTCGTCCAGAAGCCCGGGGTCGCCCCGACGCTGATCCTTCTCGACCTCGGGTTCGTCTGGCTCCCAGACGGCAACCCGCCGTGGACCGATGTTCTCTCCCGGCCAACCTGGCTCCAGAAGCAGGCTGAGTTCGCCGCTATCAACCCGGACCCGGCTGCTTGCCAGCAACTGTCCTTCCCCGACGCCTGGAAGCGACACCTGCCGTACGTCCACGCGACCCACGGGAACCCGGTCCCCGACCCAGGCCGTTTGTCCGACCTGAAGCTGGTTGCCAGACTGTTCGCGTACCTGCTCACCGGTACCGTCGGGTCGGTTACCCTGACGCCCGCGCGGAACGGCGCGTGGGGTATCCTTGTTGGAGTGGAGTCCGGGCGGGTGACGTCCGCCACAGAGTTCCGCCGCCATCTGGCCGCCACGCCGTTGTCCGAGCAGTTGTTTCCCCTACCCGAAGCGCCCGAGGAGCTGGAGACGGGCAAGAAGCCGCGGGGCTGGCAGCTTCCCGGTGTGATCGGGGTCGCGCTTCTCGCCTCGGCTGGCGGGGGCATCTGGCTATACCTGAACAGCCTCGATCAGCATGGCAGTGTTGGCGGGAGTAGCGGCAACAGCAATAGCAGCACCAGTGGCGGCACGATCACCCCGCCACCCGCGGAATCGGCTGCCGTGGCCGCGATTCAAAAGTTCGAGCAGGCCACCACGTTCACGGAGCAGTTGGCCGCTGCGGAGTCGCTCCAGGACGCCAAGCCCACCTCCCCCGCAAGCCAGACGTTCCAGGCGACCGCGCGGCAACGGTTGCGGGCCGACTGGTTTAAGCAGTACGAGCGGTTGTGCCAGGAGGCCGCGGCTGGGGACCGCGACCCAGGTGCCGTGGCCGAGCAGATGCGGCAATTGCTCGACGACTTGCAGCGAATCCGGAAACTGCCGCCAGTGGACGCGAACACCCAGGTGGAGGAGCGGCGATGGCTCGAACACTGTGCGCAGTTTGCCTTCTGACCGCGACCGGGTTTCTCACTGTGGGGCCGGCCTGCTCTCAGCCGCCGACCAACGAGACCCTGATCTTCGTCATCCGGGCCAAGCCGGACCTGGAACTGAAGGAGATCAAGGAACTGGTCACGAATACACTTGAGGCGATAGGTGGGAAGGCACCCGTCCTGGCCAACGGGAAGCAGCCGGACATCCGGGCCCTGTCGGCCGTCGAGTATGGGGTATACGCCAAGATCGAGAACCCGGACGCATCGCCGCCCCCGCTTCCGGCTATCAAGACCGAAAAGTTCGAGCTGACTCAACTCCCATCAGTTGACCCGCTGTGGCAGCTGAAGTTACTCGGTGCCCAGCCGCGGATGGTCACCGACGTGGCGGTCGAGTACACTGACGCGACGAAGGGGACGTTCAAGCTGAGCAAGGACAGCGACGCATTGCGGGCCGTCCAGCCGGGGCTGTACAACCTCCGATTGCCGGCCGACAAGGCCCCGGCCAAATTCACAGCCAACACCACCGACACGAAGTCCGGCAGCCGCGACACCCTCTCCGGCGACTGGCCCCAGGGGGACAACTTTTACCTGATCCGGCTGGACGGGTTCCCGTCCGACAAACGGACCGAGTTCGTTACAACCATCAAGGACGCCAAGAAGGTCGGCAATGCCCTGGACAGCTTCGAGATTAAGCAGGGGGTGACGCTGGCAATCGGGACTGCGGACGCGGCCGACGACGGGCTGGCCCCGACCAAGCTGAAGGATCGCAACCAGCTGTACATCAACGTCCCGAAGCTCCAGCGCGGCAGTGCCGCGCGGGCGTGGATGCTGTTCCCGCTCAAGAAGGCCGACGTAGAGATCCAGCTGGCCAAGTACAACCAGCTCGCCGGGGCCGAGCTGATCCGTGCGATCGAGGACTCCAAGCCGGCCCGGGCCGGCCAGCCGGTCGTTCTAACGGCCGACGGCCCGCCGGGCTGGATCGAGCTGCCGCTGGTCCAGCCCGGAGCGGCCGACGGGCTGGTCCCTGACGCGTTCGGGCGGATGGTTTACCTGGTCGACCAGGACCCAGCCCGGGTCGACCGGGCCGGATACCAGAAGGTTCTCGACGCCCTCCCGACTGCCCACCGGCTGGTCGTGTACGAGTTCGACAACGGGGTGTCCAAGACAGCACTGTTGTACAAGCGGAAGCCAACCCAGAAGAAGCGGCAGGCGGTCAATGAGGTCGAGCTGCCAGAGTGGGAGCCGCTGCTGCGGCTGGCCATCGCCGGCCCGGAGCCGGCCAAGCCCTGACCCGGCCACCCACCGGCCAGCCACCCCGCCCCCCCGAGCCGCCGCGATGGACCTACCACCCCGCCTGGAGCCAACGAGTTGCCCGCTGATGGCCGCCGACCCTGCCGGCCGGGACCGGGCGGTGGCGGCGTTCAACGAGGCCGCTGCTCTGGCCGCCGAGCTGGCCGAGAAGCACCCCCGGCACCTCGCTGCCCCCGGCGTCCCGGAAACCCTGCAGAAGCTTCGCGAGGTCCGCGACCGGCTGACCCGCCAGCGGTATCTGGTCGGGTTTCTCGGCCCGTCCCAGTGCGGCAAGTCGACCACCCTGAACAACCTGCTCGGGGAGCCGGTCTCGGTCGAGGGGAACACAAAGGCAACCACCAGCGTCGTGACCCGGATCCGCCGGGCCCCCGAGTACGGACTCACCCTTCGCTACCTGTGCGTTGCCGATTACCAGCACCGCCGGAACATCCTGTGCGACTGGATCCGGCTCCCGAACACTGCCGGGCTGGACGAGACCCGGATCCTTGAGAAGCTCGCCGGCCACAACCCGGAGGCGTCGGCCACCGCCGCCGCCCGGCCGGTTAAGCCGGACGACAAGCTATACCTGACCCGGTTCCTGGAGAGCCGTAGAGCCCACGCTGGGCACGTCAAGGCGGTGGCCCACGAGGAGGACCGGGACTACACCGACCGGGGGATCGTCCTCGTCCACCCGGCCGGGGAACTCCAGCCGGCCCCGACCATGCTCCTGGCCGAGGCCGATGTCCGGTTCCCCCGCGACACCCTCGATCCGGACATCGAGCTGGTCGACTGCCCCGGGCTCGGGGCCGCCCGGTCGGTAGACACAGTACTAACCAAGGACTTCATTCCAAAGCTCGACGCAGCCCTCCTGTTCACCCGGGCCGAAGAGCTGTTCAACGAGCCGCTGTTGGACATCCTGGGCGACCTGAAGCGGGAGTTCGGAGACCGGCTGGAATCCCGGGTGTGGGTGGTCGTCAACAAGATGGACGGCCCGTTGCGGCACGCCAAACTGGAGGGCGTCCAGGGGGTCACCAGCTTCGACGCCATCGCCGATTTCGACACCCGGTATGGGCTGCCGCTGTCCCAGGTTCTCCTCGGGTGTAAGCCGATCTACGACGACGCGAAGAAGGCCGGGTCCGTCGCCCGAGAGAAGGCGCTCGGCAAGATCCACCTGGAGCCGGACGACGAGCCTCGGCTGGCGGAGATCCTGGGTAAGTACCCAGCCATGAAGTTCGCGTTCGAGGAGTTGCTCAAGGACGGTGGGGTCGGGAACCTCCGGCGGCTCATCCGGGAGACGGTGGCCAGGTCGGTTGCCGCCCAGGTCGCCCGTGATGCCGCCCGCACCCTCCCAGAGCATGCCGAGTTCTTGCGTGGGGTGATCAAGGAGGCGTCCAGCGGCCGGTCCCAACAGGAGCGGGAAGCCGCCATCCGGTGGCGGAACGCCCTCATGGGGCAGGTCGGCCAGACATTCGGTCGCAGCAAGTTTTTCGAGGGCGAGGTGCGGCGGATTCGGGATACCCTGCTCACCCGGTTCGAGGCCTCGACCACCGACGAGGCCCTCCGCTGGCAGTCGGCCAAGTCCTTGGTAGACGAGCAGTACCGAATCGATGCCGAGTCCACCCTTCAGCCGTTGCTCGACAAGGAGACCGGAGAACTCGTCCGGGCGGCCTACGCCCACTACTCCGACGCTCTGGAGAAGCAGAACCTCCCGGCCCTATCGCTGGGGGCGGCCGGTAGCCCGGCCGACATCTGGGTTCAGTTCCGTCGGGACGACCTGCAGAACCTCGGCTGGCTCACGCCGGTTCGCCCGCGGCTATACCAACCGGAACTGATCCAGCGGCTGGCGGAAGACAACTTGGCGGGAGTGTTCGGGGCCGCCGAGTACCGCCAGCTGATGCGGTCTAAGATCCGGACGGCCGTCCACCAGGTCGTGTTGGCGGTGATGAGCCGGCTCCGTGCCCGGCTGGAGGAGCTCGTCCGGGAGATCCGTAAGGTGCTGTGGACCCCGGGCCCGGCAACTGCCTGATCCAAACCACCGGAGCCGCCCCATGCCACCATCCTACAACCAGCCGATCGTGGCGTACCAGAGGATCGGGACTGTCGAGTTCGTCTCGGATGTCTCCGCCCTCCCGCTCCGCCCGCCGCGAACGGGCGAGTGCGGGGCCCTGGTGTACTGGCCCCGGACATTGTGGCTGGACATTGAGGCCGAGGTGGTCGGCAGCCCCAAGCCGATCCGGTTCCCGGACGATCCGGCCGACCCCACCGTCCGGGCCGCGCGCCTCCTCGCGACCTGTCGGACTTACGGCGCCGACAAGGTCGAGCTTGGCCAGCGGGTGTGTTCAGAGGCCTGGCAGAAGGTCAACGACTTCCGGGCCGGGGGGATGCCGGCTGGCACCACCCTCCGGTTGCTGGCGTATGCGGACACCAACACAGAGGCGTTCTGCAAGGCGGCGACCGGCGCCGCCGAGTGCCCGGCCGTCGATGTGATGGTAATGTTCTTCCGGTACTACCCGGATGGGACGGAAGACGTTAGCGAGACCCGAGTAACGCTCAGGTTCACCCCGGCCACCCCGGTCGGCCCAGCGACGGCGTTCGTGGCCCTGGACTTGGGGAACACCAACAGCACGGTTGCAGCGCTCCCCGAGGGGGCAGACCGGACCGGCCAGGTGGTCATGCTCGGGATCACCCAGGAGCTCGGCCGCGGTGACCAACTCGGGGCTCTCGGGCTGGCCCTTCCGGCCATCCCGTCGGACGTTCGAGTGGACCGGGTGAGGACTTGGCTGAAGCGAGGCGAGATCGAGCTTCCAGACCGCCGGTTCCCGCAGCGGGCTGAGGACGACCGGCCCAGCGCAGTCGAGTGGAAGATCGGCGAACTGGTACGCAGGACCGCGGGTACCACCCCCCGAAGCCTGGTGCTCGGGTCCAAACGGCTGGCCGCCACCCGAGGGGGCCGGACCACGGTCGAGGTGGTCGCTGCCCACCGGGTGGTACGTGACCGGGCAAACGGGCAGATGACAACCGACCAGGTTGATCGAAAGGAGATCGCGTTCGACTGCAGGGTGCCTCTGGAGTTGCTTGCATGCCGGCTCCTTGCGCACTACCGGGAGGCCGCGCGGGCGTGGCCGTCCCAGCTCGCCGTGACCTACCCGACGACGTACTCACGGTACGAGCTCTCCCAGCTCCGACGGGCCGTCCACAAGGGGTGGTTGCGGATGCAGCACCGGACGACGCCGGGCGACACCCCCCCGGCCCCGGCCGACAAAATCGCCCGGGCCGTCCGTCAATTGGCCAGCGGGACCGGGCCAACCGACCTTCGGCAGAGCGATCCGCTAATTCGTCTGCTTATCGACGAGGCGTCGGCCGCGGCCTTCTTCTACGTATACCGTCGGATATTCGAGGGGGTCATACGCCCGGGCCTGGACTCCGACACGTACCCTGGGGGGCTGGTTAGTTTCGAATACCTGGAGGAGCGGGGGCTGAACCTGCTGCTGTATGACTGCGGTGGGGGGACGACCGATATCGCCCTCGTCCGGGCCACCGTCCGCCGGGACGGTGCGGCAGCCAACACCCTGGCCATCACTGTCCGTGGGCGGAGCGGGGTCCGGGATTTTGGTGGTGACGACGTGACCCGGGCGGTCGCCCGACTGGTGAAAGCTAAGCTCATCCACGCCCTGCTTCAGCTCGGCCAGGACGCCCCTCCTTTCGCCTCTCCAAGCCGGCCGACGGGGCCGAAAACAGGTATCACCACCGGCGGCCCGGACCTTGACGACCTGGCCCGGACCGGGCTGGCTCTCGAGAAGTTCATCGCGACGGCTGATGCTGCCGATCCGACCGATCGGCTCGTCCCCACCCGCAAAGTCGGCGACCGATGGACCGATGACCGCCGGGACTGTACGCTGGAGTTGTGGAGGCTGTCCGAGGAGTTGAAGCACGCACTGGCCGAGAAGGACAAGGTCGAGCTGCCACGGTGGCAGGATCCTAACACGAACAGCCTGGCTGCGGCTTTGCTGGGCCGCGAACCGGACCGGCTCAACGCCCACCGGGACGCCGTCAGTCAGGTGGTCATCCACCGGTGGGAAGTCGATGCCCTTGTCGCGGGAAAGGTCCGCCGGAGCATCGACAACTGCAACGAACTCATCGCACGCAAGCTGCGGTCTCAGGGTCCGGCGGAGGAGGTGCACTGGGTGGTGGCCAGCGGGAAGGCCGTCCAGTATCCGCTGCTCACGGCCGCCCTGAAGGCCCACCTCCATGTGGCAGCGGTGGACGAGGACGAGCGGTTCACCTTCGACAAGGAGAACGCCAAGGACGCCACCGCCAAGGGGGCCGTCCTGGCCTTGGCCACACAGGAGTCCAACGGGAAGATCCGAGTCGACTTCGACAGCGACCTCGCCAACAGGCTGCCTTACGATGTCGGGTACTGGGACTACACCGTCCAGCAGCCGCGGCTGCTCTACTCTGAACACACCCTGTACGAGGAGCTGAAGGGGCTCCCGCCGGTCCAGGTGCCGATGGCGACCGTCCCCCCTGAGAAGGACGCGGCCGGGGCCGCCGCCCGGTCGTTCACCCTCCTGCGGAGGTTCCCAGGCGATCCGGAGTTTACCGACTTCTTAAGGTTCAGCTTCTCTGACGGGATCAGGACCGACCTGCTGGTGTCCTACACCGACGACGAGTTTGAGTTCAAGGTCACCGACCAGACTGGAGGGGTGGCGGGGCGGCCGACGGACCTGACGGACGGGGCGGTGTACGTCGCCCCGGCCATGCGGGGGGACGTGTGACCTTCTGACCCGGGGGAAGGAGCCTTCATGCCGGAGCTGGACTGGAAGGCTGTGGCAGACGAACTGGCCGATGGAGTGGTCCTCCTCGGCCGCGTCAGTCGGGTCGTAGAATGGCTCAGCGCCAGCTCGAATGCCGCCGGGCTGGCCACCGGATGGGTTCGGCATGCGGCCGCACGGGCGGAGTGGGCGAGCACCGTGCGCGACCTGCCGGCTCCGCCCGGGCCGCCGTTGGAGTTGGCCGCGGCAGCCCGCGGCCTTCTGGCCCGGCTGGCCGGCCCGAGACCCAAGTCGAGATGGTCGAGCCTGCCACTGCCAGGGCTTCGGCATTTGCGATCGGCCCGGGAGGCCGACCAGGACTTAGGGAGGTTTCTGGAACTGCTCAACCGGTGGGTGAGCGCCCCGCCGCCCCCGACCGACCCACTGACCCGAGCCCGGGTAGCGGTCGCTCATGGGCTGCGGGCGGTCGACGACGGCCATCCGGCCACCCGGCTGGCCACCCTGGGCACTGAACTGGCGGTGCTCGTGCCCACGGCAGGGGGAGTCCTGACCCAATGGGCTGACGACCCGGACCTCGGCCAGCGCCTGACAGCGGCCCGCCCTCCCGCGTTCCGGTGGCCGGGCCCGGCTGCCGAAGCCGTGGCGGTGGCACGCGGACTGGCCGATCGGCTCCCGCCCCACCTTCCCGCAGACCGCTGGGAAGCGGTCGGAGCACTCCTCGTCGGGTGGTTCGGAGGGTTCGGTCTGCAGGCCGGGGTCGCGACCCCCCCCCCGCCCGGGGCGGAACTGGTCACTGGCCCCGCCAACCAGACCGGCGGGCAGGGGTTTATCGTGTGGGTGGTGCCGGCCCCGGTGGCCCCAATCGCCGGTATGTGGGCCGACCTGCCGCCCCCGCCCGCGTGGGATGGCGAGGAAGGCCCTGCCGACTCACCGCCGCTCGCCGGGTGGTGGCGAGCCACCCAGAGCGGGGGTACACTCACAAACGAATCTGCCGCCAAGACGGCCTTCCAATCCTGGTTGCAGACCGGCCCAGGGCGGCAGTGGTTCGCACGCTTGCTTCACGATGCTCGAAAGGATCGTACCTCCGCCGCAGCTACATGGTGGGCGAAGGTGCGGGACTCTGGCTGGGTCCGTGCGTACCCCGACCTGGACCCGAACACCGGGGCCGTGTGCTGGCCTATGGGTGCCGCCCCAACCTGGCCGGTCGCGACCTCCCGCTCGGACGATGCGCCGCCGGATACAATCGTCGAAGTGCAGCGATTCTCGCCAGTCCCCGACGAGGCGCGGCTGGTACTCAGCGACGGGCCGGCGGCCGCCACGGGTCTCCGCCGGGCATTCGAGGCGGTGGTCGCCGCGGCCACAGCAGCCGGGGCGTCCGAGCTATTGGGCGGCGGCCGGTGGGGGGGCGCCCGCCAACTGTCTCTGGGCCACGCCAACGCCAACGGGCCGGCGGCCGAGGTGCTCATCGGGTGGCTGGACGAGTTGGCCCGAATCGGGGCCAAGATTGGCCCCGCCCCCGGCGGCCCCGCAGGATTGGACCGCCTACTTGCCGCCGTACGCGACTGGGCCGCAGCCTTCGGGTTCGAGGTGACCCCCGCCGAATGGTCGTTCGCCGACCCACCGTCTCGGGCTCGACTGGAATCGGCCGGTGTCACCTGCGCCCCGACGTACCGGAATGCCGAGCCCGTTGGTGCAATCGTCAGGGTGCGACAGTTCGGCCTGAAGCGGCCCGGGGCGGTAGTCCGGGAGGCAACAGCGGTGGTCTCGGCTGGTCCGGCCCCGGCCGGGTATCGGGAGTTGGAGGACTCAGTGCGAACCGTTCAGGCGGCGGCCCCGCTTCGGTCCCGGCTACAGGAGTGGCGGTGGGCGAGCCTCGACGGGGACCCGTCGGTCGCCGCAGTCCAGTTGTTCGTCGATTTTTGGGGGGGGCCAGGGGTTCCATTCCGCGACGACGCCCCCGAGGCGGCGGAGCGGTTCGCGAACCGGCTCGGGAAGACCCTGACAGACAGCTTCGGGCTGACGCTGTTCGAGCCCGCCGCCCTGCACGAGTATCCTGAGGGGTGGGTCCAGGTGGTCGGCTCCCGGCCGGCGATGACCGGGCGGGTGCGGAAGGTCCACAGGCCCGGCCTGGCGGAAGGGTCCGGAGTGTTGCGGCTCCCTGCTGTCGTGGAGGTGATGTGATGGGCGGGCGAGACGCGGGGCCACCCCCGCTGGCTGACGAATACCTGCCCGGGGCCAGCGGCCCGGGTGGGTCCACGACCGCGGTAACCGGTGCTATCGTCGGAGTGGTGGCGGCGGCGGCGGGCTGGGCTATCGGCGTGCCAGATGGCGGTGCGGGCCTCCGCGCGCTCCACGCCGTGTTCCTGGGGTCCGGGTCCGGGTTGGCAGCAGGACTGCTCGCCGCCTTGAGCCTCGATGTCACCCGGGTTAGCCGGGCCCGCCGGGACCTGACCGGGCGGGAAGCACAGGGTTGGGCGACCCGGCTGTGGCAGGCTGTCCGGTCCAAGGAGGGTCCGCGGCGCTCCGGGCTGACACCCCAAGAGCTAATCGGCGATTGGAGGACCGGCTGGGAGCGGCGGTCCCGGATGGCCCTGACCGCATGCTGTATCCTTCCCCTCCTGGGGTTCGCTGCGTTCGCCACCCGGGTCACCGCCGGGTCGGTGGTGAACCTCTCCTTTGCTGAGGTGGGTGGTGTGGGCCTGATTCTGTCGATCGTAGCGGTTGCCCTGTCCGCCGGTTTCATCTGGCAGGCCGGCCAGTGGGCCGCCGTGCTGGAAACCTGGGCCCGGACTGCCGCCGAACGGAACAACGAGAGTACCGCAAAAGAAGCCCACGTTCCAACCACCGACACCGCACGTAGCGAAACCGACAGGCGGACAACCCCCCAGCGGACGGAACTGGCGAAGCAGACCGAACACGAGAATCCCGTCGAGACGCTCGCGGCAGCGCCCCTCCCGATCCGCCCAATCGCCTCCAGCGGCCCGATCGACGCCACCGGACCTGGTGAGGGTGTGACGGGGAGGCCCACGCAACTGGCGGATCAGGACGGGGCGGCGGGCAACTCAGTGCCGCTGTCATCGCCGGGGACCGGGTCGAGGCGATCCACGGCCGACGCCGACCCAAATGACTGACCGGAGGCCCGATGATGGACTCACTCGTCGCGCGAATCGCCGTCACGGCCGGGCTCGGCCTGCTGACCAACGTCGCCGCCCTCGGGTGGTACGCGGCCAAGCCCCACACGTCGGACTCACTCGTCACCCCAGATGCCACCGAGCCGCCGGTCGTCCCGAGCACTCCGATGGGCGGCACGATGGTGGCGAGCAATGGGGTCCCCCCGGATGGGGGCCAGCCGCCTTCCATCCCGGGCGAGCCAATTAGTGGCCCAGGCCCGAACAAGACACCTGGCACGACGCTCCCGGGCGGAAAACAGCCCGAGACGCCCCCGGTGCAAGCACCCTCTCAGACTGGTAGCCCGACCCCCAAACCGCCGATGCACCCCCACTCGCCACTCACCCGTGTGCCCTCGCTTATCAACCCAACCGGTGACCTGTTAGTGGTCCTCGTGGGGACCACGGATTTGGTGGGTCACCTCGCCGACCACTCTCTCGCCGTCGACGGGCTCCGGAAAGGAGCCCTCGCGGGACGGCTCTTCAATGGGGATGTGTGGGTGTGCTCCAGGACCCGGACGCAGGCTTGGTCGACCTGGCTCGCGACCCGGGAAGGCGCGCCGCCCAGCGAGTGGTTCGCCCGAGACGAGTTCAAGCCGTCATTCACCCACATCTTGGCAGACATGAAGGCGCTGGCGGTCCAAGCGCACAGTCCAGTCGTCCCGGTGATCGTGTGGGAGAGTGGCTACGACGTGGGAAACGACCCGAGGAATCAGGGTTTGTTGGTCGACAATTTGCGGCCGCGGTTGTTGCGGCTGTGCCCGGAGGGCACACCGGAGGAAAGCCCGATTCTCGCGACACTTTTTCACACAGAGAAGCTCACCATCGGAAGAGTGTCGAATCGATATATTAACACTTGGCACAAAGCCCTGGAGAATAATCTTAGTTATTTCGGCTGGGACAAGTAACGTTGGCAGACGTGGTCACGGGTGCGGATTTCCAGGAATGCCTAAGTATGGGTGGATCATGTCTGACAAACAAGGCGAGGCGAACGACGTGCCACTGGTGAACAGCGCGACAGTGACCAACCACGGCTCCTCTGACACGCCAAAGGGGGGGAAAGCGCCTGACGGCAAAGGCGCGGGGGGGGCGAGCGAGTCCGCCCCGACGCAACTCGACACGAGTGCCAAACGATTCGCGAAGATACTGGAACAAGAGATCAGGCAACTCTTGGAACGTATTAAAGAAATATCTCATAAGTCAGAATCGCAGTATAACAACGAAGCGAAGAGTGAACTTCAGCAGACGTTAAAAGCCATCAAGACGGCCTACCGACTCGCCGAAATGAGGGGCACCAGCGAGACACTCGCGAAACTACGAAAGAAGATCACCAACCTTGGCCTGCAATTCGAGGAGTGCCTCGATCCACTTTCCAAATCGAAGAAATGGGAGAGCCGGCTCGACGGGGCAATCGTCGGCGGCATTGCAGTGGCGGCGGTCCTGATCACGGCATGGGGCCTCATGCCCAAGAGTCAAAAACTGGCGCCTGTGGTTCCGGCTCATTCGGCAGCGGATCTGGAGGAAGTCGCCACCGCCGCAGCCACCAAGGCGGTGGCCCTCAAAGGGCAGCCTCCGGACGCCCCAGGCGAGAAGCGCGACAAGGCACGCCTGCCGGAGAAGCTACCTGATGGCGGCGCCCCGCTCGGGAAGGGGGATAGGCAAATGTCGCCTGGGCCCGACCCGAAAGCGGTCGAGGCGGCGGGCCAACTGGCCGGTCAGGTGAAGGAGTTGAAGGACTATCTCACCGCCGCCAAGCTGAACGAATTGCCGAAACGGATCGCTGAAGCCCAACCTCCTGCCAAGCCCGCGGTCCAGGATCGCCCGCCGGACAACCCCCACGACCTCCGGGACGTGATGATCGTCGCCCTCAGCAGCCCGAACCTCAGCGCCAAGGAGTATGTCCGGGTGTACGAGCATGTCTTGAGTCGGTTCGCCCGCGGAAAGGACGCTCGACCGCGAGTCGGGTTGGTCGTGGCCCAGACCGCCGAGGCCAACCTGTGGGTCAAGCTGACCGACGAGAAGGTCAACCTGTCGGCCCTGGGGGCACCGGCCCCCAACGCGACTGAGAGCCCGGATCGGTTCGGGGAGACGCTCAAGGGGTTCTTCGACCCACTCCGTCCGGCCCGCCGGGCGGTCCTGGTCGCGAGCATTGACTGCCCGCCGCTGTTGCCGGACACTGGCGGGTGGCGGGACCTGGAAGTCCACGTCGTGCTGGTCGCTCGCCGGGAACTCACCCCCGAGGACCGGGACCGACTGCTCCAGTGGCACCACGTCGACGCCCGAGGCGGGAGCGTGAGACTCGTCCCCGGCCCCGGCTCGACGGTCCCGCTGGACCGGCAACTCCAGGACCGTGTCCTCGACCTGTGCAAGATGAAGGTCGATTAACCCCGGAGGTCCCGATGAACGTTCCCCGCCTCCTCCTGATCCTCGTCGCTTTGGCCGCACGGGCCGCCCCGGCGACGGCGGCTGACCCGGTCGTGTACTGGTCCCGGACCGATGCGACCCCGATCGACTTGAACAAGCCCGCCGACCGGGCCCGGATACCGGCCGACCCGAAGTCGGCTTGGCTGGCGCATGACGGGTACAAGCCCCGGCAGAAGCCGGGCGGGCCCGACGAGTCAGGGGCAGACGGGGTGAGGTGGCTCCAGAAAGTGGTTGTGCTGGCCAACGACCAGAAGGAGAGCCTGTTGGGGACCGGCCGGCTGGGGGACAACACCCTGAAGGTCCTCGGGTGGACCCCCAAGACGTCGTTGGTGACCGAGACGGCCGCCCTCCGCGAGGGCGTCTCGACCCTGTACCTGAAGGCCCTGCTGATTAATTCGGAAAAATACGCCAAGGCGAACAAGGACCTGGAGCCAGCGCCGCTCCGGCTGGCCCCCGACCCTGCTGCCAGGCCCCTGGAGCCGATCCGGTTCTTCCGCATCTTCTTCGTGTGGGGGGACACCAACCCGGCATCCGACACCGATGGGTTCCTGCTCATCGGCGCGGACTCGAACTTCAACGATCTCCGGGCCGCACATCGCGATGTCCTGGACGAGTCGTCCGGCATCATCGGGTGGGTGCCAAAGGAGCGGGTGCTGCTGTGGCGGACCCGCGAGGCGGTGATGTGGGACACCGAGTCGACCAACCGTGAGCCGGTCAAGGCGTACAAAACGGCCGAGGACGCCAAGAAGGCGTTCGCCGGTCAGGTGGTGGCCACCGACACCCGCGAGGGGGACTTTGTCGACGGGAAACCGGTCCCGTGGGCCAAGAACCGGCCCCGTCACCCGATCATCCCGGTCGGGGTCGACAAGGACAACCGTCCGGTGCTGGCCGAGGCCCTCGGGGCCGCGAATCTGTACAAGATCGCCTACATCGGCGACCTGATCAGCGGGCAGCAGTTCGCCACCACCCGCGGGGAGGAACTGGCCCGAGTTCAGCAGGAGTTGGCGTACGTCCGGGCCGAGTTGGACCTGACCGAGCTGATGTTCGTGATCGACGACAGCGATAGCATGGACCCCTGGCACCCACGGGCGGCGGCCGCCGTCGAGCAACTGATCACCCGGGTCCAAAAGGACGGCCGGAAGCTGCGGGTCGGGGTGACCTATTACTCGGATGTCCCGGTGGCCGACCGGGCCATTCGGGAGAAGCTGGAGAAGGCAGTCGTGTGCAAGCCGCTGGTGGCCGCTGGCACCAAGGCTTACACGGACATGCTGGAAGAACTGAAAGTCCACAAGACCCGGCCCGGGTTTGAGGGCGGGGACCCACCGGAGCAGATGTACCTGGGGCTCCAACTCGCCCTCGACAACGGCGGCTGGTCCCCCGGCCGGGCCCGCCGCCTCCTGGTCCTCATCGGTGACACCGGAGACCATATGGACAACGGCGGCCAGAGAAAGCCCGAACAGGCCGCCGCCCGCCGACTCCTCAGGGAGGGCCAGAGCCCGATCGAGTTCTTCGCCTTTCACGTCACCGCGGCGGCGGTCGCCACGGACAAGGACGTGGCCAAGTTCAAGAGCCAGACCGAGGAGATCGCCGAGGCGTTCAATGCCGGTCTGAAGCTCCCCGAACTGCGGGTCAAGCGGTACTTTCCGATTGGCGGCCAAGACGAGATGGTGAAAACGGTCCTGGCCCAGTACGACCGGCTGGCGCAGCGTGCGGCCCAACTCGACGCCCAACTCCGTAAGATCCAGAACGGGCAGTTCAATGCCCAATCAGTGTCCCAGTTCAACGACCCCGAACTCCTGGAGATCCTTCGCCAGAAGAAGATCGACCTGGCCACCCTGGCCAGCGGGGTTCAGGTGTTCGACTTCCGGTACGTCTACGACGCTACCCCGAAGGGGGTCAGCCTCGTTCGCCAGCAACTCCTCGTAAGCGAGCACGAACTGTTACAGGTGTATGACCTCCTCGGCCGGCTTTTGGGGAACCGTCAGGGACAACCCACGCTTCAGGAGTTCGCTAGCGCCATTGCCAGATACCAGGAGGGGCCGGGCAAGACGGCCACGGCGAGTACCGGGGACCAGTCGGCGGAGTTGACCCTCAAGGTCAAACACGGCTTCATCTTTCAGAGCGAGATCCTCACCCTCCCACCCGAGAAGATCCGGTCCGGGAACTTCTCGGACGGTGGGCGGATGGTCACCCGGCTGGACAAGAAGCGGCTCTTGCTCGAGGACTTGCTGAAGAAATGCCGGCACGAGTACGGCCCAGATAATCTTGAGGAGGGTCTGCGGCTTGTGCGAGGGAAGCAGACCAAAGACGCCTCCACCGACCGCTCCTTCTTCATGGACAAGGCCAGTCTCACTGGCGACCCCGCGGCAGACAAGTCGCTGGGCAGCGAGGCCGGGGGCGCGCAGCCGCCTGGTGAGGGTAACCTCCGGGAGGCCTGGTACTGGCTCGACTACAAGCGGGAGTGGCCGTGACATTCCGGGTCCGCAACCTCACCCATACCTACGCGGCGGTCCCGGGGCGCCCTCCCGCTCCGGCCCTGCGGGGCGTGTCATTCGACCTCCCGCCCGGTCAGAAGGTGGCTGTCCTTGGGCCATCGGGGTCCGGGAAATCCACCCTCTTGAACCTCCTCGGGCTGTTGGAAGAGAAGGAACACCCCCCTGGGACCGTCGTTTACACCCGGCTGGGCCAGGAGACGGACTACCACGCCCTGAACCGCGAATGCGAGGGGCGGACGGCCCTGCGCGCGGACGCATTCGGGTTCGTCCTCCAGTCCGGCTACCTGCTCCCTCACTTCACCTGTCGGGACAACGTGGCGATGCCACTGGCACTCCAGGGTTGGGCGGCAGACGAGCGGGCGGCGTGGGCCGACACGCTGATCGCCGAGGTCGACGACTCTGCCGGGCCAGCCCTGGGCATTGTGGACGACCCGGAGGCGGGCGGGCTGGCGGCCTGCGCGGGGGCCATGCCCCGCTACTGCTCCGGCGGCCAAAAGCAGCGGTTCGCGGTTGTCCGGGCGGTCGCCGCTGGTCCGGCCGTGTTGTTCGCCGACGAGCCGATCAGCAACCTCGACCCCCGCAACTCCCGGGCCGTGCTCGCTTTGATGCGAGACTGGCACTCGGGCGAGCTGTATCGGCGGTGCGCGAAGGCCCTCCGGGCCCGGGCCGCGCGGCCCCCCGGCCGGCTCGCCGACCGCCTTGACCGGTGGGCCGACGCCAGCATCGGGCGGACCTTGTTCTTCGTCTGCCACCACCGGGAAACCGCGCGAGACTACTCCGACTACTTTCTACTGCTCAATGAACGGCACGAACTTGTGTGTCACTTCCCGCAGTCCGAGTGGAAGGATCACGAGCCGACCATCCGGTCCGTTCTCGACCCCCCAACGGAAACTCCACCGCCATGCCGTTGACCCGCCCCGGACTGGTCCGCTTTGCCGTTTGGTTCGCCTGGCAGGATCTGACCGAGAAGGAGGCCCGCCCGGCCACTCGGGTGGTTGCCATCAGCCTGATGCTCACGACTGCGGCGGCGGCCGTCTGCCTCGCCCTACCCTGGGCCGTCAAGGCGGTCGCGCAGGCCCGGCTCGCAGCCCAGCCGCTGTCCCAGTGCGTGTGGGTCTCGGACCGGAGCCCGCAACTGAGTAGAGTAGTGTTCGACCCGGGCACCGTGGGCCGTCTGGAGGCCGGAATCCGCGAGCGGCCCGGCGGGGCCTGGCTCCGAGGGTGTTACGGGTTTTGCGCGATCGAACTCGGCTGGGCATTACATGCCCCCGGGGCGGCACAGATGCACACGGTCCAGAAGCCCGGTCGGACGGTCGCCCCTGGTGACCCGCTCCACGACGCCCTCAGTGATCCCACATTTCTGGAAGCCAGATCGGGGTTTCCCGACCCGCAGGCTGAAGGGGTGATCGTGTCCCGCCGGCTCCTGACGGAACTCGGATATCCTGACGACTACGCCCCGCCCAGTAAGGTCATCGTTCGCAGCCTCCGAACGGGTCAGCCTGTGAGCCTCACGCTGGTCGGAGTGACCCGAGATCCGCTCCCGCTCGGGCACGGGTTCGTGATAACTGAGGCGGAGCACGGTCGGCTGCTCGACGGAGACAACTTCGACGACACCGAGGCCGTGTTCTCGGGCCCGGTCGGCGACTTTCCGGCCCCCGCCGCCCTCCCCCCGGATGTCGCCGACACGCTCGGGGACGGCACCCCCAACCGGCCCGGGTGGGGGCTGACCGTCTACGAGGAGCGGAAGGGGCCGTTCGGGGAAGAGCAACGGGTGTGGAAGCTACAGGCCAAGATGGCACTGCCGCTGGACCAGTGGGGGGCGTACCTGATTCAGACCCGGGCGTTGATGCGCAAGCACGGGAAGGAGGCGACACCGGAGTTTGACGTACCCAAGCCAGTGAACCCGGTCCACCGCCCGCCCGCCCCGCGACCGGGGTACAACTGGGCGGGGATATTCGTTACCGACCTGTCCGCCCTCCGCCCTGCGGCGGCGACAGTCAAAGAAATGAAGCTAATCGTCGATGAGGGGGTGATCCCGCAGTTGGAAGAGATCGAGGCGAACGCCCGGCGGACAATGATTGTACTGTACGGCCTTCTCGGGGCGTTCTGCGTCATCACTCTGCTCGGCATGTACCACTTGCTCCGGATGCGGGCCCGGCAGAAAGCCGGCGAGTTTGGGATGCTGCGGGCGATGGGGAGCCCTGCTCCGCTGCTCCGGGCGGTGGCCTTGGCCGAGGCCGTCCTCCTCTGGGCGATGGGGACCGTGGCCGGGGCCCTGCTGGCTGCCGGATTGGTTTTGACCTTTGTCGCCTTGGGGTGGTCGGGGTTGTCTCCGACTGAGCAGATTGCCGTCGCCAGCCAGTGGCGTTGGTGGGCCTTTTACGTCGGGTTCCTCATCGCCCTCCTCCTAGCCATTGCAACCGGTATGGTCCTCGCCACCCGGCCGTTCCGCACCCGGCCGCCCATTTATTCACTCAGCCTGTCAAGTTAACGATGACGGCCGGGCGGGTGGTTGACACGCCGGACCGAAGGGATCATAGTTGGCTGAGCACTCACACTTGGCCACCTCCATTGGACGACACCATGAGCAGCCGCATTCTGTACCCGGGCTCCCTTTTCCTCGCCTGCCTCGTGGCTGCCGCTTCCGCCCGGGCCGCTCCCCCTGCCGACTTCGCCAACCGCCTTCAAACCCAAATCAAGGACTACTTGGAGGCCCGGCCAGACGGTAAAGTGAGCCGAGCTGTCGCGATTGAGGGCCGGGTCGCGAACGAGGTTGGCGTGCAGGTGCATCTCGAACCGGGTCAGGTGCGATACGTCACTACCCCTGGCGGGGCCGGCAAGATAGTCTGGTCGTATCGGACCGACTCGCAGCTGACTGGAGACCAACGTCAACGCATCCGGGCGGCCCTGAAGGGCGAGATCGAGAATGTCCTCGGCCAGCGGAAGGGCGATCTGGGCCTCAACGACGAAGACTACAAAAAGCTCTCTGCGGATACGGCATTCGAGGCGGAGCCGGCGGCCTTCCAGCGGCCGACCACCCCGGCGATGCCGCCCGAACCGCTGGCCGTCGGCCTCAGCACCGGGCAGTGGAGTTACGGGACGCCTGTCCAGCCCAATGGCGGCAACCGGTGGCCGAGCCCTTACTCGCCATACGGCTGGCCGAGCCCGCAATGGTCACAGGGTTGGACGCCTTATCCGAACACCGTCGTCCCCGGCCTTCCTGCCCCCAATGCGATCCAAGGCGACCGAGTAGGGAAACGACACGTTATTCCGTAGCCCCGTTTGAACTCGACTGATACCGATTCTGGGGACCGTCCACGGAGGGGTTATCGTGGGGTTCGGAGCGACTGCGTCCCGCATCCCGCGCGAGTCTCGCGCCGGGAGTCAGAGGAGTGTTCGGCTCGCGGAGCTAGCCTTGAATCCCGTCAGCCGGAGTTGTACAGATAACTCCTGGACGGTCAGCGGAGTGGCCGAAGACCTCGGGTTACGGCGTTAGACCTTTCCCGAAACGCCGGAGTCCCTAGCCTCGCTGCGGTTCTCGGCCTTGAGGTACTCGATGGCCTTGCGGAGTCGGCAGTCGGTGGCGGTGGCTAAGAGGGCCCACAGGGGATGGAAGAGTCGCGGCATGATAGCACGAGCGTGTGGGGTGTCGGGCCGGTTCCGAGCGGCGTTGGGGTGGGACAGGGTTTCTGTACAACGCTGTCGGAGGGGTGCGGTAGGGGTAGGGCCGGCAGGGGAGGGGTGGCACCGGGGACGCGGCTGGGAGCTGGCGGTCGGGTGGCTGCGAGCGGACGGATGGCCGCGAAGGTGTGGGATAGCGCCACCGGAGTGGTCGGTGTGAGGGGGTACGGCGCGGCCTCAGCGGACGGGTCGAGCAGACATCCGGGTGGTTGGGCGGGTATCGGCCGGGTGGTCGGTGACGGCTGGAGATAGCCCCGCCACACCTCTTGCCCTCGCGCTGAAGGTTGACCCACGGGTGGGGAGTTTTTTCCCCAAACGATCCGACCCGCCGGTTTACAGCCCGAGTGAGGGAGAGAGTTCGAGGAGTGTTCGTCTCGACCACCGAGAGGGATTCGAACCGGAGACATTTCCGTCCGCCATACCCACGGCCCCATCGCCGCAATTGCTTGTCTTCCTGGCACTTGCTGCGAGGCTACCACAAAATACTCGCGCCCTACTCTCCCGAAAAAGTTCGAAGAGTGTTCGTCTTGGGGAGCTTCTTCAGCAGTCCTCTCTAGCCCGGATTATTCACAAGAG
>PLDW01000232.1 GCA_003136315.1 Gemmataceae bacterium | reverse complement strand
AGCCTCGCCCTCCCGTTAGACCGATGCTTGGTAGGGCAATGCTCCTGCCGAGCCGTACCACTCACGCTCGGCAGGAGCCTCGCCCTCCCGTTAGACCGATGCTTGCTCCTGGAATGGGACAGCCTCAGCGAGTTCCTGCATGAGGTAGAAGAACTGGCAATGGTTGCACGACCGACTGTGCCGACCGGATCTCACGCCCGGTGGTCCCCACTTCTTGCCAGACCCTGGGCAAATCCTGTCGGGTCCGGGTAAACTGGGCAGTATGAACCCGATTGTCTTCGCACTCCGGAACCCCGTCACGATCATGGTCGGGGTGGTCGCCATCATCATCGGCAGCGGCCTCGCAGCCAGCCGAATGCGGGTGGACGTCTTCCCAAGCCTGAACCAGCCTGTTATTTACGTGTGTCAGCCGTACGGTGGAATGACACCCCAACAGATGGAAGGCTTGCTCACGGCGTACTACGAGTTCCACTTCCTGTACGTCAGCGGAATCCACCACATCGAGAGCCGGAATATCCAGGGGATGACGCTGCTGAAGGTCTACTTCCACCCCGGGAGTGATATGGCTCAGTCGATGGGTGAGGTGGTGGCGGCGGTCAACCGCGCGCGGTACATGATGCCGCCCAACACCGTCCCCCCGTTCATCACCCGGCTCGATACCGGCAGCGCGGGAGTGGGTTATCTGGTCCTCTCAAGCGATACCCGACCGATCAAGGAGATCCAGGATCTGGCTGCCATCCGGGTGCGGCCCATGTTCGCGAACGTTGCGGGGATGTCCAGCCCGCCCGCATTTGGTGGCAACCAACGGGCGATTGTGGTCAGCGTGAACCTGGACGAAGTGCTGAAGCGGGGTCTGACGCTCGATCAGGTGACGGAAGCGGTGGGTGCGGGGAACTCTGTCGCGCCGTCGGGGAACGCTCGGATCGGGGATCGCAATTTTCTGGTGGACACGAACGTCATGGTCGGAGCCGATCCGGTCCGGGAACTCGGTGAGATCCCGGTCATCCCTGGTGACCAGCCCGTCCTTTTAAGGGACGTGGCGACCATCGAAGATGGGGCCGACATCACTGCCGGATACGCTCTGGTGAACGGTCGGCGATCGGTGTTCATGCTCATCACCAAACGGGCCGATGCCTCGACTGTCTCGGTCGTGAATGGACTCAAGGAGGCCCTCCCACGGATGCGGGACTCGGTCCCGGAGGATGTCCACATCGATTTCGCCTTCGATCAGTCCGGGATCGTCACGGAGGCCATGTGGGGGGTCGGAACGGAAGGTCTCATCGGGGCTCTCCTGACGGGCCTGATGGTACTCGTCTTCCTCCGGGACTGGCGCAGTGTGCTGGTGGTTGTTCTGAACATCCCGCTCGCCCTGTCAGCCGCCGTTTTTGCCCTCTGGGTGGCTGGCCAAACGGTCAACCTGATGACACTGGGGGGACTCTCCCTGGCGGTCGGTATCCTGGTCGATGAGGCAACTGTCGAGGTCGAGAACATCCACACCCAGATGCTCCGCTACGAGGCGGTCGCCCGGGCGGTCCGGCGCGGGAATCAGGAGACCGCGGTCCCCCGACTACTCGCAATGCTTTGCATCCTGGCCGTCTTTATCCCCTCGTTTTTCATGGAAGGGGCCGCACGGGAGTTGTTCGTACCCCTGTCTCTGGCAGTCGGGTTTGCCATGATCGCCAGTTACTTCCTGTCGAGCACCTTCGTCCCGGTGTTGTGCGTCTGGTTGCTCAAGCCGATTCCCGAGCACGCCACACGGGATGTGGGCCACTTCGATTGGGTACTTGGCAACTACGAGCGAATCGTCGCCTGGATCGTGTACCATCGCCGGGTGGTCGTTTTCGTCTACATCCTGGTGGCGGCCGGGGTCGTATTCGGGTTGTACTCCCAGCTTGGCACAGCCATCTTCCCACCGACCGACAAGGGCCAGTTCCTCCTGCGATTGAGAGCCCCCACCGGAACCCGGATCGAGCGAACGGAGGAACTCACCCAGGAAGCGACTCGGCTGATCAAGGAGGAGATCGGGGCCGGGAACGTGGACATGACGGTCGGATATGTCGGGATGTTCCCAACGAACTACCCAATCCAGGCGGTTCATCAATGGACGAGTGGGCCAGATGAAGCCCTGTTGCGCGTCTCACTGGTTGAGGGGTCTGGAGTCCGGATCGAGAGCCAGAAGGAGCGCTTGCGGGAGAAACTGGATACGGGATTGAAAGCCTGGCTCACGACGCAGTGGACGAGCGACGGCCTGCCCCAGAACCAGATCGCTGCCCGGCTCCCCGAACTGCGTCTCTCGTTCGAGCCAGGCGACCTCGTCAGCGAAGTGATGAGCTTTGGAGCCCCGACTGCCGTCGAAATTCAGGTGAGCGGGCCGAATATGCCATCGAACCTGGAATTCGCCGAAAAGATCCGCGCCCGTCTGGCCACCGTACCCGATCTGCGCGATGTCCAGCTCAATCCCGCCCAGAACTATCCCACTGTCGACATCCATCTTGATCGGGTCAAGGCGGGGACGATGGGAATCACGGCCCGCGGGATCGGACTCGCACTCATTCCGGCAACTGCCTCCAGTCGGTACATGAACCCGATGTACTGGCGAGATCCCGCGAGCGGGCAGGCCTATCTCGTGCAGGTTCAGGTTCCGCCACCGAACATGAATTCAACGGCCGAAATCGGGATCATCCCCGTCCGCGGTAACCACGCGAACGGCACGGCAATGACTGGGGCGGGGAATGGCTATGGGAACGGGGCGAGCAGTATGCCAGGGGGGAGCGTCGGCGGTACGGTGTACCTTCGGGAGGTCGCAACGATTCGCGAGACAACCATGCCTGCCGAGATCGTCCGATACAACATGCGGCGAGTGGCCAGTATCAGCGCGAATGTGGCCACTCAGGATCTCGGTCGGATTCGTCGTGAGGTCCGGCGTGTCCTTGCGGAAGTCGGAACTCCGCCGCGCGGGGTCACGGTGGATGTCCGGGGACAACTCGATACGCTCCGGATCGTTCAGTCGAGCCTGGGGCGTGGGCTCGCGGCGGCTGTCCTGGCAATCTTCCTCTTACTGGTCGCCTACTTCCAGTCGATTCGGCTGGCGCTCGTCTCGGTGGCGGCGATTCCCGCAACGCTCTCCGGAGTGGGGCTCATGCTCCTTGCCACCGGGACCACACTCAATCTTCAGTCGTTCATGGGTGCCATCATGGCCCTGGGGGTGTCTGTCGCGAACGCGATCCTGTTGGTCACGTTTGCCGAACGCGGGCGGACAGTTCATGGAGGATCCGTTCGGGCAGCGGTCGAGGGTGGACGGAGTCGACTTCGCCCGATCCTGATGACGAGCTGTGCGATGATCGCGGGGATGGTTCCGATGGCGATTGGGGCGAGCGCGGGCGGCGACCAGACGGCCCCCCTCGGCCGCGCGGTCGTCGGTGGGCTGCTGGCTTCGACGTTCGCGACCCTCTTGATTCTGCCAGCGGTATTCGCGGTAGTGCAGCGGAAGGCCAAGGTCGAACCCGCCTCGCTTGATCCCGATGACCCCAACAGCAGCTTCTACGACGAGGATAAGGTCCGACTGTTTGAAGACGGGGCGTGACTGGGGCGAGTGTATTGCAGATTTGCGAGATACCACCCCGTGTGTGCGTCCAATCGTGTTCCAGGAGATGAGACAGCCTGACCGGGCGTTTACCTGACCATGTCGATGGTGCCAGGAACTCACCCTCCCCGACCCAGCAGTCTTCGAGTGTACCATAACTCCACCCCCAACATTGCGAGGACTGCCACGAGGAACAGCCATCCCACCTCCCGGGTTTGCGGACCACGATCCTGACGCGATTGGAGATGCTCCGGGCTCCTGACAATCGCGGCTTCGCCAATGATCTGGTGAAGCGCAGCGATGTCGGAATCGTCGATTGGGGTGAGTTCGGCTTCACGTGGGTCCGCCGGCATGGAGACGTACTGCACTCGTCCTGTCGCGGTCGTCAGTTTATACCCCCCTGGATCTCGAAACCCCTCGATCACCACTGGCCAGGAGCCGACGGGGACAACGCGCGCGCTTCCGTCTGGTCGGAAGACTGTGACAGGTCCGGGGGGTTCGTCCGGAGGCCGGAAGCCGAGCCGGCCCCCGGTGAGCCACTCGGTTGTGGACAATCGTGACCTGGCCAGGTGGAAGGTGAGTTCGTGGATCAGTCGAACGTAATCTGGTAAAGTCGTCAGATTCGTCCGCCAGCCATCATCGAGCGGTACAGCGCAAATCATCACGCGCCCGCGCCCGGTCGCTTTCTCGACCAGGAACGGATCAGCAGTCGAGAGGACACCCAGAATGTGGGAGCGGGGAAGTGCAGCAGAAGGGTCAAGTTTCCAATAGAGAGGGAACGTGGCGGTGTGGAGCCCGGCTGGTCGTTCCTCGCGGAAAACCCGAACAGGTGGATCGACGAACGAAGCGATTTGGGGTGTCGGGGTGGTGGTGGTCGAGTCGGTCGCGACGATTCTCTCCAACCGGGCGGGGAGCCATCCGCGGCCGTTTCGGAAGGCGGACCGTTCCCAGGAGACAGGATCGACACGGTCGCCTGGGGCGACAAGCACCCCGCCCCCACTGGAGAGGAAGCGTTCGATCGCATCGGTCTGTTCTGGGGTCAGTGTGCGGACGTTCGAGAGGATGATTACCCAGGGCCGCGTGCCAGCTCCGCGCACATCCTGGGAAATCATTGCCGGGGAGAAGTCCGAGATCCCAACCAAACGCACAGCGAACGCTCCGCTCGGCTCAGACGTGGGGGCTAGTGCTGCGCGCAAGCAATCGCTCCCGAACGTGCGAGCATCCGGGCGCATCTCGCCGTCCACAATGAGTACCGGCACTTCTGGCACCACATCCAGGGCGAAGTCCTGCCGGCCGACGATCATTGGGGGATTTGAATCCAGCCGCAGAGTCACGAGATGTGAGCCCGGAGCGAACCGCCGCGAAAAGTGGATTGGTTCGTCAGCGCCTGCCGGAGCGATTGGGGGGAAGGGTAGCTCGCCTGCGGTCCGACTATCGATCTCAAGCCGGATTCGGGGAGGGTGTTCGGCTGGTTCGATCCAGCGAACACCTGTTTCCAGATTCACGGCTTCAGCCGGTGTTGCAACCGGGCGGGTGGCCGTGATCGGGAGAAGGCTCACTCCGGCGACCGACAGGGGGTGGTCTGCCAGGACGTTGGCGACCCAGAGTCGGGGCAGGGGGGTTCCCGCGGCGGTTCGTTTGGCAGCCAGAAGCTCCCAGCGGGCAAGCGTCTCCTCATCGGCCCACCCGAACTTTTGCCCGTCGGTCAGCGCGAGGATCTCCGGCTGGCCCGGGGCGGCGCTAAGGAGCCCAGCCGCGGCCTCCACCGCGGCGGGCCAGTCGGCCGTTCCGCGCGGCCTGGGCAACACTTCCAGCGCGCCGCGAACCGCCTCGGGATCAGTGCCGAGTGTACCGATGATGGGAACAACTTCGCCGCTGACTGCCAAGACGGCAAAGCTGTCGCCTGGCCGCGATCGGGCCAGGAACCCGGCGACCCACTGGGTCACAGCATCACGGGGAGACTCCCCCTCGCGCCTGTAGCCCATGCTCGCGGAGCAATCCACGAGCAGAACGGTCGATCTTGGCCGCTCGCCTTCTGCGGAAATCCACCGGCTACTCCGGACGGCGGGACCAGCGAGGGCGATCACAAGGAGTGCGAGGGTGGCCATTCTCGCACCCAGAAGGAGCCATTTCTCGGCGAACAGCGCCCGCCGTGCCTTCGGCGTGAGCCGGAGAAATTGCATGGCTCCCCAGTCGACCTCCTGATAACGCTGCCGGGCAACGTACGACACCAGCGGCGGGATGAGAACCGCGACGAGGCCGATCAGAAGGACGGGGTTGAGAAACAGCATGGTGACCGGACCGGCGGGTCCGCCCCTCTCTGTCGGAGGACAAGGGCTACCTCTGCGTCTAGCCAGAGGTGGTGATCGGGGAGTTGGATGGGCTCTCCATTGCTAATGCGTTCGCCGTCTGGGATTCAGATTGCACGAATCAGTAAGCTGCTGACAGATTTTGAAGAACTCGATGGCGTCGGCCCAATTCGACAACGCTGCTGACTTCTAGCCCATGTCGAACGGCAAGTGAGCACCGCATGCTCGTGGAGAACGGATTCGTTTCGTGGAGGAAGAGAAGGTACAACCGATCGGCCATTTCCAGCGCGCGTCTTGCGAGTGCTGGGTCCGGGCGGGTTGCAGGGTCTACGGGACTGAGAAGGAGGAGTGCCCTCCATTCAGGGAGACAACCTGCCTCTGAGATGAACCCTTGCATTTCGTTGCTCATCCTCAGTCGCTCGGTCTCTGGCATGCTCGCATTCAGGAATTCCGCGGTCAGTAGCACGACCTTGTCTTGGTTGAACGCGATGGTCGCTTGTGCTCGGAGTTTCTGGTCGAACCAAATCATCTCCTCAACCCGCCCACCGTGGGGCGCTGTGGAATCGATTAGGAGCGTGCGCTCGACGATTTTGCTACCGGGGCGGAACTCCTTGAACTCCTCCCTCTTCTTGCGCTGGTTACACGCCCCGCACGACCAGTGAAGATTGGTCCACTCGTAAGCGAGATTGGCACGCGCTTGGGAATGAGGGATGAAGTGTTCAATGACCCCATCCTTGGAGGCATCCGCCTCGCATAGTGAACATTTGCGGAGGAAAAGCCGCTGGAGTGCGGCCACCACATCTTTGTGTCCGTAAATGTGCTTCTTCACGCTGCTGGCCGAGGAGCAGGTGGCGTAGGCGCTGACGTGTGGAGTGGTCTGAGTGGGATCGAGCACACCAGGCCGAGGCTCCCTGTTGCGGTCGACCGTCCTCACGTGGGCATCTCCGCTGTCGAAGCCAGGCTCCCTTCCCCATCCGCTGCCGAGCCGTTGGCAGAGTTCACGAGCTTTTCCATGAACCCGGCCGTACCGAAAAGCCCAGCCAATCGGCGGCATTCCGCCTTCAGTCCAGTACTCTGATGGGACGTGAGTTCCCTGTAGAGCCTGATCGCCTCCACCTCCCGCGCGGGATCTTTCAGCAGTGCCTCCAAATTCTCAAGTTGCCTGCTGATTCCTTGACTCCACGGAGAGGGCATTTCAAAAACCGCAGCCAAGATGTCGTCAATCTGCCATGCATTAAACTCTGTGTTGAATACCTCACCATCAGGTAGGCGGACCACGCGACTATTTTCCTTCGACAGTGACCGTAGTACGAACGGGCTGTGCGTCGTGATGACGAAGGTCACGTTTGGAAATGCCTCGGTCAGGATCGGGATCACCTTCTGCTGCCACTGCGGATGGAGGTGAGAATCGATCTCGTCGATGAAAACGAACCCCTGAGGGTTCAGATCGGTCTGATTTGTTTTCACCGCAGTGGCCATCGCCTGCCCAATGATCAACCCCGCCGTGACGAGGATATCCAGTTCACCCGCAGAAAGAGCTGACAGTTGAGGATTGGTATGAGGCCCTACACGGACGAAGGGCCACGGCCGGACAGTCACTGACAACTTCTCGCCGATCAGAGCCGAGTAGATGTGTCCGAACAAATCCGCAGCTGTTGTGGGTAGAGGACGCTCCAGGATCTGCTCCACGATCATCGAATAGAGGAACTGTTCCAGCTCAAACCCCCATTTTCGCACGCTGATCGGGAACGCTCTTTTATTGGCCCAGTTGGTGGAAAAGGGGGGGGGTACTACCACTTCATCAGTTTCTTCATAGCTGGGCCGTTCCCATCTGTCTGTCGGCCGGACGAGGATGATGCTTCGGGCAACGGGGTCGTCCTTCTGAGGGTGAGAGTTCCAGTGAGAGATTAATGGTGAGTGGGAAGTGGGGTCGATTCCAGAGCCCTCTGGAGAGAAATCGGGACCAATTTCCACATGCATCCTCCGAGCGCAATCGGTGTGGGTTGCAGTTACTCCGTTGAACACCCAATCCGTTAGGATCAGATATGCCGGTTGACCTACGCGGATCTCGCTTGTCGAGGAGTATCTGACGAAGTCACCCACACCGACCTTTGTCCCGACCACCAACGGCAGATCAGGAACCGATTCATTTGTGTATTGACAAAGCGAGTGAGCCAGCTTGGACATCAGGGAGGATTTTCCGCTGCCGTTCGGTCCGACGAAGCAGATCACCCGCACATTGGCGGGAAACTCGACATCAAGCTGCTCGATCCGGCGGAAATCCTTGACCCGGATGCGTCGCAGCGCAATGAGCGGTCCGTCCTTCAAAGTCGCGGGAGTGCCATCCATCTGGTTACCTGCCCCCATTTCTGCTGCCGCTATCGACCACCCGCTGAGGGTGAGCCTTACCCACAGGATAAGCCGTTCGGTCAGCGGTCATTCCGCCGACTCCGTGAGTGTATTCTACCACCGTTGATCAGGCTCCTGCCACCGCTCCCCCGGACAAGGGCGGACGCCCCCTGTCCGTCGGGCAGCAGAACCCGACAATGCGCGGCAACGATGCACACTGCATCCATTATCGCGAGGGAGATACCCGATGGCCGAGCGGATTGTGATGCGGACCGGGGAAGCCCTGGTTGAAGGGGACAAGGACTACCTCTGCGCAGAGCCGGAAGTGGTGATCGGGGAGCTGGATGGGCCGGTCGGGCAGGCCCTGGCGAATCTGGTCGGCGATCAGGTGAAGGGGCACACCAAGGTCTTCGCCATCCTCAATAGCGACGTTCAGGTTCGCCCGGCAACGTTGATGGTCAGCAAGGTGACGGTCAAAGATCCGCGATACACTGGCATTCTGATGGGGACGGTGCAAGCGGGGATCGCCCACGGTGTGCTGGATGCCGTCCGGGCAGGGGACATCCCCAAAGAGAAGGCGAACGACCTGGGGATCATCTATTCGGTCTGGCTCGACCCGGCGATTTTGAGCGTGCCGGTCGGTGAGGTCGATCACGCTGCGCTGTTTCAGGTGAACCGGGAGGCGACCGCAAAAGTGATTCGCAAGGCAATGCGTCACGAACCGACGATCAACTGGTTGCTGGAGAACCAGGATCAGGTGACCCACTACTTTCACCAACTGGGTCTGGATGGAAAGCTGTAGGCTGCTCATTCTTTAGGTGGCCGGCAGAACAAAGCGGACCTAAGTTTGGGACTTGCCCACGTCGGGCCGCCACGGAGGGCGGCCCCTACGTCTGTGTGTAGGGGCCGCCGCCCTCCGTGGCGGCCCGGCAGTCCCTGACGGGTGGTTATCTCTATCTGCCGCACGCCTGATGCAGGAACCTGAAGAGGCTGTCGCATCTCCGGCAAGACGGTCCGACATGCAAATGGGAGGGCGAGNNCGCCCGCCCGTTAGACCGATGCTTGCTCCTCGAATGTGACAGCCTCCGCGGGTTCCTGTATGAGGGCTACTGCGTTGCCTGTCCGACTGGCAAAACGCCTGTCTAGCGGGCGACAGGGTCGATCGGTCTCTCGCCTGTCGGCTGTATCGCACCGAACTTCACAACCACGTCCTTGAATACCCCGTCCCCTGGCTCCAGTTCCACTGCCGCGTTGTAACCGGCCTTCTCCAGACGCTTTCGGGCCGCTTCCAGCGTGGGAGCGTGCAGCACCTGACCGGGAAAGATCTGGAGTAACGTCGAGATCTTCTTCTCGTCCTTCTCGTTCGCCCCCTCGATCCGGATGGTCCTCACCCGGCCCACATCGACCCCCTCCGGGCCACCCAGACCGAGACTCTTCAGCCTGTCTGACTGCTTCTCGGCCTTCTTTTGAATCGTCTTGGTTAGTTCGGCCTCCTTTTTCTCGATCTCCGCCTTCTGGGCTCGCAACGTCTCGAGATCGTCGAGCAACTGGTCGAGTGTCCTCTCCGGAACTGGCACTTGGAACGAGGGTGGCGGGATGCTCTGTGGTCCAGCAGGCGCGACAAGCACGGGAGGCTTGGACGAGTGAGGGTCTGCCGGGGGGGGAGTGTAGGGGGCTGGAGGGGGGATCGTTGTCGGCGGTTGCGACGGGCCGCGACCGCAGACGAGGGCCATCAGTGCAACCAGGGCCAGCAGGGTTCGATTCTTCATACCATCTCCTGGAACAAGGAGCAGTACGGTAATCGGACTGAAAGGCGGGTGTCAAGATCGGCCCACGCAAGAATCGCCAACGGGCTGTTGCGGGCTCGGGTCGCATCCTCCTATCATGGCGGGAACCGGAATTGTTCCCGCACGACCTCGCGCAGTGCTGTGACCGATCTCAGCTCCCCATACAGTGTGGCTGAGATCGGGTCGCCGGAGTGGGTTCTGTCCCTCTCGGCGCTCAATGGGTCTCCACTCCGATGATCCTCGCTCGCGAGTGTTCGTGCCCTCTCGCCGGAGTCTCACCATGAGATCGATTCTCCTCGGGGTGCTGGTTGGATGGGGGCTGGCCCTGTCGGCGCCGCCAGTGTGTGGCGACGTCCTGCCTCCACGGCCAACTCGGCCACAACCCAAGCTCCCACCCCCTCCGCCTCCCCCACCGCCACCCGCCACGACGACCCAGACCGCCCTCGCAGGGGCTGCCGCGTCCCTGGCCGGGGTGACCGCGGGGCTCTGGCTCATCCGACGGAGTCGCCGCACACCACGACAGATCCTTGGTCACTCATGAAAGCCATTGCACCGACCCTTCCGCCTCGATCCTGGCTGAACACCGTTCCGAGACCCTGCCCACAGGGGCTGGCGTTCGCGGCGACGTTCGCGGGGTTGACGATCGCGGCTGCCGTACTGGCCGGAGCGGTGCCAGTCCGATTCTCGATCGCCACGGTCTTTCTCTTCGCCGGGCCCCACAACTGGCTGGAAGCCCGGTACGTCCTTGGTCGCCTCCCGGCCCGTATGGGCAAGCTTCGGGGGTTCTTCCTCCTTTCAGCCACCGGGATCGTTGGACTCACCGCTGGGTTTGCCCTGCTCCCCTGGCTGGTGGCGGACATCTCCGACCCTGCAATCATCGGATCGCTGTATGCGATGTGGAACTCAGCTTTCCTGTTCTGGGTAGCGACCCTGATTGCCATGCGATCACGGACGAACCCACGGTTCGATGGGGGCTGGGTGTGGCCGGTCGCCCTCATGCTCACGGCTGGAGTCTGGTTGGAGCCGGTCGCCCTGAATGTCGCTCTGGTCTACCTCCACCCACTGCTCGCTCTGGTTCTGCTCGACCGGGAACTTGGCCGGTCGCGGCGAGAATGGCGAGTGACCTATCGGTGGGCGGTCCTCCTCGTACCGGTCGGCCTCGCTGCGCTCTGGTGGCAACTCTCAGATGCCCCGGATCTTCCCGGTACCGACACACTCACGGCGACGATTACAGCCCATGCCGGGGCCGGCTTCCTGGAAGGGGTGTCGACTCACTTCCTCGTGGCTGCGCATACCTTTCTGGAGATGGTGCACTATGGGGCCTGGGTGGTCTTGATCCCGCTCGTCGGCTTGCGGGCCTGGCCCTGGCAACTGGGAGTCATCCCGGCCGCTCGCAGGGGGCCGGGGTGGCTCCGAGGGATTGCGGTGCTCCTCCTGGTTGGGTTGGCGGTGGTTGTCACTTTGTGGGTCTGCTTCTGGCTCAACTATGAGACGACCCGGAGTGTGTATTTCACAATTGCCATGCTGCATGTCCTGGCCGAAATCCCATTCCTGTTACGAATGGTGTAGCGTGGAGGTATCGTATCTCAGTCTAATGCTCGTCAGCTACGCGCTGACGGTGGTAATTGAGACAGCAGTTTTGCTCGTCGGGCTCTCAACACGTCATGCCCTGCGGGTGCGGTTGTTCGCGGGAGTGTGGTTGTCGGCCTGTACCTACCCCGTGGTGTGGTTGGTACTTCCCCCCCTGTTTGAGGGGCGTTGGGTGTTCCTGTTGGTCGCGGAAACCTTTGCCCCGGTGGCGGAGTGTATACTGTTCTGGTTCGCGTTCATTCGGCCACTGCCTCAGGAGCCCCGGGCCACTGCGCGTGACCTTCTGGCCATCATCGTCGCCAATCTCGGCTCATTCGGCCTGGGTGAACTGATCGACACAGTGGGGTCCTGACCCCACTGCGGCAGGACCAGGGTGAACGGAACTGGTGTCTAGCCCGGGTGATGCGCTCCAGGCGATCCGCACTGGCGACCGGCTCAGGTGAACCGTCCACCCAACTGGCAATAATCGTTGTGGGGAGTGCTTGAGCCATCCCTTGCGAACAGGCTATAATAACCTCACGTGAACAGTGAGTGACTACGACGGAGACCTCGTGGACTCCCGCCCCCGCTTGCTCCTGATCGGCCCCGCCCCGGGCCTGATGGATGGTATTTTGTCAGCCGTCGATGTGGAATGCGTCGCCGCTGACCCCGGGGACGTTTCGTCCCGTCTGCGGGACGGGGGATTCACGGCGGTGGTGGTCACTCCGGAGGTGTTTGCGGGGTTGCTGGACCGGTTCCGCCGTGACGAACTGATTCTCGGTCATATCGACAAGGGTGTGGCTGTCCTCGATCCGGACGGGACAGTCGTCTGGGTCAACTCGGCCTTCCGCAACTGTTCGAGTGGCGACGAAGATCCCGTCGGGAAACCCTTGCTCGCAGCCCTCGGTGGTGCCCGTGTTGCTTCGGTGGAAAGGATCGAGGGTCCAGTTCCTCCAGACTTTCAGACCCTGGCGGACCCTTTCGCTCCGGCCCGTCTCGGTTACGCCACCTCACTCCGCCTCCACTGTCCTGCGAGCCCCAACCATCCCTACCTTGAAGCGGATGTTCGCCCGGTTGTCGGTCCGGATGGTCACGTGTCCCGACTGATCGCAGTTGTCCAGAATGTCACACCGGAGATGGTCCAGCAGCAAAAGCTCGACGCTCTCCATGCCGCTGGCCGAGAACTGGCGGGGCTCGATCCAGACCAGCTCTCGGACATGAACATCCCCTCACGGGTCGAGTTGCTCAAGCTCAACCTCCGGAAATACGTTCACGACCTCCTCCACTACGACACCATCGAAGTCCGGGTTCTCGACCGCCAGAGCGGTGAGTTAAAGCCTCTCCTGGAGGATGGGATGACTCGCGAGGCGGCCAGCCGTGTGCTGTTCTCCGGCGAGACGGGGAACGGGGTCACTGGATTTGTGGCCTACACCGGGCGGAGTTACCTGTGCCCAGACACCGCTTCCGATGCACTCTATATCCAGGGAGCAGCAGGGGCCAGGAGTTCAATGACCGTTCCGCTCAAAGTTCACGATGAGGTGATCGGAACGCTCAATGTCGAGAGCCCCCGAGTGAATGGCTTCGGGCCGGACGATCTCCAATTCACCGAGCTATTTAGCAAGGAGGTCGCGGCAGCCCTTCTCACTCTTGACCTGCTCATCGCCCAGCAGGAATGCACCGCCTCGCAGTCCATCGAGGCAGTCAACAAGGAGATCGCGCTTCCGATCGATGAGGTGCTCGCCAGTGCCAGCCTGCTCATCGGGAAAGCGTTTGCCGACCCCGAAACAACGGCCCATCTGCGGAAGATCCTCGACAATGCCCGGCTGGTGAAGGAGAGCGTCTCACGAGTCGGAAGGGACATGACCCCCCAACCTTTACCAGTTGCAGAGGGACGTCCCGACTCCTGGTCCGATGGGTTTCGGTTGGCACCGTCAAAATCGGGCTTCGTGCGCCCAATCACCACGGAAGATCGCTCGATCGTCACCGGGAAGGCAGCGGTGGATTTGCCTCAGTGCGACACCCCGCTTGCTGGGCGTCGGATTCTCGTGGTGGATGCGGATGAACGTGTTCGCCGGCAGGCCCACCTGCTCCTCACCCGTCTCGGGGCGACAGCGGAGACGGCCGGAACAGCGACTGCCGGACTGGCGATGGCATCCGACAAGCAATATGATGCGATTTTCGTGGAGGTCAAGCCCCCGGACATGGGTGGATTTGATTGTTACCGACGGTTCCGTTCCGCTCAGCCGCGGAGCAGTCTGGCGCTGACAACGGGGTTCGGGTACGATGTCGCCCATTCCATCGTGAAAGCACGGGCAGAAGGGTTGCAGTTTGTGCTGTTCAAGCCGTTTCGGGAAGAGCAGGTGGTGACCGCGATTCTCTCCCCAACAGCCAGTCCCGTGGGAGGGACTGGCTGAATAGGTGCAGGTGATCCCATTTCGGAGTAACCGATCGGCTTCGGATTTTTTGGAGGCAATCGATACTCACCTGAAATTGCCTGGGTTCCCAGGGCTTCCGCCCTGGGCACTTCTATTCTCCGCCGACCCTTCGGGGCGAAGACGCAGACCAACTGCAGTCCATGACGGTTGGATATTTCCTTCTGCCGGTCGCCTTAACCCTTCCCAGCAGCCACTGCGACTGACTGCATCAGGGTAATGGGGGTCGCACTCTTCGAGGCCGGGGCGTGGTAGGCGTAACCGCCGCTCGATCGCGAATAGGAGAACACGGCGAACTGGTTCAAGGTGAGGGTTCCGCCGGAGAGCGAGCCGTCCAGGACGACCCCCTCATTCGCAGCACCCGAGCTCCCCGAACCAGGCTGGAACTGGACGAGATCGAGCGTGCCATCCACCGCTGTCGACGAGGTCAGTCGGAAGTGGCCTGTGACCGGGATCGTCACCGAGGAAAGCCCAGTGATCGCGACGGTGATACTGCCGGTGATGGTCAGCCCGTAAGCAGTCGTGCTCGTGGCCCCCGGCGGCGGGGTGTCGAGGGTTGCGTTCGTGATCTGGAGTGTGATGGTTGCCGACGGGGACGAGGAGGTCGGGGCTCCGCCGCCTGCTGCGAAGGTGAGAAGGCTTCCGGAGCCGGTCCCTGTGTAGGTTCCCTCGACGGCTGTGGCCGTACTTGTGGTCACCGCGATGGGTGCCCCAAACCCTCCGGTCGGGAGCCCTTGCAGTGGCCCACCCGGACCCCCGGTTAGTGGTCCCTGATTGGTGCCATCCGCGCCGAAGAGGGATGCCGAATTGTTCGACAAATCGGTCGCGACGATTGATGTCGCGCCGCCGGTCCCCATGAGCGTTCCCACTTCAACACCTTGCCGGCTGCTTGACGAGCCAGCGAAGAAGTTGGCGAGCACGGTTGTTTGGCCGGCGAGAAGATCCTTCCCATTCAGTGCCATGACCCGCGGCCCGCCACCTGGTCCGGCCCCAAAGATCAGATCCCCGAACCCGTCCCCGGTGAGATCCCCGATTGACACATATACCCCATTCCGGAGAGACGGGTCAAACGCATAGAAGTCGTTCACGAGCTTGACTTGTTCACCTTTTCCGAGGCTCGCTCCGTCGTACAGGGCGACCCGTGGCCCGCCTCCGTTCCCGGCCGCGACGAGGAGGTCGGGCACACCGTCCCCGTTCACATCGCCAAGAGCCAGTCGGACCCCGCCCCGGAAGTTGGGGTCATCGATTCCCAGGAAGTCGTCGAGTGTGGTCGGAGTGGTCGATCCCGAAGCGACGCTCGCCCCATCAAAAACCCGGACGCGCGGTCCGCCGCCCTCGTCGGCCCCGGTAATGATCTCCGCCTTCCCATCCCCGTTCAAGTCGGCAGCGACGACATTCACGCCGCCGGTAAACGATGAGTCGTAGGCGTCGAAAGATGTGATCAGTTGTTGGGTGACACCATCGTACACATCGATCACCGGGGCGGTCCCTGGGCCAGGTGCGGTGATCAGGTCGGGGACGCCGTCCCCGTTAACATCCGCCAGTGCGACCCGGACTCCGCCGGTGAAGGTCGCTCCGTAAGGATCAGGGATTTGGTAATCCACCGTCCCGTTGGAGTTGTACACCACCACATTCCCGGCCTGGCCGTAGGGCAACCCGAGGGCGTAGGGAGCGGCCGCGGGTGCAGCCGTCGGGGGAGACGACGCGGTCAGCGCGGTCGGCGTACTTGGCGTGATCGGCGCGATCGGCGCAGTGGGCATGGATGACGGGGTTTGCCGATCTTCCAGTTCGTTGAGAAGCAACAACGTGCGGACGTCGCTTTTGCGATCGGATGACATGGCTTGACTCCACGACAGGGCGGATCGCGGCGTCCTCGACGCCGCCGCTTGCGAGTGAGCCGTTATACTGTGCAGGTCGACCCGGTATCAACAAGTCCACCAGCAGAAGTTCTCAAGCGGCTCTCATCTTTCCAGCGTGAGACCTCCTGTGTTCAACGGAGGCCACCTCACAACCCACCGGCCATAACCTGTGATTGTGCCGAGCTTCCCGGCGAAGCCCGATCGCACCGGGGCCAGTTCCACATGCTCAAGCCTGCGATGGTCGCGGAGTGCGAAATCCGTCGCGTCGGTGTGCGGGTGATTCCAAATTCGCACATGTTCCACGTGGGCCGCTGGGAGGAGTGTGGGAACGATCGGGCTGTTCCAACGGGAATTCAGACCTATCGCCTGGGACCGGGGGGATTGGCTCCCAAGTTGCTTTGAAAGCGATTGCCGAGTTGACTGCAATCACGCCGGGTATCGACGATCCAGGAGATCTCCCATGAACAACACCCTCCACCCATTACTCTCCCTGACTGCTGGCGACCTCATGAGTCGCGAAGTCAAGGCCGTCCTCAACAATGCGCCATTGCGGGATGCAGCCCGGCAACTGACCGAATTCGGTGTCCGCGGTGTGCCGGTTGTCAACGAATCGGGCCGGTGCGTGGGTGTCCTGTCCGTGTCCGACCTTGCTCGTTGGACTGCCGGACTGGGAAAGAACCGGACGCCACAACCGCGGACATGTTCCAATCAGCAGAAAGTGCGGGAGGTGGGAGGCCGGGAGACCGTTCTGTGCCTGTTGCCCGAAGGGGTCTGCCCGATTCAGCGACCCCGTGTGAATTCGGACGGGGTTCGTGCCAGTATCTGCACTGAACCCCACAGTGTCCCCACCGACTGGCAGGTGGTCGAGCAGGAGTCCGCATCGGAGGTTGTCCGCGATGTGATGACCACCGAAGTGGTGAGCATCGGCCCAGACACCCCGCTCAGCGAGGTTGCGCGGGTGATGCTCGACCGTGGGGTCCACCGCGTTGTGGTACTCGACCCCGGGGACTGCCCCATCGGAGTCGTGTCAGTCGATGATCTGCTTCAGGTGCTCGCTCATCCAGAGATTGCCGTTCCCAGTTCATAGCAAGGACGACCACATGGACGAGTGGTTGCCAGGTTTTCTGGTTTGTGCGTCCTTGTGAGCCGGCCTTTGCAGTGCAACCCTGGCACGACTCCGGACAGCGACGTGGATGTGAGCGAATCCGTCTAACTGCGAGTGAGAGCCCAAACGGTTGGGCCGTGCTGGCTCATTGAGTGGGCAACCACCGGCCCAGGATTCCCGCAGCCAGCTCGGGTTTGCCGAACCGATCGAGGATGCGAAGGGCTTGTTCGGCCGTCACCTGAATATCAGCAGTGTGGGACGCGAATCGGGTAAAAGCGTTGCGGTATAACTCTCCAGCGCGATACCACTCCCCCATCAACAATTCCGCCTCCGCCCAGGTGACTTGGTCCCAATAGGTTAGCGGACGGTCACTGCTGCCCGAGGTCCGCAGCCGCTCCTCCAGAGCCGCAATGCCGTCCCGAATCGGACCGGCCACTCGCTCTGCAACTTCACCTGGTTGCCCCTGCAATATGGCCATCGCCGCCGCGTTGATTCCAAGATAATAATTGGTTCGTCGGGACTGGAGCCACCCCGCGCAGTACGTTTCAAACGATCGTTCCAGCCATTTCGTAGCGTCGGTTGGGTCGAGGTCGGCCAATCGCTTGTACACACCCGCCAGGATGCCAAAGGTCTCCTCGTCCTCCGTGGACCCACCGGCGTGCGGGAGGTGCGACTCAAGCACCCTCTGGGCCTTGAGAAGCAACTCCACGCTCCGCTCGTCTTTCCCCCGCCGGCTCCAGTAGAGACCGACGAGTTGCCGCAACCGCAAGTCGCGAGGGAATCGACGGAGCGCGACCTCCAGGATTTGCCAGGCCGCGGGGAGCCGGCCACGGGTGAGCAGAGACTCCGCAGCTGCGGCAGGCACCATCGGGGTGAGAAGAGCAGGGCTCCTGCTCGGGTCGGGGCCAGTGAGTTGGGCGAGTACGTCATCGCCGTTCGCATCGGCATCATCCATCAGTCGTGCCAGTTCGCGTGGTAAGAGCCCGTCGGCGGGCCGATTGTAGACCGTCACAGAAGCAAGCCTCGGACCGTCTGGGGCCTCACAAAACGTCCAGTGCAGCCACTTCAAGAGCACAACAAATGCGACATCTGCATCGGCCTCGGATACTGGCCGGGTGGCGTGCCGGGCGTCGTTCCCCAGGTATCGGAGTGTGTCGAGCCAGCTTTTCAGCCGCTTTGGCATTTTCCGGTATTCGACAAGCTCCCAGAGCAGCCCGGCCATCGTCTCGCTTGGCAGCCTGTCTGGCAAGTAGACGGCTGAGCGGGCCATCGCCTCGACGACACGAGTGCAGTAGAGAATCGTCGCCTCGTGGGCACCGCTCTCCCGAACCCAATCGAGCCGCTGAAGGTCGTCGGCGAGGGCGAAGCCGGTTCCGTTTGCGCGGTAATTCCGGACCTCTGGGACGATCACGTCGAACAAGCGGGACCGAGCGGGTCTCACAGAGCGGGGAGAATCGACGAGTGCCGCAGGCTCTGGACGGTGAAATGAGAGTCGAATGGACCCGGGGCGGTTCTCAAACTCGCCGGTGATCCGGACCTCGCCAGACTTCCGCTTCCGAACGAACGACAGGGTGCCACCATACAGATTGACCGGCGTCCCGGTTTCGGCCTCGGACATTCGAGCGAGGCATGCCAGGAGCGGACGGATCAGTCGTTGCGACTGGCGGTCAGTGAGGTCGTCAAAAGTCAGCAACGGCTCGTCGGCTGGCTCGTCCGCCACGACGGCAAGCAACCGCTCAGCCAGGCTATCGATCGTCCAGTCGGGTTGGAGAGGCGCGGCGAAGAGTTCACGGAAGGGTGTCGTTGTGGTCATAGCGGAATCACTTGTTTTGTGAGATTCGGCCACTCAGCCCGTAGCTCATTCAGCCCGTTCTCGGGTTCAAACCGGAGTTCACCGCCACGGGCCACCCCGGCACTGATCGGGTCCGCGTACAGAAGGTTCACGATCCAGTCAGGAACGTGGATTTCGAGGATCGCAGGGCCGCCATCGGTGGGGGACTGAGCATGCTTGAGATGAGCGTATTCCTCTGGCAGCCCCGTCGCGCAGTACTCGACCCCTGCGATACAGGTCGAGAATGCCTCAGCTGGGGGCTGGTGCCTGCCACCCGGTTCACGGAGGTTCGGGTCTGGGCCATGCGCTTCGATAAGCCGGGCGCGGCGGAGCGTCGTCCCATGATGTAGAGTGACCGTCACACGGGTGGTTGTCAAGGCGTCTCGCTCCTCAGGCACTGGCCATCTGGTCCGTTCTGGGTTTCTGTAACTCCCTTGTCAAGAGATCAGGTTCCCAGTTGGTCGCTCGCCGCTCGACAGTCGTGGGGACGATGGAAAGGAATTAGGCCTCGGTGACCGCATCCGATCGGTGATTGGCTGAAGTCGTGGATCGTCATTGCACTGAGATCTACGAACGGGATCAGGAATTGGATTTCCACGACTGCCTCTTCGATCCCTCAAAATGAACGAACAGTCTGCTGTGCGTGCAAATGCTGCCAGGGATGTGAACTCACAACTTCACCTATCCACGATCGAGAATCTCGCGGACCTTCGCGGCCAGCGAGCCTGGAGCGAATGGTTTTTGGAGAAATGCCACCTCGGCCTCCAAGATCCCGTGGCGGACTACAGCATCGTCAGTGTACCCCGAGAGGAAGAGCACCTTGACCTCTGGGTGCAACTCTGACACACGCACGGAGAGTTCCCGGCCACCCAACTGCGGCATGACCACATCGGTCAAGAGCAGATCAAGCCGCCCCGGAAACTCTTCGGCCAGCTGCACGCCCTCCAGCCCATTGCGGGCCTCAAGTATCGTGTACCCACAGCTTCTGAGGACGCGAAGGATCAGCGCCCGGACCCCGTCTTCGTCTTCCACGAGGAGAATCGTCTCCTTGCCCCTGGGCAGGGAGGACTGTTTGGAGCGCGAAGGGGAGGCTGGTGACAACCGCTCCGTGCATGGCAAATACACCTTGAAGGTGGACCCATGCCCGACCTCGCTGTAGACGGCCACATGGCCACCACTCTGCTTGACGATCCCATGCACGGTGGCCAACCCGAGGCCCGTCCCGTACTCGCCTTTGGTTGTGAAAAATGGCTCGAAGATCCGGGCGATTGTCGCCGCATCCATCCCACACCCGGTATCGGTGACGGCCAGCAGAACATGCGGACCCGTTCGGGCTTCGAGGTGAGTGTGAGTGTAGTCCTGGTCCAATTCGGCGTGCCTGACTTCGATCGTGAGCCGGCCGCCCTTCGGCATGGCATCCCGAGCGTTCACGACAAGGTTCAAGATCACCTGCTCGATCTGACCAGGATCGACATTCACAGTCCCGACATCTGGATCGGTCGCAAAGGCCAGCTCAACGTCCTCGCCGACGATCCGGCCTAGCATCCGCTCGATGTCCGCGACTACACTTCTGAGGTCCAGCACTTTCGGCTCGATGATCGCCTTGCGACTGAACGCAAGGAGCTGGCGGGTGAGCCCGGTCGCCCGTTCGCCGGCGGCCACAATCTCCGCGATCAGATCGCGAGTGGGATCGTTCTGAGGCAGGCTGCCGAGCAGTAGCTCACCATACCCATTGATGACGGTCAGAAGGTTGTTGAAGTCGTGAGCCACGCCGCCTGCTAGCCGACCGACCGCCTCCATCTTCTGCGACTGGCGAAACTGTTCCTCAAGCAGTTTGCGCTCGGTGATGTCCGTCCACGAGCCGACGGCCTCCACGGCTTCGCCGTTCGTGTTGTGGACCAACCGCAACTCGGCACGGGTCCACCGATATTTCCCGTTCCCGTCGCGGAACCGGAACTCATGGGCCGCATACTTCTGACTGTACAACCCCTTGTGGGCCTGGGACATCAGTGTCGGCCCATCCTCGGGATGAACGTGATCCCGCCACCAGTTGGCGCTGTAGGCATCAACGGGGGAATATCCCAGGAGCCCCTGGAGGTTGTCGCTGATCCAGGTGATTCTCCGGATCTGGTGATCCTCGATGGCAAGCGTGAAGAGGACCGCCGGGCTGGATTCGATCACATGGGCAAGCCGCTGTTGGGCCTGACGCAAAGCCTGTTCCGCCCGCTTTCGCTCGGTAATGTCCCGGACGACCGCAACGAAATAATCCCGCCCGTTGCGTATGTATCTGGCACGGACTTCTACGGGGAAGACGGATTGATCTTTCCGTCGGTGCTGCCCCTCGTGAAGCACCCAACCCACCCTCCTGAGAGTCCCCTCAAATTTCTCCCAGATGCCAGGACTGCTCATGGTAGGATCCAGATCCCGGACCCGGAGTGACAGATACTCGGCTCGGGTGTAACCGTGGCGGACGCAAGCCGCCTCGTTCACATCGAGGAAACGGCCCGTCTCCGGGTCAATAATCTCGATCGAGTCGTCGACCTGGTCAATGAGCGCGCGGAACAGGGTCAGTGCCTCTTGCGCCCGCTTCCGCTCGATAAACTGCCCGATCTGGCTTCCAATCAGGCTGAACAAGTCGAGCAGTTCCTTCTCGGGCGGGTGGCTCTCCCGGCTGAAAAACTCGGCAACCGCGAGGATTTCGTTCCCGAGCGAGATCGGAAAGCCAAAACCCCCACGCAGCCCCGCTTCTGTGGCCGTCGCAGCCCGGAGAAATTTCGGATCCTGGGTGATGTCCACGATCCAGCCTGGTTGGCAGGTTTCCCAAACGCGACCAGGCAACTCCACCCCAGGAGCGAATGTCAGCCTCTGCGAGAGATCGCGGAACTCGCCGATCGCCTCATTCTCGACGTACCAGAGATCGACACATCGCAGAACGTTTGCCTCATGATCCACAACCCACAGA
The DNA here is from genome assembly GCA_003136315.1 of Gemmataceae bacterium. Taxonomy (GTDB): domain Bacteria; phylum Planctomycetota; class Planctomycetia; order Gemmatales; family Gemmataceae; genus Urbifossiella. Next base: position 7,896 of record PLDW01000232.1, on the reverse strand, counting down.
ACTCCGACATCCCACCCGATCGATTCGCAGATCGCCTTCAACAATCTTGGTGCGGCCTCCTGGAGGCTTGAAGCCTCTGCGAGAATGCTGACGATTGTATGATGCGTTCTCTGGCGTTGTTCGGCTTGCTTCCGTTCGGTGATGTCTCGCGCGATACCGATGACCCCAATCACCTTGCCCAGGTCATCCCGATAGGGTGCTTGAGTCGTGTGGTAAATCCGGGTGACTCCGGCCGCTGTCAGAACTTCCTCTGTGGTGCTGGCCTGCTCGGACTGCATGATAGATTGGGCCTCGGCCATGATCCGGCGAGCCCCAATCGGGTCGAACAGCAAGGTGTCGTCTTTTCCGAGCACTTCCTCGACCGTCCGCCCGACGAACTGAGCAGCGGCCTCGTTCATCAACAGGTACTTGCCTTCCCGATCTTTCACATATACCGCATCGGTGGTGCCTTCGACGACTGCCTTGAGCAGTTCCGTGCTGCGCTGCACCGCGGCCTCGGCCCGCTTCCGGTCGGTAATGTCCTGGACCTGACCCACGTAGAGGAGCGGCTGGTCGTCTGGGTCTCTCACTAGCGAGACGTTGGTCAAGCCCCAGAACGTGTGACCTTCCCGGTGGAGATACTGCTTTTCTTGTTGAAAGAATCGACTCTTCCCGACGATCAGTGCCTCCCTCTGGGCATAGCTTTGGGCGCGGTCATCGGGGTGGGTGACGTCGGCCATCGTCATCCCGAGCATCTCATGTGGTGAATAGCCGAACAGAATGGCGAATGCAGCGTTCACCCGGACAAACGCGTTGTTGATGTCGGTGAGCACCATCGCTACGCCCGTATGCTCGAACGCGCTGCGGAATCGCTCCTCGCTCTCGCGGAGTGCCACTTCGCTACGCCTCCGCTCGGCGGCTTCTTCTGCAAGTTTCGTAGCATGTTGGAGCAGGTCGGCATAGAGGCTGCCGTTCTCGTAAATGCGACCCACCTGAGCCGCGAGCATTTTTGCGAGAAGCTCGTCTTCTTCGGTGAAAGAGTCGCCACTGAACTTGTCCAGGAGGCAAACCCACCCGTAGATCCGGGCTGGTGACAGAATCGGTGCCGCCAGCAAGGAAGTGGCTGGCGGAAACGTCGCCGGTATCCCAGCCGCCCGGAGGCCGCCGTGGTTTCCGGCGCGAAAGCAGCGGCCAGCCGCAAGGACGCTCCCAAGGACTCCCGAGATCGGTCCCGGGCGACCGACGCGTGCAGCCGTGGCGACGTCCATGCCGCTCGTCAAGAAATGCCGATAGGTCAACTCGCCACCGTTCGCGACGCCGACAATGGCGTACCGCGCGCCGACGATCTCACGCGCTGCGTCACAGAAGACCAGAAGGAGACGGCCCTGGTCACGTTCCGAGCCGAGCTGAAGACCGAGCTCCACCAAGGCCGTCAATCTCTCGTTCGTCCGATTGAGATCGTCCGACTGTTGAGAAAGCTTGTCTGTGAGAAGATGTAGGTGTTCCCGGTCAAAATCCCCCGCAGTTGGTGCGGGAAGGGTGGGTGGGGTGTTCCCGAGTGCAGCCTCAATGGTCTGCAACACCACTTCTGGCTCACACGGCTTGGTCAGAACGGCCGAGACACCACAGGCAGCGGCGAGCTTGCGGGCTTCGGGCTCGTGGTAGTGAGCAGTGTAGAACAAGACAGGTGTGTTAGCGATGGCGGGATCGGCTCGCAGGAGCCGAACGAACTCGTAGCCGTCCATCGTCGGCATCAGAATATCGGCGATCACCAGGTCTGGCCGCTCGGCCCGGGCAACCGCCAGCCCCTCCGATCCGTCTCCTGCTTCGAGTAGCTGATGGCCAGAGTACCCCAGGAGAGTCACGAGGAACTCCCGATTTACCGGGCGGTCATCCACAATCAGAATCGTCGCCATGGGCGGACCTCATTGCCTCACGGAGACAGTCTTCGATCTCGGCCAGCAGGACATCTGGCTCGATGGGGCGGAAAAGATAACGGGATGCTCCGAGGGCAAGCCCCTGAGCGCGATCGCTTTCATTGGTCATGGTCGAGGTGAGGAACACGAATGGAATCCCTCGCAACTGGGGGTCAGCCTTCACTGCACGGATCAAGTCGTAACCACTCTCGCCGGCCATGCATACGTCAGAGAGGATGAGGTCGCTCGGATGCTCACGTGCCAGGGCCAGCCCCCTCTCAATCCCCGTTGCCGACAGGACACGGTAGCCCTGCGGCTCCAGGATGGCCCTGACAAGGTCGAGATTGACTGCCAGGTTGTCCACTGCCAGAACGGTACGACCGACCAACTGGGGCAGAGGCTCGTCGGCTGAAGCGACAGACTGGGCTGAGGCGGTGGTCCGCCGGTTGGGGCCCAGGAACACCTCAATTTGCTGCACAAACGTTTCCGGGTCAATCGGCTTCACAATGTACCCATCAAAGCCGGCCGCAAGTACCTTTTCCCGGTCGCCGACCATCGCCAACGCGGTGACCGCCACGAGTGGTACGATTTGTCGGGTCGGGTCCGCCTTCAGCCGACGGGCAACCTCGTAGCCGTCCACCTCCGGCATGTGGATGTCGCAGAGGATGAGGTCGAACATCTCAGCCTGAGCTGCCACGAGGCCCGCTGCACCATGAGTAAAGGTGTGGGGGGTGTAGCCGAACGCCATCAACAGGTAGCTCATCAGCTCCAGATTCGCGGGGTTGTCCTCGATCAGCAGGATTCGTGCAGGCATGATCTCACTCTCCGCCCAGTTGAAGAGTGAATGTGCTGCCGTGGCCGTACTCGCTCTGGAGAGTGATCCGACCTCCAAGCAGCTTGGCCAATTTCGCGCTGAGGTGCAGACCTAACCCGGTGCCCTCGTGTCGCCGCGTCCCAGAAGAATCCACCTGAGTAAACGCCTGAAAGAGTTTTCCCTGATCATCGAACCGAATGCCAATTCCGGTGTCCGACACGACGAATTTCGTTACCACTCTCCCGTCCTCATCCCACTGGAGGAGTTCCAGCGACACGCGGCCAGTCTCGGTGAACTTGATCGCATTGTTGACAAGATTGAGCAAGATTTGGCTGAGTGCCCGGCGGTCAGCCTGAACAACCCGTTCTTCGGGGGGGATCTTGGTCTCAAATCGAAGTCCCTTCCCTTCGGCGAGAGGGCGAAGGGTCGTAACGACTTCCTGGATCACACTTTGGCAGACAAGTGGCTCGGGGTTCAGTTCCACCTTGCCGGACTCGATCTTGGCCAGATCGAGCAGATCGTTGATCAGGGAGAGCAGGTGCCGGGCGCTGGTCTGGACCGTCCGCAGTTGTTTCTCCTGGCCAGCCGTCAGCGGCCCGGGCAGTTTCATCAGCAGCGTTCCCGTGAAGCCGATGATGGCGTTCAGAGGCGTCCGCAATTCGTGGCTCATGGTCGCCAGAAAGTGATCCTTCGCCTGGCTCGCTTTCTCCAGCTCCTGGTTTTTCTCCAGGAGTGCCTCCTCGTGCCGCCTGCGTTCGGTGAGGTCGCGGATCACCTTCGAGAACCCCCTGAGCCGCCCTGCCTCATCGGAAATGGCGGTAATGACAACATTGGCCCAGAGTTGGGATCCGTCTTTGCGGACCCGCCACCCTTCATCTTCAAACCGCCCCAAGGCCGCTGCCCGCCGCAGTTCCTCAGCCGGCCACCCCCGAGCGATTGCCTCCTCGGGGTAGAACACAGAAAAATGCTGACCCAGGATCTCCTCGGCAGTGTAACCCTTGATTCGCTCAGCCCCCACATTCCAACTGAGAACATTCCCTTGGGTGTCGAGCATGTAAATGGCATAGTCACTTACGCTCTCGACCAGGAGGCGAAACCTCTCCTGGCTGTCCCGAACCGCCTCCTCGGCCTTTTTCCGCTGGGTGACGTCACGGACCGCACTGATGAGGAATCGCTCGGCCCCGCTGACCAGTGGGCTCAGGCTGATCTCGACGGGGAACTCGCTCCCGTCCTTCCTCAGCCCGTAGAGCTCCCGTCCCTCACCCATCGATCTCACACGGGGCTCCCCAGCGTAGCCCGCACGATGGGTCGGGTGGTTCCCCCGAAACCGCTCGGGAACCAGCACTTCGACCGGTTGCCCGAGCAGCTCCAGGCGGGTGTATCCGAAGACTCGCTCGGTCTGAGTGTTGACCAGGGCGATCCGGCCCGACTCATCCACCAGAAGGATGGCGTCCGGAGCCGCTTCCAACAGGCCGTGAAACTTTTGCTCTGCCAGGATCTGATCGGGGCCATCGGACGGCTCAGAATTGGGCTCAGCATCGATGGGGGCGATGTCGGGAGAGTTCGGCGTCATGGTTGCCTCATTCATTGGTGTTGGCACCCTTGTCTTACGCACCTCGCTCCACAGATTTTGGGGGCGGCAAGCGTTCCGTTTTTTGATAGCGTATCGCCTGAACCTGCCAGGCAGGTTCGGGGGCGAAGAAGATCTGATGAAAGCCTCTCTGATGCTGTGGAAGGGGTCATGTCTGATGGCTTCAGCGATAAGTTACCCATTTTCACAAAACCTGGGAGGGGCTGTTCGTGAGTAGCTCGTCCATCCCAAGGAGGGGAAGCTGTTGGCGGCATCAACATGACGGGATATCGAAACCACTTCGTCATGATTGACGTGACCAATGACCCAGAAGATGCCGATGCCGCCCGGAAGAAAGTCGCCAACCATCTCGACGCCCTGGGAAAAGCACTAAAATACCCCGCACGCCGGTTGTCCGGCGACATCCGTGCCTGGAGATGGCCACCAGACGGCACGAAGAGACACAAAGGTCGGACCCCGCTCCCGCTTTTGGTGACTTTTCGTGCTCACTCGTGGCCGTCCGTGTTTTCCCCGATGGAGATCCTCCCATGCCCGCTGAAACACTTGAGTTTAAAGCTGAACTCAAACAACTCCTGCACCTGATCACCCACTCCCTCTACTCCGACCGTGAGATCTTCCTCCGGGAATTGATCTCCAATGCGTCGGATGCCATCAACAAGGTTCGCTTCGATTCCCTCGCCAATGCTGACCGCCTCGAAGGGAACACCGACTGGAAGATCAAGATCACCCCAGACAAGGCGGCCAATACCCTGACCATCTCCGACAACGGGATCGGGATGACCCGAGCGGAGGTGGTCGAGAACCTCGGGACTGTGGCTCAGTCAGGAACGAAAGCATTCCTGGAGGCCGCCAAGCAGTCCGGTCGGACCGGTGAGGCTCCAGGTCTGATCGGCCAGTTCGGGGTCGGGTTCTACTCGGCATTCATGGTCGCCGACAAGGTGACCGTGATCACTCGTGCACCCGGCACCCCAGCAGACGGAACCCGGTGGGAGTCCGACGGACAGGGGGCGTACTCGATCGAGCCGACCGAGAAGCCTGCTCGCGGCACCGACGTGATCCTCCACCTCAAGGACGACGCGAAGGAATTCCTCGATCACTGGAAACTCCGATCACTGGTCAAGAAGTTCTCCGACTTTATCGAACACCCTGTCGTGATGGATGTGGAGAAGCAGAAGGACGACGCGAAAGAAGGGGAAAGTGCGAAAGAGATAACCGAGGAGACGCTCAACCGACGCAAGGCGATCTGGCTGCGGAGCAAGAGCGAGGTCAAACCCGAGGAGTACGAGGAATTTTACAAGCAGATCACCCACGATGCCGACGCCCCTGCTGCCACGATTCACTACGCAGCGGAGGGGAAAACCGAGTTCAAGGTTCTGGTGTTCATCCCCGCACACAAACCGCTCAGTTTTGACTGGGAGGAGCCAACCGCAGGACTCAAGCTGTATGTCCAGCGCGTCCTGATCATGGATCAGTGCGAACAACTCATCCCCTTCTACCTGCGGTTCGTCCACGGGGTGGTCGACTCGTCCGACCTGCCACTGAACGTCTCCCGCGAAATCCTCCAGCAGAACCCGCTCCTGGATGTGATCCAGAAGAGCGTGGTGAAGAATGTCCTCGACACGCTGGGCGGGATGAAGAACGTCGAATTCGACAAGTATCTCGCGTTCTACAAGGGTCTCGGATCGGTTCTCAAGGAAGGACTCACCCGGGATTGGACGAATCGAGAGAAAATCGCGGATCTGCTTCTATTCGAGTCTGCCAACACGGAGCCTGGGAAGTACACCACTCTGGCCGATTACGTTGAGAAGATGCCGGCTGACCAAAACGAGATCCATTACCTCATCGGGGAGTCCATCGAGCAGCTTCGACGATCGCCGTACCTGGAAGCGTTCAAGGCCCGGGGTCAGGATGTCCTGCTCATGGCCGACCCGATTGATGAGTTCGCCCTCCCGGGCCTCTCCGAGTACAAGGGGAAACGCCTCCAGGCGGCTGATCGGGGCGACACCTCAGCAACCGACGGGGACATTCCTAGGGAGGTCAAGGACCGCTTCGCCGGGTTGCTCGCCGCGACCAAGGAGACGCTGCCAGAGGTGGGAGATGTGCGGCTCTCGAAACGACTGACCGAGAGTGCGGCGTGCCTCGTTGCCGACGCGGCAGGCATGTCCGCACACATGGAGCGATTGATGGAGCGGATGGGCCGCGGGGAAGGCCGGTCGAAGCGGATCCTGGAGCTGAATCCGAGCAACCCAGCAGTGGAAGCGGCACGAGAGTTGCACTCTCGTGATCCATCGGACCCGCGGGTTGAAACGTATGCCCGGCTCCTCTATGAGCAAGCGGTCATCGCCGAGGGCTCCAAGGTCGTCGATCCCAGTGCATTCGCCCGAAGGGTCAACGACTTGATCACCCGAGACGCAAAGGTGTAGGGGACGATGGAGGCAGACGACCTGAATGGGTCAGTCGCCCGTCCGTCCTTTCCACTTCACGATATCGACGGACCCGGGTCACCTTCATTCGATTCTGCGCCCTGGGGAGGTGCTAACCCACCCATCCCATAGCTATTCGCCGAGCGTTATGCTCGGTTTGAGTCGCATAATCCCGGGGTCCGGCGGCTCCGCTGGACCTGGGGAGTGATTCCTTTCGGAGTGATCGATCATGACCAGCTTGACAAGTCGATGACATGGCTGGAGAGGAACTCCGACTTCATCAGAGCCGAAGAATTCTCCTGTCTCAGTGAACAATTTCTGCCCCCCCTGAACGCTTCCCTCATCGGGCTCGTGGGAGATTTTCCCGCAGATTTTGCGATTTTTCCCCGGCCGAGCCGAGATGGTGTTCTAGGGTTCAAATGCACCAGCGAAGCCCTCCAGGGCGAGGCATTCGAGGATCGTGTCATGGGTGTCACACTCTTGATCGTTGCTGTCGTGTCCGTGACACTGGCCGTAGCGTACGTCGTGACCACTCGATCCGCCGTCCATCCGGCTCTTGCTGGTCAAAACACCGTCGTCGGACTGGCCGACCACGCCGCCGACACTCTTGTCGGCGGTACTCCTGCCCGCACCCGGACCGACTGGCAACTCACCACGGTCGACGACCTGACAAATGCCGAGGATCTTCTCGACTGTCTGGAAGCTCAAGGGTACACCGATCGGGAACTGGTCGTCCTTGGGAATAGCTGCTTCGCCGTCCGCTGGCGGTGATCGTGGCCCTGAACTGAACACCTCGATGGGCTGCGGGTTCCACTGCGGCCTATTTCCATTTTGAGCAATCCAGTACCAATACCCTCATCATTCCACCGACATCCATCAGCCGCACGGCTCGCATTTCGGAGAACACCAAGGTTGTGTTTGTGCGATCGTTTTTCGCCAGTGCAGCGAACCGAGGGAGACGGCAGGAAATGACTTACCACATTAGTGGGTGCCACGGGCGGCTTGTCCGCCAGTGAACGCGTTACACGATTGTGGGTGCCACGGGCGGCTTGTCCGCCCGTGAAGGCGTCACACGGGCGGACAAGCCGCCCGTGGCAGTGCGCTGGGGATGGTGAAGGTTTTGCGAGGTGCAAGTCCTCGCCGGGCTGTGGTTCCTAGGCCCGTAGTCAGAGG
>PLDW01000023.1:7818-12003 GCA_003136315.1 Gemmataceae bacterium | reverse complement strand
ACCATCAGCGTTGGCCAAATGCTTACTTCACCGAGCGTGGACTGTGGAGTCTGGAAGCAGCCCATGTGAGGATGTCCCAGTCCCTGACGGGTCCTTAACGGGATAAACCACTGACCGGAGAGCCGGATGCGGGAGATCCGCCTGTCCGGTTCGGAGGGAGGGGGTGCCTTAACCGGCTCTCCCTACCCCTATCCCCCCCATGATCGTGGTCGGTTATTTCCTGGCTTCTGCCTGAGTCAACGCTGACACCTGATTATATCAAATTCAATTGAATCAATATTGTCTTGTTGAGCTATGCGGGTGGTGCGGCTCGGCAGATGCCTCGCACTCCCGTGCGACCGAAGATGGCTCCTGAAATGTAACCTCCCCGACCAACTCTCAGAAAGAATTTCGACACAATGACTTAGGGCGAATTCATCTGGGAGTGAAATCCCGTCGATCGCGACTTGACGGAACGTAGGCGGGCTGCGACAATCTGATGATCTACCGTACTATTATCCTAGAGAGCCCAATGTACCGCATCGGAAAATTCGGCAGACGCTCCGCTTTCACTCTGGCCGTCGAGTGCCTGGAAGATCGGGTGACTCCGGTTTCATTCGCATCGCCTGTGACGTACCCGCAAAATGGAGCTGCGACCTATGGGTCAATCGCCTACGGCGATTTTACCGGGAACGGCAAGCTCGATGTGGCGGTTGGCTGCACCTCGGGTATCCTGGTCTACCTCAACGACGGTGCTGGCAATCTGACTTACGATACCACCCTCGGGGGGACGTTCTGCCCCTCGGCCATCAAAGTCGCCGACATCAATGGTGACGGGAATCTCGACATTATCGCCGCGGATGGTGGTGACAACGGCTCGATCGAGACCTATTTGGGGAATGGGAACGGCACATTCCAGGCCCCAACCACGATCACACTCCCAGAGTCACACGGTAGTCCCGAGAACGCTCTGGACATCACGGTGGCAGACTTCAACGGGGATGGCAAGCCCGACCTGGCCGTCGAGACCCAGTACAACGGATTCGTGGTATACCTCAATACCGGTTCCGGTTTCGGGACGCCGACCTCTTACCCGGGACCGTCTTCTTTCTATGGCGGGGCAATCGCTTCGGGGGACTTCAGTGGGAATGGCGAGAACGACCTCGCCATCGTCGACTACAACACCAGTCAGGACCAACGTCTCAGTATCTACATGAACCCAGGAAATGGGACGTTCTCGAATACGCCGACCACCTCTTACCTCACTGGTGGCGTGGTCAGGGGTGGCGAGGCTGAGCAAGACAGCGTAATTGCAACCGACTGGCAAGGGAACCCGTTGGATTTCAACGGGGATGGGAAGGTCGATCTGGCCGTCGCCCAGCCTTCGGACGGATACATCGCTATCTACCTGGGCAATGGGGACGGGACATTCCAAACGGAGAAGACGTTTAACACCGGTCACTCGATCGTGGACCGAATAACGGCAGCCGATTTCACCGACAATGGGGATCTGGATCTTGTGGCGGCGACGGACACCAGCGGCTCAGCGGGGGAACCGATTCTGCTTGGGGACGGCACCGGGAACTTTAGCGCTCCGATCCAGATCACGAGCATCAGTGCTGTGGCCGCTATCGATGTCGCGGACCTGAACGGAGACGGCTACCCGGACCTTCTGAGCACTGATAACGGAATTTCCGTCTCCCTGAACACAACCGACAGCGTGTCTTCTTTTACAGTGTCTACTGTCAGCTCGTCGACAGCAGGCCAGGGCTTTAATGTCACGGTGACAGCGGAGAATGCCTCGGACTCGACTCAGACCTCCTACACCGGGACAATCCATTTCACCAGCTCCGACCCGTTGGTCACCGCCGGTAACGGACTCCCGGCCGATTACACATTCGTATCCGGAGACGACGGAGTTCACACGTTCAACAACGTGATACTCAAGACGGCTGGATCGGATACAATCACTGTAACGGACACTTCCTTCACGTCGGCAACAGGGACAGCAACCGTTACGGTCAGCGCAGGGTCGGCAGCGAGTATCGCGGTGGCCTCCGGTGGCGGGCAGTCGGCGACAGTCGGGACGACCTTCAGCAACTCTCTGGCAGCGATTGTCACGGACCAGTACGGCAACCCCGTCTCGGGTGTGAACGTGACCTTCGCCGGACCGGGTTCGGGCGCTGGTGTGACGTTCCCCTCCGGGACCACGGCGACCACCCTGGCCAACGGTCAGGCCAGTATCCCCGTCACCGCCGACACCGTCTCGGGAACGTACTCGGTCACAGCCACGGCAACCGGGATCTCGACCCCAACTTCCTTCTCCCTCACCAATGTTGCCGGGCCTGCTGCGGTCATTGCCGCAGTGTCTGGTGGCGGACAGTCGGCGACAGTCGGGGCAGCCTTCACCAACCCCCTCGTGGCGATCATCGAGGACCAGTACGGCAACCTGGTCTCGGGCGTGACCGTGACCTTCGCTGGGCCGGGTTCGGGTGCCAGTGTGACGTTCCCCTCCGGGAGCACCGCGACCACGGGAGCCAACGGCGAGGCCAGTGTCCCCATCACGGCGGGCGCAGTTGTCGGGGCCTACGCGGCCACGGCCAGCGTGAGCGGAGTCTCCACTCCGGCTTCGTATTCTCTCACCAACGTGACCGGGCCAGCAAAGACGATTACGGTGGCCTCTGGTGGTGGGCAGTCGGCGACGGTTGGGACGGCCTTTACCAACTCTCTGGTGGCGGTCGTCGAGGACCAGTACGGCAACCCGGTCTCGGGCGTAACGATGACCTTCGCTGGACCGGGGACAGGGGCTGGTGTGACGTTCCCCTCCGGGACCACGGCGATCACGGGAGCCAACGGCGAGGCCAGCGTCCCCATCACCGCCGACACCGTCTCGGGAACGTACTCGGTTACAGCCAGCGTGACCGGAGTCTCGACTCCGGCCTCGTTCTCGCTCACCAATACTGCCGGGCCTGCCACGAGCATTGCCGCGGTGTCTGGTGGCGGGCAGTCGGCCACTGTCGGTGCAGCCTTCACCAACTCCCTGGTGGCCAGCGTCGAAGATCAGTACGGCAACCCGGTCTCGGGTGTGACCGTGACCTTCGCCGGGCCAGGCTCAGGGGCGGGTGTGACCTTCCCCTCCGGGACCACGGCGATCACCGGGACCAACGGAATGGCGAGTCTGGCCGTGAAGGCGGACACAGCCACTGGAACGTACCCGGTCACGGCCAGCGTGACGGGAATCTCGACCCCGGTCTCGTTCTCCCTGACCAACACCGCTGGAGCCGCGACGTCCATTGCCACGGTGTCCGGTGGTGGGCAGTCAGCGACTGTCGGGACGGCGTTCACCAACTCTCTGGTGGTGCTCGTCGAGGACCAGTACGGCAATCCGGTCTCGGGTGCAACGGTGACCTTCGCGGGGCCAGGCTCTGGAGCCGGTGTGACGTTCCCCTCCGGGACCACTGCGACCACCGGGGCCAATGGCCAGGCGACACTCACCACCCTTGATGGCAACACGACTGCTGGCGGGTATGTGGTCACGGCCTCTGTCGCTGGGGTGACGACCCCGGCCTCATTCACCCTGACCAACTCCCCCGGGGCAGTGGCAGGGTTGACAGTGACCGGGTTCCCGACGCCAGACGTGGCCGGAGTCTCCCACTCGATCATCGTGGCTGCCGTTGATGCCTACGACAACACCGTCCCCACGTACACAGGAACGGTCCACTTTACCAGCTCCGACCCGCTGGCGATGGCCGGCAGTGGGCTCCCTGCGGACTATACGTTCGTGACCGGGGACGACGGGACAAAGACCTTCTCCGGCCTGGTCCTGGAGACTGCCGGTACAGAATCGATCACCGTAACCGACACGGTTGTCGGGTCCGTCAGCGGGAAGGAGACTGGCATCAGCGTCAGTCCCGGGGCAGCAGCGAGCATCAGCGAAGTGTCCGGCACGGGGCAGGTGGCGACGGTTGGGACAGCCTTCACCACCTCCCTGGAAGTGGTCGTCAAGGACCAGTACGGCAACCCGGTCTCGGGTGTGACGGTGACCTTCGCCGGACCAGGCTCCGAGGCGGGTGTGACTTTCCCCAACGGCACCACCGCCATCACTGGAACCACCGGCGAGGTCAGTGTCCCCGTCACCGCAAATACTGTCTCCGGGGCCTATACAGTCACAGCCAGCGTCAGCGGAGTCTCGACCCCGGCCTCGTT
>PLDW01000023.1:0-7754 GCA_003136315.1 Gemmataceae bacterium | reverse complement strand
GTCTCGACCCCGGCCTCGTTCTCACTCACCAACAACGCCGGGGCAGCGACGACCATTGCCGTGGTGTCCGGTAGTGGGCAATCGACCACCGTGGCAACGGCCTTCACTCACTCCCTGGTTGCGGATGTCACGGACCAGTACGGGAACCCTGTGTCGGGTGTGACGGTGACCTTCGCCGGGCCGGTGTCTGGGGCCGGTGTGAGCTTCCCGTCGGGGACCACCGCGACCACGGGGACCAACGGCCAGGCCAGCGTCCCCATCACCGCGGGCACTACCGCTGGGAGTTTCACCGTCACAGCCAGCGTGACCGGGATCTCAACCCCTGCGACGTTCTCGCTTACCAACACTGTTGGGGCTGTGAAAACGATTACGGTCGCGTCCGGTGGCGGGCAGTCGGCCACCGTTGGGACGACCTTCACCAACTCCCTGGTGGCCGTTGTCAAGGACCAGTATGGGAACCCGGAAGCGAATGTGACGGTCACCTTCGCCGGTCCAGGGTCAGGGGCCGGTGTGACGTTTCCAGACGGGACCAGCACGACCACCGGGACCAACGGTCAGGCCAGCATCCCCATCACCGCGGACACCGTCTCGGGAGGCTACACCGTCACGGCCAGCGTGAGTGGAGTCTCAACTCCCGCCACATTCTCGCTCACCAACACTGTTGGGGCTGTGAAAACGATCGCGGTCGTGTCAGGGGGCGGGCAGTCGGCCGCCGTCGGGACGGCCTTCGCCAACTCCCTGGTGGCCGTTGTGGAGGACCAATATGGGAACCTGGAATCGGGTGCGACGGTGACCTTCGCCGGGCCGGGCTCCGGGGCTGGTGTGACATTCCCGGATGGGGACATCACAACCACCGGTACCAACGGCCTGGCCACCGTCCCGGTCAGTGCGAACACCGTCACGGGAATGGACACGGTCACAGCCAGTGTGATCGGACTGTCGACCCCCGCCTCGTTCTCGCTGACCAACATCGCCGGGACTGCGACAAGCATCGCCGCGGTGTCCGGCGGCGGGCAGGCGGCGAAGGCCGGAACGGCCTTCGCCCACTCCCTGGTGGTGATCGTGACCGATCAGTATGGGAACCCGGTCTCGGGTGTGACGGTGACCTTCGCCGGGCCGGGTTCGGGGGCGGGTGTGACATTCCCCTCCGGGACCATGGCGACCACCGCAGCCAACGGTCAGGCCAGCGTCCCCGTCTCCGCCGACACGACATTCGGGGGTTACTCGGTGACAGCCGCAGTGACCGGGGTCTCGTCCCCAGCCACATTTACTCTCACCAATACCGTTGGGGCGGCGACGACGATTGCCGTGGTTTCCGGGGACGGGCAGGCGGCCACGGTCGGGGCAGCGTTCACCGATCCCCTGGTGGTGATCGTCACCGACCAGTATGGGAACCCGGTCTCAGGTGTGACCGTGACCTTTGCGGGGCCAGGTTCGGGTGCCGGTGTGAAATTCCCCTCCGGGACCACGGCCACGACCGGAATCAACGGTCAGGCCAGCCTCCCCGTCAGCGCGGACACGACACCTGGGGGTTACTCGGTCACCGCGACCGCGTCGGGTGTTTCGACCTCAACCCCATTCGCACTGACCAACACGGTTGGGGCCGCAGCAACCCTGACGGTGGTGTCCGGTGGCAGCCAGTCGGCAACGGCTGGGGCAGCGTTCACGAATCCCCTGGTGGCGGTCGTCACCGACCAGTATGGGAACCCGGTCTCTGGTGTGACCGTAACCTTCGCCGGGCCGAGTTCGGGTGCCGGGGTGAGCTTCCCCTCTGGCACCACGGCAACAACCGCTGCCAATGGTCAGGCCAGCATCTCGGTTGCTGCCAACACGACTGCCGGTGGGTACACCGTCACAGCGACGGCAGTGGGTGTCTCGGCCCCGGTCACATTCTCATTGACGAACGCTCCAAAGGTCAGCACCGTCAGCCCGGTCCTGTTGGTTGGTGGGGCACCCAACGGCTCGGTGGTCGTGTACACCCCGAACGGCTCGGGACAGTACACCGCGACCCAGACGCTTTTCCCCTTCGGCAACATCACTGCCGATGTCCGCACGGCCGTGGGGGACGTGAATGGGGACGGCATCCCGGACTACATTTTCGCGACCGGGCCAGGAACCGAATTGGAGGTCACGGTCCTCAGTGGAGCACCCGGCAATGCAGTGTTGGTCGCCCCGTTCGACCCGTTCCTTCCTGCTCCCCCTCTGGCCCAGTCGGACGTGTTCACCGCCGGTGGCTTCGTCTCGGCCGGGGATTTCATGAACAATGGGCGAGACCAGATTGTTGTCTCCCCGGATCAATCGGGAGGGCCTCGTGTCGCCATCTACGACATGGACGGGGCAGCAACAGCCACGGCCCAGCCCTACACCCCCGTCGGGGTCAATACGGCGGAGGTGAACCCAGGTTCCGGGCTGACCCGGATCAACAATTTCCTGTCCGTCAATGCGAACTTCCGCGGAGGTGCCCGAACGGCGGTCGGCGACCTCAACGGAGACGGAGTTCCCGACCTGGCCATCGCCGCTGGGTTTGGCGGCGGTCCGGCTGTCCTGGTGATCAACGGGACCAAGGTCGCCACGACCAGCGGGTTTACCCCGTCGGACGATCTGATCGGCGACTTCTTTGCCTTCAACTCGACCTTGCGTGATGGGGCGTATCTGGCGATCGGCGATGTGCTCGGGAATGGCCAGCAGGATCTGATCCTGGGGCCGGGGGCGGGAGGGCCGTCGGAAGTCGAGGTGATCAGTGGCTCTCAGATCGTCAACGATGGTGCGGTTGCAGCGATCACCAATCCGGTGGCAGAGTTTGCACCGAGTGACCTGGGATCAGACGGTGCCGGAACGCGTGTGGCGGTGATCCCGTCAGGCACTGGCGATCAGGTGAATGTGGCAGTCGGGACGGGTCGGGATCGAGCCGGTTTGGTCCAGGTCTACCCGGGTACGGGCTTCAGCGGTGCCGGGGAGCCCAGCGGGTCGCAGTTGCTCAATCCGTTCAGCGGGGCGGTCCTGACCGACGGTATCTTCGTGGGCTGAGCCTGGACGTGGGTGGGACAGGGGGATTCCCGTTGCCAGTCATCCAGGAATCCGCTGAGGCTGTCTCATTCCAGGAGCGACCATCGGTCTAACGGGAGGGCGAGGCTCCTGCCGAGCGTGTGAGGTGAAGCTCGGCAGGAGCCTCGCCCTCCCAAATATACGTCTAATCGTATATCCGTAGATGCGATAGCCTCAGTGCGTTCCTGAATCAGATCAGTCCACCGTTGGTCCGCAGATTCTGACCGGTCACCCACCCGGCGTCCGGGCCAACCAGCATCGCCACCACGGCGGCGATGTCCTCGGGTGTTCCGAGCCGTCCCAGCGCAGCCATCCGGGCGAATGTTTGTTTCTGCTCCTCGGTCTTTCCCTTGCTGAATAACTCGGTGTCGGTTGGTCCCGGCGACACCACATTGACCGTGATCCCCCGCGGCCCGAGTTCCTTGGCAAGGACGTGGGAGAACTGCTCGACCGCCCCCTTGGTGGCGACATACGCGGCGTACCCCGGCAGCATCAGCGCGGTGGTGGACGACGAGAAGTTGATGATTCGCCCGCCATCGGTCATCCGCTTGGCCGCCTCCTGGCAGCAGAAGAATGTCCCCTTCACATTTACCGTGAAGATACGGTCGAACTCCTCCTCGCTGACCTCTGCCACCGGTTTGGTGAACATCATCCCGGCGTTATTGACCAGAATATCGAGCTGGCCGAACGTGGCGAACGTGGTATCGAACAGTCGCCGGACGTCGGCGACCTTGCCCACGTCTGCCTGGATGGGGACGGCCCGGCCACCATTGTTCTCGATCAGGCTGACCGTCTCCTGGGCCTGTTGGAGACTCCCCGAATAGTTGACAACAACCGCCGCCCCGTCATTCGCCAGCCGGAGGGCAATGGCCTTCCCAATCCCCCTGGCCGCCCCCGTCACCAGTGCCACCTTCTGGGTCAGACTCGTCATGTGAGGCCCTCTTTTGGATGGGCGACGGAACTCGTGAACGCCCCGAACCAGTGTCATCGTATTCCGTCGCCCCCGCAACGGGGCCGACGTACAACAACCCCACCCCGAATTGACGAATTCGGGCGGCCCTGAACCGGTTTGTTGCCGACGTCTTGACTGTGCAGTGGAGGGCCGTCTCGACGCGACACGTAGCCCGCGTGGGCGACCTCCCGGAGGAGTGCAGCCATGCCCAGGAACTCCCGGCTGGATGATATCCTGGACGCCTGGCAGGTAGCACATGCGGATGGCCGCGACCTGCCGGCCGAACAACTGTGTGCGGATTGTCCAGACCTGCTTCTGGAAGTGGAGCGCCGGCTCGCGATCCTGCGCCGGGCCGCAGTCATGGTTCGTCGGCCCGCTCTCTCGGACGACGCCACCGGCAGCGCCACCCCCTCGACCGATGGCTTGCGCACTGCACTCATCCAACCGTCCGACGACCCTGACATGCCCGACCACCTCGGGGCATTCCGCATTCTCTCCCAACTCGGCCGGGGCGGTATGGGAGCGGTTTACCGGGCGGAAGACCCGGTCCTGAAGCGGCAGGTCGCGATCAAGGTGATGCTCCCCCGGTTCGCTGCGAGTCGGGACGCACGGACGCGATTCCTGCGCGAAGCCCAGGCACAGGCCCGCGTCGATCACGACCACGTCACCCCGATCTATCACGTTGACGAGGCCCACCAGCCGCCGTTTATCGTCATGCCGCTGCTCAAGGGGATGACCCTGGCGGCGGCACTCAAGGCCAACCCCCGACCGCCACTCGCAACCGTGGTCCGGATCGGCCGGGAGATCGCCGAGGGACTGGCTGCGGCCCACCAGACCGGGCTCATCCACCGGGACATCAAGCCCGGCAACATCTGGCTCGAAGGCAGCAAGCTGAAGGTGAAGATCCTGGACTTCGGGCTTGCCCGGGCAGTCGCGGAGACCGACCCGGCGTCGTCCGATGACGAACCGGTGACGGCGGAGGGTGCTGTTGTCGGAACGCCGCTGTATATGAGCCCGGAGCAGGCCCAGGGAGAATCCGTCGACCCCCGGACCGATCTGTTCAGCCTGGGGGTGGTGCTGTATCAGATGGCCACCGGTCAGCTTCCGTTTGCTGGTTCATCGACCGCCGCGATCCTTTTGGCGATCGTATCCCGCCACCCAACCGGGCTGGCTGAGATCAGTCCCCCGCTCCCGCCGGCCCTGAATGGCCTGATTACCCGCTTGTTGGCCAAAGATCCGGCCGTCCGGCCAGCAACAGCGGAGGATGTGGCGGAAGAGTTACGGGAGATCGAGTTCGGGCTGGCCGCGGAGGTTCCGGTGCAGGTGATCCCGCTCGACTCGATCCCGGGTGTGCCAACTGCTCCAGACCCCTTCGCCGACCTGGACACAACCGAACCCGGAACAGTGGTCGAGCCCGCGAGCCGGCCTCATCGCGTTGTGGGAACGCGATCCCGGCGCGGATTGTATCTGTTGGCAGCGGTGGGACTGGCGGTCCTGCTGGGTGGCGGGCTACTGGCAGCGAAGCTCTTCAAGTCGGCCGCACCGCGCGGTGTACTGGTCGTCGAGTCCGACGACCCGGACCTGGATGTGGTGGTGAAACAAAACGGGGTAGTAGTCCGCGACCGGACGCGCAGCCGTGAGTTTGTGCTTCCGCCTGGCGAGTACGTGGTCGAGTCAGCCGACCGTCGGGATGGCCTGAAAGTGAAACCGGACCGCGTGACTCTCGCAAAGGATGGGCGTGAGACAGTCGGAATCTGGGTGGAGAAGCCGAAACCGCCGAAGCCGACCCCGCCACCAGACCCGGTGCGGAAAGCGGCGGAGATGCTGAATCCGTTCGCAGAACTCAGACTTGAGACCGCATCAGGGCGAGTGATCACGGTCAAAATAGGCGAGTCATTCCCCAAAGAGACGTTCGCCATTAATTATATAATAATACCATTGCTAGGTGGAAATTACCCTGAGAAATTCGCAGATAACATACTCCTTCCCGCAATTGCCAATTTGCAATCACTTGGCCATTTTTTATCCTACGATGTACAGTTAACAGAAAAACAAATGCTTCAATTCGCAGAAATGCCAATAGCCAAGACAATATCTGAGATACAAGCAGATTTTGAACTGACTCCGCGATTGCTTGAGTCGCTCAAACGATTGCCAAACCTCTATCACTTAGGATGCAGGGCTAACAATGCCGATGATACAATGCTAAGACAATTATCTGAATTTTCAAGGCTTACCAGTCTTAATTTTTCTGGACTCGGCGGCTCGGGAAAAGTTTCGACTGAAGGGTTAAGAACAATTGCCCGACTTAAGCTATGGAGTTTCTCTTTAGCAGGAGATTCACCGGCAATTAGCTATCGAGAGTGCCTTCAGATAATATGCACCATACCAACTCTGCGCCATGCGTACATCGACTGCCCGATTGGAGATGAGAACTGTCCGATCCTGGCTCAATGCCAGAACCTTCGGTTAATCACCTTGGGAGGTGCCACCAAGGTGACCGATGCTGGGCTCGCGCACATCGGGCGTATGACATCCCTCGGTACGCTTGGATTGAACAACAACGCTCAGATCACTGATGCCGGATTGGAACATCTCCGAGAGATGAGCGGCCTCAGGACGCTCGAACTGATTAGAACCAAAGTCACCGAAGCCGGTGTAAAGAGGTTGGCCGCGGCCCTCCCGCTATGCAAGATCGAATGGGACGGTCCGACGATCGAGCCCCGCGACTCCGACCGCGCGGCGGCCGAGTGGCTGCTCTCGCGGGGTGGGCAGTTCGGCATCAGCGATGCGACCAGGTATAGAGAGATATCTGGCGAGAAGGGCGACAAGCTCCCGGCCGGAATGTTCAAGCTCAACAACTTCAAGTTGACCGGCCCGCAATTCACGACTGACGCCGACCTGGCGCGGTTTCGCGGCCTGCAAAACCTCAGCACACTCGTTATCGCCGAAACGACCGTGTCAGATGCCGGGTTGGAACACGTGGCCGCTGTTCCCCATCTGACACATGTGTACATGGACGGGATGAAGATCACCGACACCGGATTGCAGCACCTTGGTGGGTGCAAGGAACTGACAACTATCCACTTCAACAAGACGGCCGTCACAGATGCCGGTCTGGCCCACCTGACCGGTCTGAACAAACTGACAGAACTCCGGGTGACCGGCACCAAGGTGACCGAGGCCGGGGTGAAGCAACTGGCCGCCAAGCTGCCGCGATGCAAGATCGTCTGGGACGGTGGGACGATCGGGCCGATGGAGAAGTAGCTTTCGTTCAGCGGTCGCCGAAGCCGGCCTTGTCCAACCGCTTCGCGGTAAAAAGCTGTGGCAGGCAACCTTATCCCCAGGATGCGCGAAACGCGATCCTGGGCTGAGTTCTCCAACCTCTTCGAGGTATCGACGACCGACTGGTTCACCACTCGGGAATCACCGGCTTTTTCGACACTTCTCGCTGGACGCGATAGCCTCGACCAGACTTACAAGGCGACGGGCAGAAGGAAATCGACCACCGTTAGGGGCAGCAGTTGGTCGGGATTGGAGCCCCCGAATGAGGCTTTGGACAATAAGGCGGGGGGCAGGAGCTAAGAAACCCGTGAGTTTCGCGACCGAGTTCCGAGCGAGCGGCGAGTCGTAAGGCCGCCGGTTGGAACTGAAGGGTCGCAGACGCCTAATCGGGTATCCTTTCTCCTGCCCACCGCCTAACGGCCTTAATCCACTACAGCCGGAAAGAAGTCGATCAATTCGAGATCGCGAATGG
>PLDW01000380.1:22279-26799 GCA_003136315.1 Gemmataceae bacterium | reverse complement strand
GAGGCTTCGAGCCCCACCGGTTATGCCCAATCGATTACGGTAAGATGCCCGTATTCGCGGAGGACCGCCGATGGCGTTCAGTGACTTTCAGTATCCTGATGTGCTAGCAAAATTGGGGCTGACTGAAGGTGCGACGGACTTGTTTCCGCAGGTGCCGCCGGTGGTGCCGACTCACGGCTTCACCGACATCCTCGGCCGAAACACCCAGTTAGCCGTCTCGATCAATACCGAAAAGGCCCGGAGTGAGTACCTCATCGCTCCCCTGTTGGGGGAGTTTTGGGGACGATACGGAGGGCGGGTCGGACTGCACTCCGGAGTCGAGTTCGCAGCCGACCCGGCAAACGGGTTGAACGGCTTCTGTGACTTTTTGCTCGGCCGGGGGCCACAGGTTCCCCGGGTTCGTGCTCCGGTGCTGGTTGTGTTTGAGGCGAAGAATGAGAAGATCGCGGAAGGATTCGGACAGTGCATCGCCGGGATGGTCGGGGTCGACCGGTTTAACCGTCGGGAAGGAATCCCGGACGGTATTGTGTATGGGTGCATCACAACAGGCACCGAATGGCGGTTCCTCCGGCTTGCCGGAAGCACGGTCACCTTCGACCTGAGCGAATACGCCATCACCCAGGTCGACCGCATCCTGGGCATACTGGTCCACATCGTTGGTGCGATACCCGAAGCCGTTGCCGCGTAAGGTCGGCGAAGGGAGAAAATCGACCATCGGGATCGGGTGCCACAAGCAGCTTGTGAGCCTGTGAAGGCGTTGCACGAGCGGACTAGCTGCTCGATCCTCCGCCTCGTTGGACTCCTTGAGAACTCTACCATGCCTCATCGCCCGAGCCTCGTCCTTCCGCGCCAACTCCCCCCGCGGGGGATCACACCGATCCGGGTCGCACCCGAACTTCTCGACGCTGCGGGGGCGGAGGCGGAGGCGGTCTACGCCCGGCTGAATACCACCCCGGCCGGCCTGTCGGAGGACGAAGTCAACCGGCGTCGAGCCGAGGCCGGCCCGAACATTGTCGCCCAGGACAAGCAGTTCGGCCGTCTCGCCCTCTTCATTCATGCGTTGTTCAACCCGCTCGTCATCCTGCTCGTCTTCCTCGCCACGGTATCGCTTCTCACGGGCGATATCCGGGCGGCAGTGGTGATGGCTGTCATGGTCACGCTTGGGGTCGCTCTCCGGTTTGTCCAGGAGGCCCGGGCCGACACTGCCGCGGCCAAGCTCAAGGCGATGATTCGTGTCACTGCGACGGTCGTCCGCGAGGGAACCGCCCGTGAAATCCCGCTTGCCGACCTCGTACCGGGTGATGTGGTCCAACTCGCTGCCGGCGACATGATCCCGGCTGACCTGCGCGTCTGCTCCTGCAAGGATCTCCATGTCATCCAGGCCAGTTTGACCGGGGAGGCGTTCCCGGCCGAGAAATGCGACACCCGCCAGGACACGAAGGCGATTGCCCCACTCGAACTGCGCAACGTGTGTTTTCTCGGCACCAGCGTCGAGAGCGGGACCGCCCGCGGGGTGATCGTCGCCACCGGACCGAAGACGTATCTGGGTGGGATGGCCACCTCGATCGTCGCAGCCCCGACCGAGACCAGTTTCGACCGTGGTATCCGCCGATTCACGTGGCTCATGATCCGGTTTATCGTCGTCATGGTCCCCCTCGTCTTCCTGATCAACTGGCTGACCAAGGATGATGTGAAGGAAGCGTTCTTTTTCGCCGTGGCGGTGGCGGTCGGGCTGACCCCGGAAATGCTCCCGATGATCGTGGCGGTCTGTCTCTCGAAGGGAGCGATCGGCATGTCCCGGCGGAAGGTCATCGTCAAGCGGCTCAACGCGATCCAGAACCTTGGGGCGATGAATGTGCTGTGTACCGACAAGACCGGCACCCTGACCCAGGACCGGATTATCCTGGAGAAACACTGCGATGTCGTCCTCCAGGAAGATGAGAACGTTTTGGCACTGGCCTACCTGAACAGCTATTTTCAGACCGGGCTGAAGAACCTGATGGACCGGGCCATTCTGGAATTTACCGACTTGCATGAGAAGCACGCGGTCCCGGCCTACCAGAAGGTCGACGAGATCCCGTTCGATTTCGCCCGGAAAGTGATGTCGGTGGTGGTCCGGACGCCAGACGGGAAGGACCGGTTGATCTGCAAGGGGGCTCCAGAGGAGGTGATGAAACGATGCGGCCGGTTCGAGCTGGACGGCCAGTTCCACTCGATGGACGACATACTCCTGGAAGACCTGCGAGCGGAATACGACTCCCTGGGCGCTGATGGGTTCCGGGTATTGGCCCTGGCGTATCGTGACCTCGACCCAAAGCCAGCCTACGCGAAGGAGGATGAAGCCGACCTGACACTCAAGGGGTACGTTGCGTTCCTCGACCCGCCGAAAGAGTCTGCCCGGCCAGCGCTGGAAGCACTGAGAGTGCATGGAGTCACGGTCAAGGTACTGACTGGCGACAACGAGCTGGTAAGCCGGACGGTCTGCCGACAGGTCGGGATCGATATCGAGCACGTCCTCCTCGGCCGGGAGGTGGAGGCGATGTCGGACTCCGAGCTAGCGGGGGCAGTGGACAGAACCTCCCTGTTCGCCCGGCTCTCCCCGGCCCACAAGCGGCGGATTATCAAGGCCCTCCAGGCGAACGGCCATGTCGTCGGGTTCCTCGGCGACGGCATCAACGACGCCCCGGCTCTGCGGGCAGCCGATATCGGGATCTCGGTGGACACAGCAGTCGATATCGCCAAGGAGTCGGCCGACGCGATTCTGCTGGAGAAAAGCCTGATGGTTCTGGACGAGGGGGTGGTGGAAGGCCGGAAGGTGTTCGTCAACATCCTCAAATACATCCGGATGGGAGCAAGCTCGAATTTCGGCAATATGTTCAGCGTACTTGGAGCGAGCGCGTTCTTGCCATTTCTCCCGATGGCTCCGATCCAGATTCTCGCCAACAATATGCTCTACGATGTCTCCCAGGTGCCGATCCCTGCGGACGAGGTCGATCCGGAGCAGGTGGCGAAGCCGCAACCGTGGTCGATCAGCCAGATCACCCGGTTCATTCTGTTCATCGGCCCGTGCAGTTCGGTGTTTGACTACACCACGTTTTTCATCATGCTGTACGTCTTCGGCTGCTGGGATCCGGCCAACGCGAAATTGTTCCAAACCGGTTGGTTCGTCGAATCCCTGATCACCCAGACGCTGATCATCCACATCATCCGGACCAACCGGATTCCGTTCCTCCAGAGTCGGGCGAGTTGGCCGCTGACAGTGACCACGGTCGTTGTGATGCTCTTCGGGATGTTGCTTCCGTTCACCGCTCTCGGCCCCGCCCTCGACTTCGAACCACTCCCCCCGCTCTACTGGCCGCTCCTCGTTTTAACGATCACCGCCTATGCCATCCTGACCCAACTCGTGAAGATGTGGCTCCTCCGAAGAGGGTGGGTTTGACAGCCAGGTTCAACTCGTTCAGACCTCAGAAGAACTGGCCCGCAGATGACGCATCAGAACGGCCCGCAGATGACGCAGACTTCGACGCAGATGAAATCCAGATAAGACTAAATTCGTTTTGATCAAGATTTTATCTGCGTCATCTGCGGGCCATTCTGAATCTGTGGGCCATTCTGACGCCGCTGATTTCGTCACGACCCGAACATCCGCCCCGGTTGCCTTTTCCGGCGAGCCCGGAATCGCTTCCGACATCCCGCACAGGGCCATCGGTGAGACATAATGGTGTATCTCACCCGAGGCTACTCCGATGTGCGCACGGATCACACTCACAACGACCAGCGCTGAGATCGCCGACCTGTTCGGGCTCGGCCACGATCTGGCACTCCAACCGCGATTCAATATGGCCCCGTCGCAGCCGATCCCGGTACTCCGCAACAACCCTCGGGGCGGGCGGGAACTGGTGATGATGAGGTGGGGCCTGATTCCTTACTGGAACAGCGATCCGAAACACGCAGGATTTGTGAACGCACGGGCGGAGACGGCCCCGGAGAAGCCGGCCTTCCGGGACGCCTTCCGGCTTCGCAGGGGGATCGTCCCGGTGGATGGGTTCTACGAGTGGCGGCACCGTGGCAAGGTAAAACAGCCGTTTCTCTTTCGGAAGGCCGGCGGTGGACCGCTCGCGCTGGCGGCCGTGTGGGATCGATGGGTCACGCCGGGTGGTGGGATTGACACGGTCGCCGTCCTCACAACCCCGGCGAACGACCTGATTCGGCCGCTTCACGACCGGATGCCGGCGATCCTTCCCCCAGATCGGTTCGAGGCTTGGCTTGACCCCCGGGAGCAGCGGCCAGACCGGCTCCTCTCGCTGCTGCGGCCTTATCCCGCGGAGTTGATGGAGTCGTGGGCGGTCAGCGGTCGGGTGAACTCGGCCAGTGTCGATGAGCCGGGCCTGACCGAACCGGTCACTCTCATCGATCCACCGCGGCCGACCTGGGGACAGCCTACCCTTTTCGATGTTGCGTGAGACAGGAATCCGATTTGGCTGCCTCATTCCGGGTGCAATCATCGGTCTAACGGGAGG
>PLDW01000380.1:0-22205 GCA_003136315.1 Gemmataceae bacterium | reverse complement strand
CTCTCTCGCTCACGGTGGCTCATCACTGTGCAAAGGGGTGGCCTCGCCCTCCCATATATACGTCCGATCGTCTCTCCGTAGATGCGACAGCCTCTGCGGGTTCCTGTCTGAGAGCCCCTCAATCAGGGAATCAAACCGACCCGGACTGGACGGTCAGCCGCGGCATTCCGAAACGCGATGTCAATTTCGCTCAGCGGGAACGATTGAGCCACCAGATCGGCGAATGGAAACCGCCTGTGGTGGGAGGCGAGGAAAGTGATTGCGGAGTCGAGATCTGGCGGAGCGTAGTTGTGGACGCCCTTGAGCGTCAGGCACTTCCGGACGATCTGTTCCGGATTCACCGGGACCGGGCCGGTGGGGAGGACGGCCCCCAGCCAGATGGCTGTCCCGCCGATCCGAAGCACTTCCAGTGAGAGCCCGGCAGCGATCGGCGAGCCGCTCAACTCCAGGGCGAGGTCGGCCCCACGTCCGGCAGTGAGTTCCTTCACCTGAGCCAGGAGCCCGACCCCATCCGTCGGAAGTCGGACGGGATGCGTTGCCCCGAATCGGGCC
The DNA here is from genome assembly GCA_003136315.1 of Gemmataceae bacterium. Taxonomy (GTDB): domain Bacteria; phylum Planctomycetota; class Planctomycetia; order Gemmatales; family Gemmataceae; genus Urbifossiella. The sequence goes on along the minus strand of PLDW01000380.1, from coordinate 21,653 downwards.
GCGAGCACCAGCCGGGCCGCGTCGATATCGGCCCCCACCACGACAGACGCCTCCCCAACGCTCGCCACTGCGCACGCGGTCAGACCGAGCATCCCGAGGCCAAAGATCACGACACACCGGGGGAAGCGATCTCCCGTCGAGTGGTTCAAGGCTTCTCGATACGCTGCCATCACGGTCGCGGTTGCGCACGCGGCCGGGGCGGCGACCGCATCCGGGAGGCCACCTGGCACCCGGACCACCGTTGACCCGGCGAACAGGTGGCAATGTGTTGCGTATCCGCCATGCGGGCCGGAAGTCTGGGTGAGCCGATCGTGTCCGTATTTTCGGAGAGATTCGCACTTTTGGGGCAGCCGGTGGGTGCAGAAAAAACATCTCCCGCAGATCGCCGCGACCGCCCACACCACTCGATCCCCGACCCGTAGCGGGACGCCCGCGACGTCGCATGCTCCGTCCCCGACGCCTTCAACCATGCCGACCGCCTCGTGCCCCAGAACGCACGGGGTCGGTCCGGTTCGCCGACCACCAACCGTGTGCAGATCGCTCCCGCACACGGTGCAGAGGGTGACCCGGACGAGTACTTCCCCGGGGCCGAGAGTTGGCCGCGGGAATGTCTCGAAGCGGAACGGTTTGCCGGGGCCATCGAACACGGCGGCGCGGATCATTTCTGGCTCCCTCGCGATCGTCGCTCCTCCTGAAACCAGTATCCGACCGCAACTACCAAAGTGCCGACAGCCAACCCGAAAAGCACATCCAGCAGCGGCGCAAACCCGTATTTCTTCACAAGATAGCCTGCCACCTCGCCCGAGATCACTGCCCCACACACATACCCGAACGCATCGATAATCCCGGCCGATGCGGCCCCAGCCCGTTTCCCACCCAAATTCAATGCGAGCACCCCCGAGCAGTAGGAATACGGACCCATCACCAGCAGCGCGATCCCACCAATCATCGCCAGCGCGGCCTCCGGCCGCCCGCGCCAATCTGTCGCAGCGAACAGCCCCAGGGCCACAGCCGTGAGCGCAACGAGCGGGACGATGAGCCGACCGAACCGACCCTTGAGCCGGTCCGCTCCGTACCCGGCCGCGAGACTCGCCACGGCCCCGCAGAGCGGGAACACAAAGCTCAGCATCGCAGCGCCCTCGGCGGATACCCCGACACCTTCCTTCAGATACCGCGGGGTCCAGAAATTGAACGTCTCGCGGATCGCAGTCAGCCCCATGTTCATCCCGCAGACCAGCCAGAACAGGCGACTGGCGAAGAGTGGACCCAGCAGAGCCCACAGCGGGATGCGACCCTCTCCGTGGTCGTCACCGTGGACATTCCCCGGCAGCGGTGCGGGTTCTGGCAGGCCGAGGTCGCGGGGTCGGCCCTTCAGAGTGAAGGCTGCGACCAAGGCAATCGCCGTGAGGGTTCCGGCAGCGACGAAGAAGACCTCCCGCCACCCGAGCCCAGCCTCCACGAACAGGCCGAGGTACAACCGGGCGAGGGCATCTCCGAACAAGTAGCTGACGGCAAGGACACCCATGACCGTCGCGAGGGTCTGGTGCTGGAACCACCGCCCGCTGATGTGGACCAGCCCCCCCCAGCCCATCGACTGAACAAATCGGTTACTGGCCCAGATCAGCGCGAACGCGGCAAAGCCACCCGCCAGCCCGAACAGGACGACGCACGCCGCTGAAAGAAGCATCCCCAAAAGGAACATGACTCGTCCACCGATGTACTCGGTGAGGATCCCATTGAGGACTTTTCCAACCACGTAGAGATAGATCCCGATCGCACCGAGCCGACCGTAATCGCGATCATCGAGTCCGAGAGTGGGATCGCCGATGAGTTGGTTCGAGACGACGGGTAAGACCGATCGACAGATGTAATATCCAGCGTACCCGGTAAAGAGTGTGGCAACGGTCACCCCCTGCCACCGACGGAGGCGAGTGAGTTCATCAGACGAGGGTGTCACAAGGCAGGCCCAGAGGAAGGGATGATGAAATAGGGATAGGATCGGCTGCGGCAAACGATGTGAAATTCTCGCAAAGACCCGGACAGGTGAGAAGAGGCAGCAAGGGAGATCAGGAAGGAGTCGAGATTGCTGCCTCCATCCTCCCTGATCACCCGTGCGAGCCGAACCGGTGTTCAACCGACAGGGGCTTTCGGCAACGGAACAATGGCCAACCCATAGCCAATCTTGACCAGGATCTCTGTGAGGGTGCCAATTGACACATCCTTCCGGCCCCGGAGTACATGACTGAGCATGTCCTCCGAGAGTCCGGTCGCCTCGCAGAATTGACGACGGGTGTCGAACTTGGTTTTGATGATGGCAGCGATCTGCTCACGATAACTGGGCATCGTGGCGTACCCAGCCTGGACCATCAGCCGACTCCCCAGATCCTGGACAGCCCGATACAGAGGTTTCGTGAGGGCTTCCCGTCGGGGGAGATTCTGCCGATCGTAGATGCTCAGCACTTCGTTCAGCCACGTATTCTTGAAGGCGATCCAGTCGGGTGACTCGCCGAATACCTTGTGAGCACGGTCAAGAAGAGCAGCCTCCTCCGCCGTGAGCGAGGTGAGATCGAGTTCCAGGCCGCTGAGGGTCGTGTGTGTGGTGGGCATCATGGTGTACCTCCTTTGGCCACTGCGGTGGAGCAGTGGCTGGACCGGGAGGCGAGCCCGGGAAGCGAGTCCATTGCCCGCTTCAATTCGGCCACGGCTGTGGAGCCGTGGAGGGATGTCATTGGATATTTCCTCCACCAGTTCCGCGAGGCTTCGCTTCAATTCGGCCACGGCTGTGGAGCCGTGGAGATAAACCGACCTAGCCTCAGCGGGTCGGCCCAGGTCTCGCTTCAATTCGGCCACGGCTGTGGAGCCGTGGAGATGTCCCAGTATTTAAAGACTCTGGGCAGCTTTGTCACTTGCTTGCTTCAATTCGGCCACGGCTGTGGAGCCGTGGAGATGACCCATCTGGTCGGCGGAGTGGTCGCATCGTCAACTGGGGGCTTCAACTCGGCCACGGCTGTGGAGCCGTGGAGATCGCGTAGCGTTCGCTTCTCGGCCGGCTAGCTCCTGATGCTTCAATTCGGCTACGGCGGTGAGGCCGTGGATGGGCTCCTCGTCGTGTGCGCGTTGTGCATCATAGTGTACCTCCAGCCCCGTCAGACGAGCTAAGCACGAGCGAGGCGGCGTCAAGCCGGTCCGGGACCTGTCTCACGGTCACGCTCCTTTGTCGGGTGGTAAAGCGCGGCATCTCCACCGATTGTGAAATACAGGCACTTCTGGTCAAATCGCTCGCATATCTCCTCGAAAAGAGCGTAGACCGTCGTCATCTGGTCAGGTGGCAACGCGACGACGAACTCGACGCTGTCATCCGGAACATTTTCATTGTTATCCTTGTCGAACCAGCCACCTCGAACGGTCCCCCTGACCGTTGTGTCGGTCCGCTCAACCTCGCGCTGTTGCCAACCGTTCGGGAACTCCGCATACATCTCGTTCTCGACCCACTCCCACTGGGAGATCGCATGGAGTTGTCGATCCGAGTTACGGAGCATGGGAACGAGGAAACGAACTTCTTTCCCCAAGATTTCGATATCCACTGGCCGAGTCCTCCCCATCTGGACCGGGACGTTCCTCAGCCTCCTTGCCGCGTTAACTCGGCCGTAAATGACGGCCTGTCCTGATGTTTTGCATTGGCTTCTCCTTGGTGAATTCTCATGTGTGCGTAGCCGACAATTGTCCTGGCGTGTGCAGATGTTGGAGTTGACCAATGGTCAAGTCCAACACGATTATTCTCCGGAGTTGACCAGAGGTCAAGTCCAAACTGGGAAATGCTCACCACTTCCAGTTGTGGCGGGTGAATGTCTTTAGCCAGTCGTCCGGGACATACTCGAATGTTCCGGACCCGTCCACCCACTCCAACACCCCAACGCTACCGGGGGTCGGACACCCGTCCCGGCCACGCAGTTCGAGCCCAGCCATGTGAAACACCGCGGTCCGGCCGAAATCTTGCTCGATCTGCCTTCCGTCCCCACTGTAATGGCCGAAGAACCCGAACGCCGGTTGAGCAAGTTCGATCAGGCTTCGGAGAGGTCTGCTCCCGTATCCCACCCATCTCGCATCGGCTGGCGCATCATGCGAGAGAAGCACATCAAACTGGGTGTGGAGAAGGCGGTCGATCGACTTGTCCCAGATGTAGCCCCGCTTCGGCAGATTCTGGCGGGCGTTCGGTGCATCGCCGTCCACTCCCCAGATCGCACCGACCCGCAGCGGCAACTCCGACTGAGGTAGCGGCGTTTCGCCTTCCGACTTCGGTGGCAACTCCGCGATCATCCCGTCCTTGATTCCCCGGATGCGGCAATAGGCATCCACCACGAAGTCGGTTTGCCTGCCGCTGGCCCTGGCGAGCCGGTCGAGGGCCTCGAAATCCTCATGGTTACCGGCAGTGAACCAGAGCCCGGGTGGGACGTTCGGGTCACCAAACACCCGGTCGGCCAGGTCGTTGGGCTCGATGATGTCGAATGTCCCAAGTTCCAGAGGATCTTTCTCGGCATGGCGAAGAGTGGCCTTGTCGATCCGGGAGGGGTCGGGAAAGTAGCCCATGTCCCCAACCTGGAGCAACCCGGCGACCGCCCGGCCGTGGTCTTTCGCCCAGCACGACGCCAGCCGGAACGCAGGCAGGATCTTCCCGTGGATGTCGCCGAAAATCAGGAACACCCGGGGCGGTACGGGTGGGGGGTCCGTGTCATCCATGATGGAAAAGACCCCGAAGGTCGGTCGTGGGTTCGCGGGATGTCGGGCCGGAGGCGGTGGCGGTCACCGCCGACGCCGCTTCTTGGGTGGGGTCGAGAAGACGGTCAGCCATGCCGCCATCTCCTCGGGCGTGGCGTTGGGCTCGGGCTTGTCGGGCTCGTGTGGGTGAGATGTGTTTGCCGGACGTTTGTCGATCGTCCAGTCGACAAACATTTGACAGGTGTAGATTTCGCAGCGTCGTCGTCGGCCGGCCTCCTGGACTTGCCGATCGTTCGACACAACGGCGAGTCGGGACGGGTGCGGTTCGGCCTGGACCAGTTCCTCGATCATCTCATCAGCGGTCTGGCGGAACGCGAACCGGACACGGACCCCACGGTGACCGTACTCGGACGATGGCATCGGAGCGTTTTGCGCGTCGAAGACGACGCGGAGAAGGTCGTCCCGACCCCGTATCGAATCGGCTAACCAGTCGAGGAAGCGGATGCGGGCAGGTTCAAGCCCCTTGGCGGGAAGGCCCCGCCGGACCAACCCGACCGCATGCATCAGGTTGTAACCATCGATGAGGAACGTCACGGGAGACCGTGGGGGAATCGGACTGTTCTGGGAATTATACCATCCAGCACAGTTGTGGGGAGAGGTGCTCGGGGGAGGGTGTGACAAGTTTTCCGGGAGTGTGAATTGTTTTCCGCCTGAAAGGCGGAGATTTCTCAGCCCAGGGCAACGCCCTGGGGAGACGAACCCACCCCCTTCCAGCCTGAAGGGCGGGGATAACGTCGCTGGCGGTCGTAATCCCCGCCCTTCAGGCTGGAATCAAAAACCCTTGGAAACCCAGGGCGTTGCCCTGGGCTGAGAGATCTCACCCCTTCAGGGTGAAGAATGGCAATCATCGTCACTGAGAACTTCGACGAACAACCTCTCGGGTCACCTCTCGACACATTTGCCACACCCTCGGCGGAACGGCCAGTGCTACCGCGAAAAAACCTCGGACTCCAACACCCACAATCCCCACCTTGGCCAGCCTGGTGGCTGGTTGGGATGAATTGCCTCAACCTCAACCCCACTCCTGCAACTCTCACCATCTCTCACGGATCGTTGCTTTTCTTCTGGGCTCCCCACCATGCCCGCCAGGCTGCGATGGCCTCGGCACGCTCCTCCTTCGTTGCACGGGGGTGGGGGCCGAGATCCTGACCGGTGAGGCTCTTCAGCCCAGCCCGGGCAGCCCGGACCACCAACTCGTCTTCGTCGTTCAGACGGTCGATCAGGTCCGGGACGTATCCCTTGTCGTCCTTCATCGCGCACGCCAGCACGGCTCCCCTACGGAGTTCCGGGTCGTCTCCCCGGGTCAGGCCCCGGAGCGTCTCGGCCGACATTCGGGTCAATCGCTCGGCGAGTGCGTCCCGCGCGTCTTTCTTTCGATCTCCCTCCAGCTTGTGGATCACCAGCACGAGGGCGCGGGTGTACTCCGTCCCCTTCGCATCGCGCACCCGTTCCAGTGCTTTGGACCAGTCCTTCCCTGCAAGTTTCGCGAGATTTTCTGCCAGTTGTGCGGACCCGTCCTCAACCGGCGCTGGAATCGGCTTCGGGGTAGTGGCTGGGGTCGTGGCGGGTGCCGGAGCGGCGGGCAGATTCCGCACGGGGAGGTTGGCAAGGTCGGGGCGGGACACTCCCGGCCCGCCACGCATCTCGACGCTCACGGGAGCACTCCGAACCCAGGTCGTCAGGTCGTGGACGACATTCGACCTCGTCAGGACGAGCAGCGCGAACGCCGTATCCACGCTTGGTCCGTACCGGCCTTTTCCCCACGATCCGTCGGGGTTCTGCATGACCACGATGGCATCCGCTATGAGTGGATACCAGTCGATCCCGCCCACCTTGTCGACGCCGAAGATCACGGCTGTCCGCGCCACCGACCAGAAAAAGTACAGATCTGCGAATCCGTGATCGATCGACCGATCGAACGGCTTGGCCCCCGGCACACCGCGTTTGCGGTCTTCCGCAGCCAGTACGGCCGCGAGCCCGGTCCACGCTCGCTGGATCACCGCGTCCCGTTGATCGAGTGGGCGACGGGGCTCGACTGGGGGCTTCGCTGCGGGGGGCTTGTCGACAGGTTTGGGCGGGGGGTTGAAGAACGGGTCTGCAGGACCAGCACCCGGGTTAGGTTTCGCCACCACCTTCGGGGGTGGCTCGGGCTTCCGCGGGGGGACAGCCGCGAGGCGACGCTCCTCGCGCCGACCGAGCCCGGTCGCCAGTCCGAGCAACCCCGCACAAATCATGGAGGGACTGCCCGGACCGCCGACGAGACCGCTGTACGGCCACCCGCCGGTCTGAGGATCCTGGGTCGCGAGGAACCGCTGTTCGATCTTGTCGAGAGCATTCTCGACCGGGGCTCCGTGTTTCCTCGCCACCCACACCCCGAGAATGGCGAACTGCGTATTGGAATTGTCGTCCCAGAAATCGCCGCGGTTGCGACTATCGAGTAATGCCTGGCCGTACCGTTCGATTTCGGGGTGCAGCCGGCCCGTGATTCCGGGCTTACCAGGAGCGCTGGTAGGGGGTGGCTGGGCGGGTTTTCCACCGGGAACCGGAGCGCGGCCGACGCCGAGCGGGTTTGTCTTGAGTCCGCCACGGAGTTCCCGCTCGTCTCTGGCAGGCACGGCTTCGATACACTTGTAGCCCCACCCACCCTGATCGTTCTGACCCGCCAATAGGCGGATCCCGAGCAACTGGATCAGGGGGACGTCAGCCGGTTCTCCGAGTTTATCGAGGAACAGCAGACAGAGGGTGAGCTGATACGTCCGGGTCTCGGTGTAGGAGGCGTCGCGAACAGCAGCAGTGATCAGCTTGACCACCGGATCGTTAGCTGGCGTACCGGTTTCCAGCAGGGCCATCCCGGCCAGCGCGGCAGGTCCGATTCCGTGTTCTTTGTCGTCCGGCGGCAAACCATCCTTGTACCGCTGTTTCAGGAAATCCGTTCCCTTCTGAATCGCGGCATTGATTTCCTGTGGGGTTGCAGCAGGTGCCGGCCCGGCGACGAGTAGGCCGAAGGCGAGAATCGCCCCCCAGCCCCCAACTCGTCGTGCCCGGAACCAGAGACCGGGCGACGGGTTGCTGGCGGGCGTCTTGTGGCCGATCGATGTGCTCATGCAATCCCCTCCACAACGAGACCGGACCCGGTGTCAACTCCCATCATAACAGACGCACCAGGGAGGGGGAGGGGTTCCATGAGGAGGATCACCCACCCGAGCACAATCCCGGCATGGAGCTGGTTTGTGCTCACCGCTTTTCGACAAAGCGATTGGCCGAATCCGAGGAGTGGGCCGTTCGACCCTGGACGATGGACCAGGACCGCGTCACAATCTCGGGAACGGAGTCCCCCGCATCGGCCCAACCGTGAGAAACCACATGGCGAAGGCAAAGAAACCGACCGAGAAGCGTGTGACCAAGCCCCGGCGCGCGGCTGCCGCAGGCCCGCACCGCCTCTACACACTGGATGTCTCACTCTTCGACGGCCCGCGTCCGAGAAAGTGGACCAAGAAGAAACAGTCGATCGTGCGAACGATCCAGATTCGGGGGGACCAGACCCTGGTGGATCTGCACTTTGCGATTTTCGATGCGTTCGATCGATATGATGAGCACATGTATGAGTTTCAGATGGGCCAGGGTCCGATGGATCGAGATGGGCAGACGTACGTCCTACCCGAGGCAGACGACGGGGATCCCCAAGTCCTCGGGACGGTGGACCAGACCACAATCGACTCGATGGGGCTGGAGGTGGGCCGACAGTTCGGCTACTGGTTCGACTTCGGGGACGACTGGCATCATCAGATCGGTGTGGTGGCCATCGACGAAGGGCCAGCCGAGGGGAAATACCCACAAGTCATCAAGAGCGTCGGTGAGAGCCCACCCCAATACCCCGATGATGAGGACGAGGACGACTATGAGGATTAGTATGCCGTCCAAGTCTGAATGACGAGTTCAGAGAAGGTGGCTGCGGTTGGAAACTCGGGATCAAAGAACGACCCCGGAGGGGTCGAAGCGATGAGCCGGTGGTCGAGCGCAGCTCGACCTCCGGCGGCGGTTACGGTGACAATCACGTAAGTACGTTGACCCAAACGACCCCGGAGGGTCGCAGCGATGAGCCGGTGGTCGAGCGCAGCTCGACCTCCGGCGGCGGGGACGGTGACCATGACGCAAAGACGGAATCCGGAGCAATGGAGTTCTTCAATGGCGATCGAACACATCAACCGCCGCGGCGACACGTACTACCTTCACGAAGGAAAGACGAAGACAGGGAAGCCGAAATATTTCTTCTCGCGAAAGCGGGACGGGATACTCGCGACTGCGATCCCGGCCGGCTTTGAGGTGTACGAAGATCCCGATTCTCGGGTCACACTGCGGAAGATCCTGCCCCGTGTGGTGACCGACGAGGAGGTGGCCACGGTCGAGCGTGGGGTCCGCAACCTCGCCAAACAGCCCCATTTTGTGATTGATCTGAAGGGACACAGTATCGTTGTCCACCTCGCGGACAACTCGGCCGACGCCATCCAGGATGTCCTGTTCTCTCGCCTGGGAATCCAGCCCAACTCGTTCCACCTCCAGGCTCTCCAACGATTCACGCGCTACTCACCCATGATGCGGTTCACCCTCGTTGATGAGGAAAACCGACAGTTCAGCGTCGATCGGTGGTGTTTCAAGGGTTCGATCGATGACTGGCTTCCACTGATGGACTTTGGCGACCTCAAATCGCTGGTGGCGAAATACTGCCCGCATATCGGCCGGGAATCCTTCTACGAACTGTTTTGACCCATCCACGGGAGGCGGGTGCGTTCTTGCGTGAGGTGGTGATCGTCAATAGGGCTGCCGGGCTGGTTGGTGCCTGGTCAAGCCAGGTGGTTCTGCGTAGCCGGGCCGCCACGNNCCCTCCGTGGCGGCCCGGCTTTGTGCAGCTCCCGTTCAACAGGATTGGGTCAGACATGGCCCACTCGATGATCACAGCCCCGCGTGACGATTCTCCCACCATCACGTCTCCAGCAAACTGAGTGGCGCGGTGATGAACAGGAGCGCGCCGGTCTCGGTTCGTTGCTCGATGTGGTCGGAGCCCGGCTCGGCTCGCTGATAATCCCCTCGCCGCATCCGCACGTTGCCGACGGAGATCTCGCCATCGAGAACCACGCACTCTTCCGGACCATCGTGGGCGTGGGACGGGTAAACGGACCCCGGATCCATTTTGAGGATCACGCTGAACTGAGAGCGGGCGGTGTCGACGTGGAGCATCCTCGCCCATACACCCGGGTAGGGGGTCGGAGCGAACTCGCCATCCTCCCCGAACCGGAACACGAAGCCGGCCATTCCACTCGCGGCGGCCCGGTCGGCGGCGCGTGGATCGGACCGATCCATCAACCGGGCAAACAGTTTCGCTTTTGCCGCGACGGGCGGATTGAGCGCGGGAATGGCGTGGGCCAGTTCGTTGACGACCGGGCCAAACCCGGCCAACCCCGTCAAACTGGTCAGGTCGGCGAGGAGGGGTTCAAACGCGGCCATCTCTTCCGGGGTCGCGGCCCCGGCAGCGACCAGCGCAGCCTGTTCGTCGGTCGGATCGCTCCGGTCGATCGGAGTCATGTTTCGACCACCTCTGTGTTCGACCCGAGCCGATCTCGGAGTCGGATCATCCCGCGGCGAATGCGAGTCTTGACCGTCCCGAGCGGGAGCCCGAGCCGGTCGGCGATCTGTTCGTGTGTCAGACCGTCGAAGAACGATAACCGAATCGGTTCGGCTTCGGCCGCCGAGAGGCCAGCGAGTGCAGCAACAACCCGCCCCATCTCTTCTCGCCGCTCCAGCTCACAGACCGGGGGGTCGGCAGCCTCCGGCTGCGGGGGCGGTATCGCGGTCGACCGCCGACGAAGCCGGTCAATTGCCCGACATCGGGTGATCAGGAGCGCCCATCCATCCGGGGGGCATTTCTCGGCGTCATACCGGGGAGCCCACTCCCACATCCGCAGGAATGTCTCCTGGAGTACGTCTTCGGCGTCCCCGTGGTTTCGCAGTAAATGGAAAGCCAGCCCGAAAATACGCGGAGCGAGCCGGTCGTACAGCGTGGCGAACGCTGCCCGGTCCCCGGCTGCAACCTGTCCCATCAACTCGACATCGGATGGTGTCATCGCCGCCCGCCCCGCCGATCCCGTAGACAAAATGACGAACCTTCGACCCCTGGTCGTATCGCCACCCGCCCCATCAACAGGATACTGGAATCCCTGCAGAAACTGTCACCGGTTGCTGAAACCCGGTTTCACCGACTTGGACCACGGGGGACCGTGACCCCTCGCAATACGGCTCATCCTACTGGCAGGCGCGGCGTATGACCTCCATCGATCCGAGGAAGGCACATCGCGGGAGAGCCGCTACCAGAAGTGCTGGCGAGGCGGCATTGCCTATTGTCTTCTCACTGTATCTCTGTGATTAATATTAGCTTGTAAAGCACAAATTAACCACAGAGACACAGAGGGCACAGAGACAAACCGAATACCGAGAAAAGCCAAATCTCCTCTCTCGGATTTCGTTTTCTCTCTGTGTCTTCTGTGTCTCTGTGGTGAATATTGTTTTAACTCCTGGATCAATCACATGTTCATCGTTTGCACGAGGGAGTCAGGGGAGATGTTTCCCCACCGCGCGTGAAGCCTCGAAATTGGCGCAGCGTGCCAAGAAATCGAGGGCCGTGTCCGAGCATCGCTCACGCATCTTCCAGGTAGAAGAGCACGTCGCTCAGGTCGTTGCAGGCGGACTGGAGGTCGCCCCAGCGACGGTCGGTCATGGCGTCACGGACGCGGCTGATGAGGCGGTCGAGTTCCACCTGATCTTCCGCACCCGCCTTCCCACGGACCCGGTCGGCCTTCTCCAGTAAGGCCCGCGCTTGCACCGTCTCACGCTGGCCCTCACGGGGGCCGGGGTCGAGCTGCGGGACGCCCACCGGCGACGACACGCCGTGCTCGGTCTCCGGTCCGCCCTCGTCGAGCGGGTGGTCGAAGTCGTCCGGGCCGTCCTCGCTCAGGTTGGGCTCGTCACCGGGAGGGGGTGTCGACAGCGTTTCCAGGTCGGACCACATCCGGTTCAGTCGGCTCTGGGCGTGTTCCCGCTCGGCCATTGCGTACCGCGCCAGGGCATTCTCGATCGTGATCTGCTTCACCAGCCCCGTCGCCTTCTCCCGGGCTGATACCTTCAGGATACCATCGAGCGTCAGGTCGAGCTGAACCACCAACTGGTTCCCCGCCGGAACCCGGGCTAGCCCCTCAATGTTGAACCGTCCGACCCGGTGGTTCCGGCGGACATCCGCGCTCTCGCCCTGATACACCTCGACCTCGACAATCGGCTGGTTGTCGGAGACCGTGGCGAACACCTCGCTCCGGGACGCCGGGAGCGGACTGTTCCGCCGGATGATCGGGGCGAACTTGAATTCGTTCGGACGGAAGCCGAAATCGTCGGTCATCTCCAGACACTTGATCCCGAGCGAGTGCGGGGTGATGTCGACCAGCACCGAGCCGACATTCTGCCCCGAGATGATCGCACCCTGGATGGCTGCCCCGAGAGCGACGCACAGGTCCGGGTTCACCTCCCGGTGGGCCGGCTGACCGAGCCGCTCTTCAAGCAGACGGCCGATGAGGGGGGTGCGGGTGCTGCCGCCAACGAGCACCACCCTATCGATCTGGGCGGCGGTCAGTTTGGCGTCGTCCAGAGCCTGCTGCACGCACTGCATTGTCCGGTCGATCAGCGGTCGGATCAACTCCTCGAATTCGATGCGCTCGACCTCGACGTTCAGGTGCAGAGGCACCCCGTCCTTTTCGGCGATGAACTCTTCTTCCACCTTGGTGATGGCGTGGTCGGAGAGCCGCTTCTTCGCATCTTCGACAGCCCGCAGGAGCCTGGCCCGGCTCACCCGGTTGGCGCGGAGGTCGACCCCATACATCGTTTCAAAATCGGTTGCCACATCGGTGAGCAAGAGTTCGTCGAAGTCGTCGCCGCCGAGTTGGGTGTCGCCGTGGCTCGACAGCACCTCGACCACCCCACCCTCGGTGTGGACGATCGACACATCGAACGTCCCACCGCCAAGGTCATACACCAGGATGCGCTCGGCCTTCGACTGGTCCGGATTGTACGTCAGGGCCGCGGCAGTCGGCTCGTTCAGGATGCGGACGACTTCGAGCCCGGCCAGCGCGCCAGCCTCGCGGGTCGCTTGCCGCTGGCTGTCGTTGAAGTAGGCCGGGACGGTAATGACCGCCTTGACCACCGGCACCCCGAGTTCCCGTTCGGCCCGGGCCTTGAGCGTCCGCAGGATCATCGCGGAGACTTCTTGCGGGGTGAACTGGTCGGTCCCGAGCGCGACCTTGACCTCCTGCCCCATCTTGCGCTTGATCGACTTGACCGTCCGCTCGGGGGCCAACACCCACTGGTTCCGGGCGGCCTTCCCGACCAGCAGGCGGCCATCCTCCGCCAACCCAACGACCGACGGCAAGATGGGGTCGCCATCCTCAACCAGAACCCGTGGCTGGCCGCCCTCGACGATGGCGATCTCGCTATTCGTCGTCCCCAGGTCAATACCGACAATCAATTCGGCCATGATTTCACTCGGAAGAAAGCCATTGTTAGCAGATTGGACACATATCCACAATCGCCTGGCTGGGCTGCCCGAGAGGGCAGCCCGTACACGATGTTGATCGCCTTCCCGGGCCGCCACGGAGGGCGGCCCCTACCCCAGATTTGTAGGGGCCGCCCTCCGTGGCGGCCCGAGCACCGACTGAACATCTGCGTAATCGGCGGATCAATTTATCGCGCCACCTTCACCTGGGCGAAGCGGAACGGCTTGCCCCGCCAGAGATAGCCCGGCCGGACCTCCTCGACCACCGTACCCGTTGGGCTGTCGGAGTCCCCGACCACCTCGACCACCTCCATCAACTCCGGATCGAACAACTCGCCGACACACCCGAGCGGCTCCAGATCCAGGGTTGGCAGCACCCGCCCGACCCGGCGGAGGCTCATCGCATATCCATCGGCAGCAGCGGCGACCAGTTGCCGGAGCCGATCCACCGCCACTGCGCTGCGCTCCGAGGGTGGCCGGGTGGGTGGCGGCGGTGTTGGGGCGTGGGTCGGGGGCTGGCTCCCGAAGAGGCGGGCGAAGAACCCACGCGACGGGGGAGGAACTTCTTCGGGCTCCGTGGCGAGTTCTTCGGGCTCCGTGGCGAGTTCGAGTTCATCCAGCATCGGCTCGATAGCGTCCCGAAGCTTTTCCATCTGACGTAGCGACAGCGACAGCGCATCGGCGATATCGACAAACGCCTTCACCACCGGTCGGAGGGTGTCGTCGGAAACGTCCTCAGGCTCGGGAGCCTCTTGCTGCGCAGTTTCCAGTCGGCGGAGTACCTCGGCGTTCTGCTCCACCGCCGCGCGGGTGGCCTTGGTCTGGAGGTTCACCTCGTGCCGCAGAGCCGTGAACTGCCCAACCAGGGTGAACAGATCGATCCCGGGGGTGACGGGTAATGAGGTCGTGGCCGCGGTCCCCTCGCCCCGGCTCAATACCCCGTTTTCGAGCCACGCCCGGAAGTCCCCCAGGATGGCGGCGACCGCATCGGGGGTCAAGGTGGCGGGAGGGCCGCCGCCAGGAGGGCTTGAAGGCTCAATCGTCGCCGGGGGGTCCGACATGCCGCTTCCTCGATGATCGCTTCAATGGTATCGTCTTTGGTCGCCTCGAACAGTCGGTAGCGGACCCGGCTGTCGAGGGTCTTGACCTTCTCATACGCGGCCCGGACCGCAGCGAACCGGTCGGGGTGCTGCTCGGGCGGGAACTCGCGAGTCAGTTGCAGGTAGCGACGCCGGATCGTCTCGTCGTCGGCATCCGCTGGAACTCCCAGGATACTGTAGGGATTGGGCATGATCTTACCAAACTGGGCTTTAGCCCGTGAAAGCCACACCACTTCAGTGGTAGTGGATGAAACGCTTTTTCTTGGGCTTCAGCGCTTGTTTTTGGACACCTTTTAGGCTGCAATGCAGTTAATGCGTAAAACCTTCAAGTACCGGTTGTTCCCCACGCGGGCTCAAGAGACAATTCTTGACGCACAATTGGACGAATGCCGGTGGCTGTACAACCACTTCCTGGAGGAACGAAAAACCGCCTACGAAGCAACCAAGACGGCTCCCAGCCTCTACGACCAGCAGAAAACCATTCCGGGTCTGAAGGCCACACGCCCCACTCTGGGCGATGTCCACTCCCAGGTTTTGCAAAACGTCGCGGTGCGGATCGACCTGGCATTCAAGGCGTTCTTCCGTCGTACCAAGGCGGGAGAGGTTCCCGGGTATCCGAGGTTCCGTGGCAAGTTCCACTACGACAGCATGACCTTCCCCCAGTGTCCTTCGGGCTGTTCGGTGGACGGGGATCAACTCGTTCTCTCGAAGGTTGGGACGATTCGGATTGTGCTTCACCGTCCCCTGGAAGGTACGCCGAAGACCTGTACGGTTCGCCGCAGTTCGACGGGGAAGTGGTACGTCAACTTCTCGTGTGAAGTCCCTGACCCCACCCCGCTCCCCACCAGCGCTCTTCAGGTGGGTATCGACGTGGGGCTGACGACCTTCGCCACCCTTTCCACCGGACCGACCGGGGAACCGATCGACAACCCTCGGTTCTTCCGCACCGACGAAAAGGAACTGGCGAAGGTGCAGCGGAAGTTTGCCAAGACGGCGAAGGGGACTGCCGAGCGGCGTAAACGCCGCAAGCCCGTGGCCCGTGTGCATGAGCGGATCAAGTTCCGGCGCGACAACTTCGCCAACCAGACGTCCCGTCGAATCGTCAACCGGTTCGGGTTCATCGCCGTGGAAGACCTGGAAGTGAACCGGATGGTTCACAACCACAGCCTTGCCAAGTCCATTTCGGACGCCTCGTGGAGTCTGTTCTTTGCCCTGCTGATCTTCAAAGCTGCAAATGCTGGTCGATCTCTGGTCAAGGTTAACCCGGCCTACACGAGCCAGACCTGCCACGGCTGCGGACACCGCCAGAAGATGCCGCTTGCGGGGCGGATCTACCGGTGCGAGTGCTGCAAGGGTGAGTGTGGCCGGGATCACAACGCGAGCCTCAATATTCTTGCCCTGGGACTACAGGGCATCGGGGGAAACTCCGTAGAAGCCGCCGCCCTTTAGGGCGAGCGGAGTAGTCACTCTTGCCTCCCGCGGAAGAACATCTCCATGAGGTCGAACGGCGACGACAGGCCCTTCAGGAGTTCGTCGATCCGCTCCAGGAGAGCCTGGTGGCGGGGTTCGGTGGATGCCTCGACCAACTGTTTGGCTCGTCGTAATCGATCCTGCTGAGTGTATGCGTGCTCGTTGGAGCCGACGCCTGCTTCCGCCCGGATCAGATAGAATTGCGGGTTGTTGGGGAATCGTCGCAACATGGCATCCGCCAACTTCTTCGCCAGTTTCCACTCTTCCTTCGTGCAGAGACCATCCCCGAGCCGTTCGAACTCGATCTCGGGAGCCTTTGCCGTGAGGCATCGGCCGACCGGGTCAAGCACTTTCTTGGCGTGGGTCTTCTGCCCCCGGAAAGTCACCCCGTCAAGCTGATACCGGTCGTACGCAGCGATAAGTTGGAGCGCCTCCAGAGGGGTCGGAGGCTTGGCCATTTCCTCGGCGAAGAGCTTGTCGGCCACTCGTTTGTCGGCGGGTTTCAGCTTCGCGAGGAGTCCGTCGACCATCATATAGTAGGCCGCCCCGAGCCGCCCGCCGGGGACAGCCAGAGCCCGGCCTCTTGCCGCCGCGGCCTCGCTGGCCTTGCCAAGCTTGGTGAAAACAACTGACCGCAGCGCGTTCGCCGAGGCTTCTGCCTGCTCGTCGACCAGCTCCTTCTGTTGTTCGATGATATCGGCCGCAGCAGCGGCGTCGCCCTGGGTGAGCTTCCTTCGGGCGTCGGCGAGGACAGCATATGCCACCTGGAACCGGTTGGTCCGATCCAGCGGATTGATCTCCAGGACGCGCTGCCAGAGCTCGGCCGCGTCTCCCGCCCGACCCTGACTTTGGACCAGGTTGGCCAGAGCGGTCAGCAGGGGTAAGTCGTCCGGGTGGCGGGCCAGGAAGGCCCGTGCGGCGGCCTCGGCGTCGGCGGGTTTATCCGCTTCGACGAGCGCATCGAAGAGCTTTCGGCTGGCATCGGGCCAGTCGGGTGCGAACTGGGCAGCCTGGCGGAAGCACTCCC
This sequence comes from Gemmataceae bacterium, assembly GCA_003136315.1. Classification (GTDB taxonomy): domain Bacteria; phylum Planctomycetota; class Planctomycetia; order Gemmatales; family Gemmataceae; genus Urbifossiella. The sequence goes on along the minus strand of PLDW01000380.1, from coordinate 4,693 downwards.
CCGCGGGCGGATCCACTGGCCTGGGTTTGCTTCGTCGCCGTGGGGGAGCACCGAAGAACCCGAACATCTCGTCCGGATCTTCGTACTCATCCTCGGCTTCGGCTGCTTCGTTGGCGTTATCCCCCATCCGCGCCCACACCATGGCACGGGCTCGATTCAGGACCGCTTCCGACCATCCAGGAGGCTTTCCGGCCAGCCACCCCCCGTACTTCTGCCAGTAGTTGTGGGCGACCGCTGGCTCGTCCATTGCTTCGGAGATCTGGGCCTGGAGTTTGTGAAAGTGCGGGTCATCCGCTGGGTTTCCGAACAGCTTCCGATACCGCGCCATGTCGTCTGGCTGTCCCTGCTGGAGGATCGCCTGGTAGAGGCAATTCCCCAGCCGCGGGATGAGTTGGGGGGCAACCTTGCGCAGGTGCGGGAGAAGGTCATCGGCTGCCCGGAATGCCGGGACCAGCGATTTCTCCCGGCCGAATTCCTTGGCGATCTTGCGGAGCAAATCGACGATCGGGCTGGTGGTGAATTTCTGCTGTCGGGCCAGCAGGTCGTTCGCTGTCTCGATCGGTAGCGATTCCTTGAAGGTCGGATCGATGGCCACCCGCACCGGGGCTGCCAGGCGGGCCGGCAGGCGGGTCGGATCCAGCCGCCCAAAGTTCTCGGCTGCACGGGCATCGTCCCCGGCCGCGTGAGCGATGAGCCCGCGAATGAGAACCTTCCACTCCAGGTACGGGGACCGCAACCCGATCGGCTCCACAGCCTCACGGGCACCGGCCTCGTTCCCGGCCTCGTGGTGCCGGAACGCAGCCATGACCATATCAAACCCGGCATGCAACTCGGCCGGCAGAAACTCCCGGGTCCGAATCCGGATCGCCCGGTCGGCAGCGTGACCAGCAATTTTCGGTCGAGTGGCTTCATCGACTCGCGCGAGCCCGTCTCCCATCCGGCCGCCCCGCGCCAGGAGGCAGGCCCGCTCAAACACCCACGCTGGGTCGTTCGGGTCCACCTGATCGGCTTCGGTCATCAGGCGATTGAAGTCCACCATCCGATCGCGATCGGCTGCTTGCCCCAAGGCTGCGATGAGGGCCTGTTTGCGGACGGCCAGAGCCTCCGGGGTGGGGGTGAGAGTGTGCAACTGGCGGGCAACTTCGAGGGCGGTGGCAAAATCGCCCGTGCGGATCGCGGATTTAACGCGCTCCGGGCTTGGGGCAGCAGGTGCCGGGGGGGCATTCTTCTTCGCCACATCCGACCTCGCGGGGTGAACAACGGGGGTTTTCGTACTATATCCGAAACCCGCCCAATCGAAAAATGACGAATGACAAATGACGGAATCCGCCCGTAACACCCGCTACCGGTCGCGACTGCCCGTCACCCTGGTCGATTCGCCACTCTTCTTTCGTGATTCTTCACACCGCCATGACCGATCGCCAACTCCACCTTCTCTCTCCGTACCGGCTGCCGACCTCCTACCCGCTTCAGATGTCGGCGGACGAAGTGTCGGCGTGGCTGAACGGCTATCTCGCCCTGTGGCACCCGGCCGCCTTGAGCGGCGCGGTCCAGCCCCCCCAGGTGTCCAATACTTACGACCACGACAGCCCCAGCCCGCGGTTCGTGTACGCAGTCCCGCAAGGCCCGCACCTGTACCAACCCGATGACTGGGCCGAGCGGGTGAAGGCGGCCGGGGCGGTTGCCTTCCCGGCGACCGCGAACCGTGCTGAGACCACCGACACTCTGAAGGCTGCGATCCGCGCGGTGGGAGATCCCGGGCCGCTCGCCGACCTCCCCCCGGAGGTGGTCCGACGGTTCGCCGGGCTCGGCTACGGGTACATCATTGTCGATGCACTGTTCGAGGCAATGGACCACGACCGGCTCCTGGATGCGGCCGGGTTCTGGGCCGATGTGACAGCGGCGGTTGATGCTGCCGGTCGTGGGGAGGACGATCGACCTCATCTCAAGGCCGCGGCGGAGAAGTTGCAGACTGCCCGCGAGCAACTCCACGCTGGCTCCGTGTACTGGCTCGACTGGGTGAGTCTCGACCCGAAGAACCTGGCGGTTCCGTGGCCCGAATCGCTTGCGGCAGGGGTTCCGCTCACCCTCCTCGCATCGGGCGAGACGCTGGAGCAACTGGCAGCGCAGGCCCCTGATCGCTTCGCCGAGCTGAAGGCCAGGATCATCCCCGACCTACCACCGAATGTCGACCTCTGCTGCGGATCGTACCGGGACCGGGAAGACGCCCTGCTCCCATTCGAGTCGCAATGGTGGAACCTGCGGAAAGCGCGGCAGGCCGCGAAAGGGCTGTTCGGCGTGGAGCCGGCGGTCTACGCCCGCAAGAAGAGTGCGTACCACCCGCAACTCCCCTCGTGGCTCCAGCACATGGGTTACCGGCACGCGATCCTGACCAACTTCGACGGGGCTCTCATTCCGTCGCTGCGGGCAACCGCCGTGAACTGGCCCGGGCCGGATGGGAAGTCGGTCGATGCGTTCACCCGGGAACCGCTCCCGGCCCACGATCCGGCCACGTTCTTCAACCTGGCCTATCACCTCCGCCAGGCGATCTCGCAGGATGCTGCACCAGCCGTCGCTCTCATCCACAAGGGACAACCGCCGAACGAATCGTACCACGACCTCCTCGCGCTCGCCGACCTCGCCCCCGTTCTGGGCACATGGACCGGACTGGGCCGCTACTTCACCGACGCCGTGACTGGTGACTACATCGGTGCCCAGCAAGCGGACGAATTTTTCGCCGATTACCTCGACGACCGTGTGACAAACGCCCACCGTCCGGACCCGGTAACGGGCTTCCCCCAGCATCTCCGCCTGCGGCGAAGGATCGATTCGGCCTACACGCTCGCGGGGCTGTACCGGGGGCTCACCCCCAACCCCAGCGCTGCGGAGGCGGAGACGCTCGCAACGCTCACAGCAACGGAAGAGGCTATCGAGCTTCGGGGTGTGAATTTTCCGGAGCCGGGACCGGGAGGAGAGGCCGATTCCTCTGACCCTCTCGCTGCCAGTCTCGCGTTGGTGGAAGCCGAGGTCGGCAAACGGCTGGCCGATCGCATCCAGGCTCGATCGGCTGACGGGCAACCCGGGCTATTGCTCTTCAACTCGTGCGGATTCGCCCGGCGGGTCGCCCTGGAAGTGGAGGGATTCCAGGGGCCGATCCCGGTGATCGACCCCGTGAAGGCCGCCGAGTTCGCGGGGAGCACGGGTCGGCTCGTGGTCGAGTTGCCACCGCTCGGATTCGCCTGGCTCCCCCGCCAGGGACCAGCCGGAACACATGCCCCCAAATCGCGTCTCAAAACCGCGGATGGGATGACGATCCGGAACGAGTTCTTCGAGGCCGACATTGATGCGACCACCGGTGGGCTTCGCGGGTTCCGCGACCTGCGCACCCGAAAGACCCGGTTCGGCCAACAACTGGTGTTCAACCCCGGGAGCAAGATTCGGGCGACTTCGGTGACCGTGACGAACAGCGGCGCTGCCCTCGGCGAGATCACGAGCGCGGGGGAGATTCTCAACCAGCACGACGAGGTACTGGCGACATTCCGACAGCGGTTCCGGGCTTGGATGGGTCGGCCGGTGCTGGAGATGCGGATCGAACTGGATGTGCGCCACCAGCCAACGGGCTACCCGTGGCATGCCTACTACGGGGCTCGCTTCGGCTGGCGAGACGAGCGTGCGGTGCTGTTCCGCGGGGTGAACGGCCAGAACACGATGACGGGATCGACCCGCCCGGTGTCGCCGGATTACCTAGAAGTCCGGCTCGGCAGCGAGCGGAGTTTCCTGTTCACCGGTGGGCTTCCGTTCCTCCAGCGGAACGGAAACCGGATGGTGGATGTGGTGCTGGTCCCGGAGGGTGAGCGGGGGCGGGTGTTCGAATTACTCGTAGCACTCGACCGGGAGCAGCCTATGCAGACAGCGGTGGGGTGGGTGTCGCCCACGCCGGTGATCGTCACCGACAAGGGACCGCCGCCGGTCGGATCGAGTGGCTGGCTGGCCTACGTGGACATGCCCAGCCTGGTCCTGACAACCCTGCGGCCATGCGACGCAGGTGAAGGGATGAACCGGGCAGTATTGGCGCAGTTCGTGGAGTGCGCAGGTTTCGGCGGTGCGGCGGAACTGCGCTTCGCCCGCGACCCGTCGCAGGCATCGGTCGTCGACGGAATGGGGCACCCGACCCAACCCCTCACAATGGCCGCTGGTGGGGTTCCGCTTGAATACTCAGCCGGCGAAACCCTGCGCGTGAAGGTCGAGTGGGCGTGAGGTGAACCAGGGCGTTGCTCCCCTGGGTTCGGGGGGCCAACGCCCTGACAGCGGCCAGTGTGTCGGGCTTGCGGAGACATCTTGACCTTGACGACCTACCAGGGAAATACTGAGAGGTCGAAGGGGGTGTAGGGATGCCGCAGGGAGTGTACGACCAGGCCAGTCGGTACGCTGCCCGAATTGACCCGCCCGGCTTCCTCGGGTGGCTCCTCGGGCTCCACGCCCACGCCGTTGCCTTCCGCGGATGGCTCGACACCCGGGCCGTCCCGTTCCCCGGCGACCCGGACCGCACCAACGATACCGTCGCCCGACTCGATGACCCGGCCACGCACGGGGTGCCCTGGGCGGTCGCAATCGAGTGGCAGACAAGGCGGGTGTGATCCCGCCACTGCGGCAAATTCCAGGTAATTTGCGTCAGGGTGGCCGGGGTTGAGTC